>VGAF01000177.1 GCA_016870855.1 Actinomycetota bacterium | reverse complement strand
TAAAGAAAATATCAAGTGCGATCGGCGGAAGCGGTAAAAGCATAAGCGCCAAAACCAGCAGCACCAAAAGTGGCGCCGCTGTTTGCGACAAAGGAAGCTGCGAAAGCGCAGCGCTTACGAATGCCCGCATAGGAGAATTAATGGATCACTAAACAAAAAATCAAAACCACCCGTACACCTAAACATGTTCAATGCAAAGTCTAGGATTGGGAGCTTAAAAAAGCTCACTACTTTTGTGGGGGGGGGCGAATTCGCTAACCAAAAACTAAAAGACAGCCGTAAAAATAGTATGGTCTATAGTTTCTTTATCCCAAATGAAAAGCCCGCCAACCCTCTGCAAAGGGTGACGGGCAAGAAACATGAAGCCGAATTAAGCCTTCTGATTCACAAAGATACTAGACAAGAAATCAATCGTTCTGGCAAGGCGAATAGCTTCATCGCCTGGAATCTGCCTAATGGTCTCATTGGAGTTGGGGTCAACAACTTTAATGATTGCACGACCACTCGAAGCATCAACATCGATATTAAGGTCTCTGTTCATCGAACTGGCAAAGGTCTTAAGCTTTTCGGCTGCGGCTTGTACGAACTCTTTACTTATGGCCGCAGATTCTTGAACCGTAGGTGCATTAGCAGCCTTCGTCGAAGAAATCTTCTCGGAAACGACTTGTATTGCAACCCCGGACCCAAGGCTGCTGGACTGGTTACCAACAGTCTGGGGTGGAGATCTACTTATCATGCCCCCCGCGCCACCGGTGCTCGCAGGGCTTACGGAAGCAATCGAGCTCATCAAAATCTCCTGAATCGGATTTTTAACGAATTACCAAAATTACTTGAGCAGAGCAAGAACCACGTTTGGTTGCGCGTTGGCTTGCGACAGCATAGCGGTAGCTGCCTGCTGAAGAATCTGAGTCTTCGTCAAATGTGCTGTTTCGTTTGCATAATCGGTATCGGTAATACGACTGTTCGCTGCACTAAGGTTCTCGTGCAAGGCAGAGAGGTTACTGAGGTTGTGATTCAGACGGTTGACCTGAGCACCATAAGTAGCACGTTGGGTTGCAACTTCGTCAATAGCAGAGTCAACAATCGGCGACAGTGCTTGGAATGCAGAACCTTCCTTGAGCTGACCTACGCCATCTGCGTCAGTGAATGTATTGCCGACAAGCTCAACCAACTTCGCAAACCTTGTAGTGTCCGTAAACACGTCGAAGGTCTTTACAGTGAGAGTATCGGTCGTCGTTTCACCCGTCTGGAACTCAAGCGAGCCCGAAGCTCCGAGCAGACTTGTCCCGTTGAATCGGGTGCGCGTTGTAATGGATTGGATTTCCGACTTGAGACCACCCATTTCAACAGAAAGAAATCCGCGTTGAGCTGTCGACAAAGCAGGATTTGCTCCTTGAACCGCCAATTCTTTGAATCGCTGGAGCATTGTAGAAATCTCGGTCAAAGCACCTTCCGCGGTCTGGAGCATTCCGATAGCATCATTAGCATTTCTCATCGCAACGCTGGTC
>VGAF01000176.1 GCA_016870855.1 Actinomycetota bacterium | reverse complement strand
CACAACAATCGGCTAACCAATTTGGCTAAAAAGCTTAAGAAGCTGGTGATTGTTGAATCACCAGCTAAAGCAAGAAAGATTGGTGGATACCTCGGCGATGATTACATCGTCGAGGCCTCAATCGGTCACATACGCGATCTGCCGCAGCGCGCTGCGGATATCCCAAAGGAGTATAAGAAATTCCCTTGGTCGCGCGAAGGTGTGGATATCGAAAATGACTTTGCGCCGCTCTATGTCATAAGTCCAGATAAAAAGCAGAAAGTTCAAGAGCTCAAGGATCTTTTAAAAGAATCAGATGAACTAATCCTCGCCACCGATGAAGATCGGGAAGGTGAAGCTATTGCATGGCACTTAATGGAAATCCTCCACCCTAAGGTTCCGGTTAAACGGATGGTTTTCAATGAGATTACAAAAGAGGCAATCCTTAAAGCAGTAGATGAAACAAGGGATATCGACCAGCGCCTTGTCGATGCCCAAGAAACAAGGCGCGTTCTAGACAGACTCTTTGGCTATCGCCTCTCCCCGGTTCTCTGGAAAAAGGTAATGCCCCGTATCTCAGCTGGCCGTGTTCAATCAGTTGCTACCCGCTTAATTGTTGAGCGCGAGCGTGAGCGCATGGCTTTTATAGCTTCAACTTGGTGGGATTTAACGGCACTTACAGATCAAAACTTCAATGCAAGGCTCATCTCGGTTAATAGGAAGAGGCTTGCTACAACTAATGATTTTGACTCAAATGGAGCCCTAAAAGAGAAGAGCGCAAACCAAATCCTTCTTCTTGATGAAGCCCAAGCAAGTCATCTAGCAACCTCGGTAAAAAACGAAAAGCTCACCGTTAAGTCAATCGAAGAGTCGCCCAGAACTGAACGTCCGAAACCACCATTCACAACTTCAACAATGCAACAAGATGCGGGAAGTCGACTTGGTTGGGGCGCACAACTAACGATGCGAATCGCTCAGAGCCTTTACGAAGGCGGTTACATAACTTATATGCGTACCGACTCTGTGAATTTATCTGAGACTGCAATCAAGGCCGCAAGAAGTTCTGCCAAATCTCTCTACGGCGCAGATCACATCCCAGACTCACCAAGGTTCTATGAAGGAAAAACAAAGAATGCCCAGGAAGCTCACGAAGCAATCCGCCCCGCTGGAGACAGTTTTAAAACTCCCGGTGAACTTGCTCCAGAACTAACCAGAGACCAACTAGCGCTCTACGACTTAATTTGGAAACGCACCGTCGTATCCCAAATGTCTGATGCAAAGAAGAGGCAGGCCCGCGTCGACTTTGATGTAAAAACCAAAGAGGGTAAAGATCTAGTCTTTAGGGCAAATGGTTCCGTCGTAACCTTCCCCGGTTTTCTTGCCGCTTACGAAGATGTAACTGATGAAAAGAATGAAGATGAGACCGATAAGCGCCTACCTTCGATGCAAGAAGGGCAGAAGATAAATGTAACTGAGTACAAGTTTGAGTCACATGAAACAAAACCGCCTGCTCGTTATACCGAACCAACCTTGGT
>VGAF01000175.1 GCA_016870855.1 Actinomycetota bacterium | reverse complement strand
CTTCATTCTTTTCATCAGTTACATCCTCGTAAGCAGCAAGAAAGCCGGGGAAGGTTACGACTGAGCCATTTGCCCTAAAGGTTAAATCTTTACCCTCTTTGGTTTTTACATCAAAGTCGACTCGGGCCTGCAACTTCTTTGCATCAGACATTTGGGATGCTACGGTGCGTTTCCAAATTAAGTCGTAGAGAGCTAGTTGGTCTCTGGTTAGTTCTGGAGCAAGTTCACCGGGAGTTTTGAAGCTATCTCCCGCTGGGCGGATTGCTTCATGTGCTTCTTGGGCATTCTTTGTCTTTCCTTCATAGAATCTTGGTGAGTCTGGAATGTGATCGGCGCCGTAGAGAGATTTGGCAGAACTTCTTGCTGCTTTTATTGCAGACTCCGATAAACTCACAGAGTCGGTGCGCATATAAGTGATGTAACCGCCTTCGTAAAGGCTCTGGGCGATTCGCATCGTTAGTTGCGCGCCCCAACCAAGTCGGCTTCCAGCATCTTGTTGCATCGTTGAAGTTGTGAATGGTGGTTTTGGACGTTCAGTTCTTGGTGACTCTTCGATTGATTTAACGATGAGCTTTTCATTTTTTACCGAGGTTGCTAGGTGACTTGCTTGGGCTTCATCAAGAAGAAGGATTTGGTTTGCGCTCTTCTCTTTTAAGGCTCCATTTGAGTCAAAATCATTAGTTGTAGCAAGTCGCTTACCGTCGACCGAGATAAGCCTTGCGTTGAAGTTTTGATCTGTAAGCGCAGTTAAATCCCACCAAGTAGAGGCTATGAAAGCCATGCGCTCGCGCTCGCGCTCAACGATTAAACGGGTAGCAACTGATTGAACACGGCCGGCTGAGATTCGGGGCATTACCTTTTTCCATAGAACCGGGGAGAGGCGATAGCCAAAGAGTCTGTCTAAAACACGCCTTGTTTCTTGGGCGTCGACTAAGCGTTGATCGATATCCCTTGTTTCATCTACCGCTTTAAGGATTGCCTCTTTTGTAATTTCATTAAAGACCATCCGTTTAACGGGAACCTTAGGGCGGAGAATCTCCATTAGGTGCCATGCAATAGCTTCACCTTCCCGATCCTCATCGGTGGCGAGGATTAGTTCATCTGACTCTTTTAAAAGATCTTTGAGTTCTTGGACTTTCTGTTTCTTATCTGGATTTATTACATAGAGCGGCGCAAAGTCATTTTCGATATCTACACCTTCGCGCGACCAAGGGAATTTCTTATATTCCTCTGGGATATCGGCAGCGCGCTGTGGAAGATCTCGTATGTGGCCGATTGAGGCCTCGACGATGTAATCATCGCCGAGGTATCCACCAATCTTTCTTGCTTTAGCTGGAGATTCAACAATCACCAGCTTCTTAAGCTTTTTAGCCAAATTGGTTAGCCGATTGTTGTGGACTTACGGCGACCACGAACTAGCGCGGCAACAATGATTGCCGTTGCTACTAGCGCGATCGCCATATTTAGCGTGTCCTTACCTTCAAGTGAGAACTTCACAACGGCAGGAGTTACTAGAAGGCCAACCAGGTTCATAACCTTAATTAGTGGGTTGATTGCTGC
>VGAF01000174.1 GCA_016870855.1 Actinomycetota bacterium | reverse complement strand
GAAATGTCTGGCGATGTAAAGGGTGAAGGCGCAAAAATCCTTACCTCACTTGATGCTGTTGGAAATACAACTAAGGCAATTACAAAGGGAATCGCAATTGCAACCGCAGTTCTCGCCGCAACCGCTCTCTTTGGTGCATTCACAGATGCAATTAAGAATACGGTTAAAGAATTCGGCTCGACCGTTACTAACCTCGGTCCAGAATTCCAAGGCATCCTCGATGTTGGCGATATCCGTAATCTTGTCGGCCTAATAATTGGTGCCTCAGTTGTATTCCTCTTCTCAGGCCTTGCAATTAATGCCGTCTCACGTGCTGCTGGCGCCGTTGTTATGGAAGTTAGAAATCAATTCCAACTTCACCCTGGCATCATGAAGGGAACCGAGAAACCTGAATATGGCCGCGTTGTAGATATCTGTACTCGTGATTCACTCCGTGAGCTAGCAACCCCAGGCCTATTAGCTGTCATGGCGCCAATCGCTGTTGGCTTTGGTCTTGGAGTTGGCGCACTTGGTGCTTACTTAGCTGGATCAATCGGAACTGGAACTTTAATGGCGGTATTTCTAGCTAACTCTGGTGGAGCTTGGGATAACGCCAAGAAGATGGTTGAAGATGGCCATCATGGTGGAAAGGGCAGCGATGCCCACGCTGCAACCGTTATTGGTGACACGGTTGGCGACCCTTTCAAGGACACCGCTGGTCCAGCAATCAACCCACTAATTAAAGTTATGAACCTAGTCGGCCTTCTAGTAACTCCTGCCGTTGTGAAGTTCTCACTCGAAGGTAAGGACACACTAAATATGGCAATCGCGCTCGTAGCAACAGCAATCATTGTTGCCGCGCTAGTCCGTGGTCGCCGTAAGTCCACAACAATCGGCTAACCAATTTGGCTAAAAAGCTTAAGAAGCTGGTGATTGTTGAATCGCCAGCGAAAGCAAGAAAGATTAGCGGATACCTCGGCGATGATTACATCGTCGAGGCCTCAATCGGTCACATACGCGATCTCCCACAACGCGCTGCCGATATCCCAAAGGAATATAAGAAATTCCCTTGGTCGCGCGAAGGTGTAGATATTGAGAATGACTTTGCGCCGCTATATGTCGTAAATCCAGATAAGAAACAGAAAGTTCAAGAGCTCAAAGATCTTTTAAAGGAATCAGATGAGTTAATCCTCGCCACCGATGAAGATCGGGAAGGCGAAGCTATTGCATGGCACCTAATGGAAATTCTCCGCCCTAAGGTTCCGGCTAAGAGGATGGTTTTCAATGAGATTACAAAAGAGGCAATCCTTAAAGCGGTAGATGAAACAAGGGATATCGATCAACGCTTAGTGGATGCCCAAGAAACTCGGCGCGTTTTGGACCGACTCTTCGGCTATCGCCTCTCGCCAGTTCTTTGGAAAAAGGTAATGCCCCGAATCTCAGCCGGCCGCGTTCAATCTGTTGCTACTCGCTTAATCGTGGAACGAGAGCGCGAGCGTATGGCTTTCATAGCCTCAACTTGGTGGGATTTAACTGCACTCACAGATCAAAACTTCAACGCAAGGCTCATCTCGGTCGACGGGAAGCGGCTTGCTACAACTAATGATTTTGACTCAAATGGAGCTTTAAAAGAAAAGAGCGCAAATCAAATCCTCCTTCTT
>VGAF01000173.1 GCA_016870855.1 Actinomycetota bacterium | reverse complement strand
TCGAATTACTGGAAAGACTGTGGCCGTCATTGGCTCTGGCCCGGCTGGGTTAGCAGCAGCCCAACAATTAACTCGAGCCGGCCATACCGTTGTTGTATATGAACGCGCCGAGAAGATCGGCGGATTGCTTCGATATGGGATTCCAGAATTCAAAATGGAGAAATCAATTCTCGATCGCCGACTAAATCAGATGCAACGAGAAGGAACGAGATTCCGTTCGGGAGTAAATGTTGGAGTTGACTTAACAGCAAGTGAATTGAAGTCGCGCTATGACGCAGTAGTTCTTGCTGTCGGAGCGACTCAAGCTAGAGATCTAAATATCCCTGGACGAGAAGCTCGCGGAGTGCATCAAGCAATGGAGTATCTACCTTGGGGCAACAAACAGGCGCTCGGTGAGTTAAATGAAGCGCCACCCATTAACGCACAAGGAAAGAAAGTAATAATTCTTGGTGGCGGCGACACGGGTGCAGACTGTTTAGGGACCGCAATTAGACAAGGCGCTGCTCACATAACCCAGATTGAAATCATGCCAAGGCCAACAGATGAACGACCTTCTTCGCAACCATGGCCGACCTATCCGATGGTTTACCGAGTAAGTAGCGCACATGAGGAGGCGGGCGAGCGTCTCTACTCGATTGCGACGCAAGAGTTTGTAAAGGATGAGAGCGGAAATCTAATTGGACTTAAGGTAATCGAAACCGCCTTTGAGAATGGAAAGTTTGAGCCCGTTGCGGGAACTGAAAAAGTCATCGAAGCTGACTTGGTCTTCCTCGCGCTTGGCTTTACAGGGATTGAAGAAAATAGATTAGTAAAGGATCTTGAACTCACACTAGATCCCCGCGGAAACATTAGACGCGATGAGAACTTTGCAACCAGCGTTGAGAACGTTTTCGTATGTGGTGATGCCGGGCGAGGTCAATCACTTATCGTGTGGGCGATCGCGGAAGGAAGAAGCGCCGCGGCGGCTGTTGATCAACATCTAATGGGGCGTACCCAACTTCCTGCACCAATCGAGCATGATTCAAAGCCACTAACGGTTTGATTCATGGCTCAACTAAAGTTGATGGAATAAGGTTCTCCAATGCGTAGAGCAAAGATTGTCTGCACGCTTGGTCCCGCCATAGAAAGCCACGACGGTGTTGCTTCACTAATTGATGCTGGGATGAATGTTGCCCGGCTCAATCTTTCACATGGCGAGTACGCGGAGCATCAGGCTCGGTTGGATTTAGTTAGAAGTACCGCCGCGAAGAAGGGCGCTTCGGTAGCAATATTGGTTGACCTACAAGGCCCCAAGATTCGACTAGGTAGATTTGAAAGCGGTCCACACGATCTAAAAGTAAATGATCTACTTACGATCACAATAGAAGATGTTGTTGGCACCAAGGATCTCGTAAGTACCACTTATAAGGGGCTGCCGAAAGATTGCAAAGCCGGCGATCGCATTCTCATAGATGATGGAAAAGTTGCAGTTGAAGTTATAGATGTAACCACGACCGAGGTAAGAACAAAGTGTGTTGAAGCAGGTCCGATCTCAAATAACAAGGGATTGAATCTACCCGGCGTCGCGGTCTCGGTTCCGGCGCTCTCTGAGAGAGATATCGAAGACCTTAAGTGGGGGTTAAAAGCGGGCGCTGATTTCATCGCGCTCTCG
>VGAF01000172.1 GCA_016870855.1 Actinomycetota bacterium | reverse complement strand
AGCGCCGCCTCATAATCTTTTGTATTGCGAAGTCCAAACGAAATCGTAGTTACATCAAATTCATTATCCTTAAAAGGCAACTTAAGGGCATCGCCTTTAACAAATGTTAGATACGGTCGCGCTTTTCGTCCTTGTTCCAACATTCCCTCTGAAAAATCCAATGAGATAACTTCGGCGCCAGCTTTATGAAGCGGCTCACTTGAAGAACCGGGGCCGGCTGCGATATCAAGAATTCTCATTCCGTTACCCGGTTTGATTATCTTCACAACTTTCCTGCGCCAAGCCTTTGTTCGCCCAAGACTTAACAAGTCATTTACTACGTCGTAGCGCCTCGCAACCGCATCAAACATTGATGCGACTTCTTGCGGATCTTTACCTAAATCAGCTCGACTCACCGGCTCATCATCCCGAGCGGTACGCTTTCAATTACAACAGAGCTCTTGGGCGAACACCCACCTCTGCTCGACATAAGCATTCCTGAGTTAGGGCAAGACCAAGAAATCACAAGTTGGGTGCGCGGTGGCGATGGACTCGTTGGAATTGGAGTTTATAAACGCCATGTCGTATCCGGATCTGATCGTTTCCTTAAAGCCCAAAAATGGTGGCGAAGATCGATAAATGAGTTGGATATCCGCAATAACTTGCATGGCAGCGGAACTGGCCCAATTCTCTTTACCTCTTTCTCTTTCGACCCTACTGAGGAATCACAACTCATAATTCCAAAAGTTGTAATTGGCCAAAGAAACGGTAAATCGTGGATTACCTGGATTGGTGATAATCCCCAGCCACAACTTCAGAGCGCATCTCAAGTGAGAACCCCTTTAAACCTAAATTGGAGTGGGAGCAACGGAGATGTCTGGCAAGAGCGGGTAGCGCGCGCAATTGAGAAAATCAAAGGCGGAAAGCTAGAGAAAGTCGTGCTCGCTCGCTTCACAACCGCAACCTCAGATTCTCCCATCGAATCTCGATCGCTGCTCAAGTATCTATCTAATGAATACCCATCTACTTGGATATTTTCAAATACTGGATTGGTAGGAGCTACTCCTGAATTATTAGTGAGATTAAGTAAGTCTTTAATTACTTCAAGAATCCTCGCCGGAACAATCCGCAAAACGGGCGATGACCAGCGCGATCTTGCGCTAGCCGGTTCACTCGCTCGCTCCTCAAAAGATCTAGAGGAACATGAATATGCAGTTCGCTCCGTTGCTGAGGCGCTCGCGCCATTTTGCTCCTCGATGAATATTCCTGAATCCCCATTCGTTCTACATCTATCTAATGTCATGCATCTTGCAACTGATGTAACCGGAGTCCTAAGTGATCACTCAACTCCCTCAGATATCTTCGAATTAGCTGCAAGACTCCACCCATCCGCGGCCGTTTGTGGAACCCCGACTGAAGTAGCAAAGCGCACTATTGATGAGATTGAAGGAATATCGCGTGGTCGCTACGCGGGGCCGGTTGGCTGGATTGATGCAAAGGGAGATGGCGAGCTTGGAATAGCCCTTCGTTGTGGCCAGATTTCAAATGATAAGAAATCAATCAGAATTTTTGCAGGTTGCGGAATCGTCGCCGGAAGTGATCCTGAGCGTGAATACGCTGAAAGCCAGGCAAAACTTCTTCCCATAAGAAGTGCGCTAGAGAGTTATTGATTCCTTGTAAGTTG
>VGAF01000171.1 GCA_016870855.1 Actinomycetota bacterium | reverse complement strand
GGAGATTCCATAATCTTTTGCCAATTCATCAGCTTTATTTAGTAGAACTAAGTAACCATCCGCTCCGACAATCGAAAGCGTCTCAGTGCAAGATTCAGGAACAATCCGCTTTAAATCAGTAACGGCAACATCAACTGCATCTTCGGACATGACCCGATAAGTCGTGTACTTTCCACCGGCGATAGTTACAAATCCAGGAACTGGATGATCAACTACATGTTCTCTTGATAGCTCAGTAGTGGGTGAATCAGGATCAGAAGAGACTAACGGCCTGAGCCCAGCAAAGACGCCAATTACTTGGGAGCGCTCTAGTTTGGGTTCAAGAACGCGGTTTGCTTGAGCCAAGATGTAGTTCACATCTTCTCTTGTGGCAAGCGGGCTCGAGCGATCTTCCTCGTAATCAGTATCGGTAGTACCGACGATCCATTTATCGTCCCAAGGAATTATGAAGAGAACTGAGAGGTCAGTCTTAATGATTACCCCAGTATTTGATTTGATTGCCTCTCCGGGTACGACGATGTGAGCGCCTTTAGACATACGGACTCGATATCCCGGTTTCACTCCAAATGATTCGTAAAGTGGGTCGGTCCAGACTCCCGCAGCCATGATGGTCGACTTGGCTTTCACCTCAATGACTTCGCCACTCTCAAGATCCTCGATTATTGCGCCTTCGACCCTACGACCGTTCTTGATTAGATTTTTGCAAGCAGTCCGCGTTGTAATTACAGCGCCATACTTCGCTGCGGTTCGCGCAATCATCATTGTGTGCCGCGCATCATCGACTTGGGCATCAAAGTATTGGTAACCGCCTGTGATTAAGTCGAGACGTAGCGATGGCGCAACTTCACTTAGCTCTCGTTGGGAGATGTGCTTATGCCAAGGCAGGGCGCGCTTGAATCCGCGCAGCGCATCGTAAAGAGCCATTCCTGCGCCAACGTAAGTACGTTCTTTTAATTTCTCTTGCAGCGGATACAAGAAAGAAACTGGCTTAACGAGGTGCGGGCATAGCGTTGTGACCATTAACTCGCGCTCTTGGAGCGCTTCCCGTACCAATTTGAAATCGTACTGCTCTAGATAACGTAGCCCACCATGAATTAACTTTGATGACCGCGAGGATGTTCCCGATGCAAAGTCGGCCATCTCAACGAGGGCGACCTTTAACCCGCGAGACGCGCCATCAAGGGCGATTCCTGCGCCATTTACCCCGCCGCCAATTACCAAGATATCGAAGTGATCCTCACGAAGGCTCTTCATTGCATCGATGCGAGCGCTCGGACTTAACTCGGAGGATAAAACTCTCACCTGCGTAGGATACGGCTTATGGCTTTTATGGGCTCCCTCGACCAAGGTACCTCCTCTACTCGCTTCATAGTCTTTGATGAAACAGGTTCGATTGTTGGTCAACATCAATTAGAGCATCGCCAAATCCTCCCCCAGGCAGGTTGGGTGGAACACGATGCATCTGAGATCTGGCAACGCACTCAGGAAGTCATAAAGGGGGCGCTCGCTAACGCCGGAATCTTGGCTAATCAGCTGGCGGGAATTGGCATAACAAACCAGCGCGAAACCACGGTTATCTGGGACAGAGAGAGTGGAAGACCGCTATCAAATGCAATCGTCTGGCAGGACACTAGAACTCAAGAATTTCTCTCGTCGCTAACCGATGAGGTTAAAT
>VGAF01000170.1 GCA_016870855.1 Actinomycetota bacterium | reverse complement strand
ACTCCATCGCATCCCCAGCGCGAAAGGGGGCGATGATCAATCTGTACAAAGAGTTCGATCATCGTTTCGGTATTCCGCTCTACCGTAACTTCATTTAACGCCCATCCCTCGGTGATTGTGGACTCACCGCGAATAACTCTGTAGGCGAGGGTCATCCGTTTTTCAAATTTATAACTTCGATTCTTAATCGCAGAAACAAGTTCAGTTACGGTGGGTTTCTTTATCTGGGCAAGAAATCCGACATGACCTAAGTTGATACCGAGTACTGGAATATCCGTGCCATGTGCAATCTCAGCGCCACGCAAAATTGTTCCGTCGCCGCCCAATACAAGTACTAATTCATGCTTTCTAATACTCTCGCGAATCTCTTTATTGCTCTTTGACTCCACTCCTGGGATAGAAACCTCAGTCGCCGACCAAACGCTAATCTCTTCTTTATTGAGAGCGTTCACAACTTCGCCAGCAAGGCGATGTGCTTCAGGGCGCGAAGGATGCAAGACGAGGATGATGCTGCGACTCATCTACATCGGTCCTTTCGCTACGGCGTCCACGACTTCGGTTTCGTCCGGAGCCGGCGCTCCGCGTCTTAACCAGAGGAAATATTCCACATTTCCCGAAGGTCCGGGGAGAGTACTAGCAGTTACCCCCAAGCATCCGATTCCTAGTTCAAATGCACGCTCGGCCACTTCCAAAACCGCACTGACTCGCAATTGTGACTCTCTCACGACGCCACCTGAGCCGAGCCTCTCCTTACCCACTTCAAATTGTGGTTTGACCATCAGTACAAAATCCGCCTCCGAAGTAGCAAGTGAGATCAAAGCCGGGAGTACTGTCTTCAGCGAGATGAATGAAAGGTCGGCCACGACTATCTCAGCCGGCGGGCCAAACTCTTCTATTTGCATTTCCCGAATATTTACTCGATCGCGAACTTCAACACGTGGATCTTGCTGAAGCTCCCAGGCAAGTTGTCCGTAACCGACATCTACTGCAACAACGCTCGCTGCGCCTCTCCTCAGTAAGACATCAGTGAATCCACCCGTAGACGCGCCAGCATCAAGGCATCTTTTACCCATAACGACTATTTCGCTGAAGTGATTGAGTGCTCCCTCCAGCTTAACTCCTCCCCGCGAGGCAAATTCATCAACGGGAAGATTCACTGTAATCGAGTCTTCAGTTGCGACCCGCGTAGCAGATTTAGTTGCAGGCATTCCGCCAACCTTCACAAAGCCACGTTCAATCAGATCTTGGCCGTGTTCGCGGGAACGAGCAAGGCCTCGACGAACCAATTCGGAATCCAACCTATTTCGCATACTTTCCCTCAACTTCTCGAAACAGCTTCAATACTTAAGACTCAGGTGAAAATGTTCTTTTAGGAGTTGGAAATACCTTCAACCGATGCGAGCGCTTCGGTCAAGTCTCGATTCACTTCCTCAAACTTCACACCATGCTCCTCAAGAGGAGATAAACCAATTTCATTAACCTTCCGCCTTATCTCAGTTATCCGAGCGGCGCTCTCTAACGAGTTATTCTGTGAACTCATTATTTGCCCTTCTTGTTAACGGCTTTAGCGCTCTCAGTTTTCGTGACGCTAGCTTTCTTCTTCGCAACTGGCTTCTTCTTCGCGCTAGCAGCCTTACCCTTTATCAGGGACTGTAGCTCCATAACTTCGCGCTCTAACCGCTTCAAATCACTTGCTTTAGCAAATCCCATCCGGGATACATTCTTCTTA
>VGAF01000169.1 GCA_016870855.1 Actinomycetota bacterium | reverse complement strand
TCATGAATTGTTAGCCAGAGATTTGAAGGGTGAATTAGTAAGTCGTAGCGACCAGGTTCAACCGAGGGCGATTTTACTTTCTCAGCAAGAAGGGTAGGTAGTTCATCAATCTCTTTATCCCAATTCCAAATCGAATTACCCATCCACTCCCAGCCATATCCCGCTGGTTGAGCAAGGGTGCGCATTGATTCAAAGCCATGTTCACCAATTGAAATCGCTTCAATCTGGGTTTGAACGCGGACACGTTGCTGGGTAGTGCTTGTTCCATTTGAGTCTGCGTAATGTTTCTGTTCCTTCACATACATCGTCATTGCGCTGGTGTGATTAACGGCGCTAGATGCCAGCAATTTAGAGCTTAGAGAAGCGAGGCGATCTTTCCGCTCGCTATCGGAAACTGAGAATGGATCAATCTCGTAGGAAGAGACCCAGGTCTTGTTTGGATAGGAAGGTTCGGGAGCCAGGGAAACCTCTTCCGTTGAGAGCGGCTTTGAGGTCTTGGCCATGGCAACAGCGGTATTTGCGAGGCGCTTTGCGGTGTCGGCCGATAGATCAGGGGAGGATGCAAAACCCCACGCACCGTTAACAATCACGCGCACACCGATTCCGACGATTGTTTCATCGCTCTGGGTTTCGGGTTTGGCATCTCGTAGCGAAAGGACGCCAGTTCGAGTCCGCTCAATTCTTACATCAACATGAGATGCTCCAAGTGACTTCGCGGTTGAGATAGCGGCATCAGATAGAGAGGAGAGCGGGAGGGCTAGAAAATCTGCATCAACTGTTTTGCTCACCCGCACACCTTATAGTCTCTTTGTAATCGTGTCATCGGGGGTAGGGTTTATTCGTGTCAAACATAACTGGCCTAGTTGATCTCCATGTAAATGGCCATGCCGGTATTGACTTTCTCACCGCGAAGAGCGCGGACGAGATCCGAATTGCAACCCGTTCACTCAAAGTACATGCAGTCGACGGTTTTCTAGCCTCACTAATCACAAGCGAGATGGATGATTTAAGAAGAGCGGTCGCCCTCATCCAACAAGTTAAAGATTCTCAGGGAAGTGATGAAGCAAAGATCCTCGGCTTTCATTTTGAAGGCCCATGCCTAGCGCAGGAAAGACGTGGGGTGCATTCTCCGAACCTTCTCAAAAACCCTGAGCCATCGCTAATTTCACAACTATTAAGTTTTCCAAATGTAAAAATGATAACTCTTGCCCCTGAATTACCCGGGGCAATAGCAGCGATAAAGAAAATCTCAAGCGCTGGAGTGGTTGCCTCACTTGGACATACAACAGCGGGAAGAGAGATCGCGGAAGAAGCATTTAATGCCGGAGCCAAAACAGTTACCCATCTCTACAACGGGATGGAAAAAGATGGTGGACTTGTTGATGTTGTTTTAGAGCGCGAGGACGTTTACTTCCAAATGATTATTGATGATGTCCATGTTTCAAGAGAGTTAGTAACGAAGGCCTGCGATAAGGCGCTAGATAGATTGATAATCACAACAGATGCGCTAGCACCGGCCGGACTTGGGCCAGGAAAGTATCCGTTCGGGGATATGGAAATAGAAATTAGAGATAGAAAGGCGCTACGCCTCGATGGAAAGCTCGCTGGCGGCATTGGAACTCTGAATCGCTCGCTGGAAATTCTCGATGAATTGGGCTATTCACGCGAGAAAACCTTGCCTGCGGCTTCTTCTCGTCCGCTCAAACTGATTAACGCTCACCTGTAATTCAAGGGTAAAATTCGCGACGAAGAGTCGCCCGGATCACCGCGTTACTTAAGAGCCTAATTAACTTTTAAGCACCGAGGAAAGTCCGGACTCCAAAGAGCAAAGTG
>VGAF01000168.1 GCA_016870855.1 Actinomycetota bacterium | reverse complement strand
TGCCGATTCGGTCATACGATCGCTATCTTCGACCACAATTACGCGCCAATTTGAAGTTGAAGTTGTCCAACTGGCGCGTGAAACAACTTCTCTTATCTCATCAACTTTGATTGTTAGTCCGTCGATCTTCATGATCTCTACATCTTGATGAGTGCCCGTTAGCGCTGTTAAGCAATCATTGCAATTTCCGCATCCTTTCTTCTTGCAAACTAGAGCGGCGGCAAAAGAGTGGGCTATTACGGAGCGACCTGAGCCTGGTGGGCCAGTAAAGAGCCAGGCATGGGTCATTTCATTGCCAGTTTGGTTTGAGGTTAGAGCGCGTTCAAGTTGGGCTATTGCGGCTTCTTGTCCTACTAGGGAGCTGAAAACGGGGGCGCTCACTTGTTGAGGAATTCCTTCACTTTATTGACTATCTCGAGATGAATTTCCTCAATTGGTTTTTGCGCATCAACTACGAGATATCTCTCTGGGTCGAAGGAGGCTAGTTGTAGGTATTCCTGTCTGACTCGATTATGAAAGTCGATTGATTCGCTCTCAAGCCGGTCCGCATTCTTCTTTCGGTTAAGACCGATGTCTGCGGGCTGGTCAAGAATTATTGTTAGCGTTGGATAGAGCGACTCAGTAGCCCATCTGCTAATTCTTGCGACTTCATTTGTGGCTAGAGTTCTTCCGGCTCCTTGATATGCAATGGATGAATCAAAATACCTGTCGGTTATAACTACTTCGCCGCGCTCGAGGGCTGGGCGAACGACGGAGTAGACATGATGTGCTCGATCGGCGGCATATAGAAGAGCTTCCGCTCTTGGGGAAATTACGCCAGTCTCATCGGCAAGAAGTATTTCTCTTAAGTTTGAACCAAGATTTGAGCCGCCTGGTTCACGGGTGAGAGTTACTTTCTTTCCTTCTTCTTCTAGCCATCCTTTTAGAAGTTTTGCCTGGGTGGATTTTCCTGATCCTTCTCCGCCTTCAAATGCAATGAAGATTCCAGTTGTTGTGGGTGTGGTTATCGCGCCAAGTTCACCTCTAAGTGCATTTGCAATATCCGACCATAATGAAACACCAGGTCGATCTTTCATCTGGTGATAGGAAAGAATTCCAACGAGCGCAGCAATAACTCCTCCGCCAAGCATCGTGAAGGCGGCGCCGTTATAGGTGAGGACTGCTTGGCCAAAAGCAAAGGTGTGCTCGCCTATCGCCGCAGCGACCAGTGGTGCAATAGCTAGCACGGCTACAAGAGAGACTCTTACGAGTGCTTGTACGAAGGCAAATGTGCGACCGCGAATCTCGTCATCAACTTCCATTCCAAGCATCGTGAAACCGGTGACCCAAGAGACGCCTGAAAATGCTCCAATAAAGAGGACAAAAAGGAGTGCAATCACTAAGTTTTGAAGAAGTGAGAGAACAATTAGAAGAGATCCGGCCGTTGTAAGGGTTGCGCCAAAGAGCCGTCTTCGTGAGAACTGCGAGAAGACTTTTGGACCTATTGCGATTCCGGCAGCTAGGCCGGTGAATACTGCGCCAAAAAGAACTCCGTAGGCGGCATCTCCGGCATCGAGATCGCCTACAAATGTTCGGGCTAGGCCGATCACGGCGCCCGCGGCAACAAACGCTCCAAGCATTCCGATGATGAGTCCGCGGATGATTTTTGATGACGTGATGAACTTGGCTCCATCTAGAAGAGACGTGGAGAGTGAGTCAGATTTCTGGCTTGCTTCAATATGCTTTTTTGGAATTTCTATTCTTGAAATTGTTATAGCGCTGACTAAGAAACTCAGGGCATTTAAATAGAGAGCCAAATCGACGGCAGAATAATTCTCAAGCCCAACGGTTTCTCCAATTGCAGTAGCTGA
>VGAF01000167.1 GCA_016870855.1 Actinomycetota bacterium | reverse complement strand
GCCATCTTGGTCGTTGGGTCTGGCGCTATGAGTTAAAGGCGCTTTCGGCCAACCGGACGGAGGTAACTGAGAGCTTTGATGGTCGGCCCTCGCCATTTCAATGGTGGCTAAAGTTAAGAGACGCTTATCCGTTTACGGAAAAGGCGGTCGCAAAGACTTTGGTGCGGCTAAAGAAATACGCTGAGACCGGCGCTTAGTGGTGACCTTCTTCTAGCTCCAACATCTCTTTCGATGTCGGTTTTGAAATCTGCTCTTGGCTCGCCTTGGACATGCGAGCGCGTAACTTGCCTTTGAAGCCTTGCGGATTTGCCACGCCATTTGCATCAGCTTCGCCAATTTCAAGTGCTGGAAGTTGTTCGTGCGCCGTTAGAACATATGCCTTCTCAGGTGATAGTGGCTCATGAACTTCAATGAACTCTCCGTGAGGCAACATCACCAATCGCCCAGTCTCACGACCATGGAGAACTTTCTCGCGGTCAGCTCGCTGAAGCGATAGGCAGATGCGCTTGGTAATCACGAAAGCAAGTGGCGGTAGCGCAATCAATCCAATTCTTGAGAACCACATGATCTGATTAATTGATAGATCAAAATGTGTAGCTAGCAGATCATTACCGCCGTTGATTAGCGAAACCAGCGTAAAGGTCAACGACATGGCGCCGATTGCGGTTCTATTTGGATTATTCCGTGGGCGATCTAGAACATGATGTTCTCTCTTATCGCCAGTCATCCATTGTTCGATAAATGGATAGAAGGCCATCAAGGTAAAGATGATTCCTGGAATTATCAGACCTGGGATCAAGATATTCCAAGAGATTGTGATTCCAAATGCATGAGTCTCGATTGGGGGAGCAGCGCGCACTAGTCCATCAAGCCATCCCATGTACCAATCAGGTTGTGATCCGGCACCGATTTGGCCGGGGTTATAAGGACCATAGATCCAAATCGGGTTTATCTGGGCGACTGCGCCAAGGAATGCAGTCACACCGAAGACAATAAAGAAGAATCCGCCCGCTTTAGCCATATACACCGGCATTAGCGGGTAACCGACGACGTTCTTCTCGGTACGTCCAGGGCCAGGATATTGAGTGTGCTTCTGATACCAGACCAACATCAAATGCGCAGTTATAAGGGCAAGCATGATTCCAGGGATTAAGAGAATATGAACTGCGTAGATGCGCTGGATAAACATCTCACCCGGGAATGCGCCACCAAAAATAAAGTAAGAGAGGTAAGAGCCAACTACGGGGATGGCTTGGATGATCGCTTCTGCGATGCGAATTCCAGTACCGGATAGAAGATCGTCAGGAAGTGAGTAGCCAAGGAATCCTTCGACGATACCTAGAGTCAGCAGTGCAACTCCGATAATCCAGTTAAGTTCGCGTGGCTTGCGGAATGCACCAGTAAAGAAGACGCGCATCATATGTACAACCATCGCCGCCATAAATATCAAGGCTGCCCAGTGATGGATTTGGCGCATCAACAATCCACCTCGAACATCAAAGGAGATATGTAGCGCCGAAGCGTAGGCCGCCGACATTTTGATTCCATTTAGCGGTTCATAAGAACCTTCGTATTCAACCTCTCGCATTGATGGGTCAAACCAGAAAGTAAGGAATGTTCCAGAGAGTAGAAGGATCACAAAGGAGTACATGACGATTTCGCCGAGCATGAAGGACCAGTGATCTGGGAAGACTTTGGTAAGAGTCTTCTTCATCCATTTAGCAGCGCCGGTGCGCTCATCAATGAAACTTGCGGTACCGCCAGCTACTCGCTCACGTGCGCTCATTGTGAATCACGCCCCCAGAAACTCGGTCCAACAGCCTCATTAAATGGCGCCTTTGCCACTAGATAACCCTCGTTATCGACTGTGATGGCTAATTGTGGCAGTGGTCGCGCTGCTGGTCCAAAGATAACTTTTGC
>VGAF01000166.1 GCA_016870855.1 Actinomycetota bacterium | reverse complement strand
CAAAGGCGTAAAGAAGATCGTTTTTTCATCGAGCGCTGCGGTTTATTCACCCAACGATAAAGATGCTATCGAGGAGAGCGATCCAACCGTTCCACTCTCGCCCTACGGAGCCACAAAACTATTGTCTGAAGAGCTAATTTCAAGCGTTGGGGGAGCCGAGAAGATCTCCATTATCTCCCTCCGATATTTCAATGTTTTGGGTTCAGCAGTCCCCGAATTCGGCGATAACTCCAAAGATAACTTAGTCCCAAAAGTCTTCCTCGCCCTCAAGAACGGCAAGCGCCCCGAGATTTATGGAACTGATTACCCCACAAAAGATGGCACATGCATCCGCGACTACATTCATGTTGGAGATCTAGCAAAGTCACATGTTGCCGCTCTTAAGAAAACCGAATCTGCCTTAGTTAGTTCGGTCTACAACGTCGGTTCCGGAAATGGTTACTCAGTCCGCGAAATGATGGATCAAATTTCTAAGACTCTCGGTCGCGATATCAACCCAGAAGAATCCCCAGCTCGCGCTGGTGATTCACCAAAACTTATTGCTTCCACAAAGAAGATCGAAACTGAACTGGGTTGGAAACCTACCGCCACGCTAAAAGAGATGATCGATTCATCCTGGCAAGCAGAACAGGCAAACGCATGAGCATCCTTTCTGATCGCTACGCCTCACAAGCCATGAAGGATATTTGGTCTGCGCACTCCAAGATTTTCACCGAAAGAAACCTTTGGATTACGGTAATGAAAACCCAAGCCTCGCTCGGTTTTGATATTCCCGCCCAAGCAATTGCAGATTATGAAAAAGTAAAGAACCAGATTGATTTAGCAAGTATCAATAAACGCGAAAAAGATTTGCGTCATGATGTAAAGGCAAGAATCGAAGAGTTCAACGCACTTGCTGGCCACCAATGCATTCATATTGCGATGACGAGCCGTGATCTCACCGAAAATATCGAAGCGCTACAAATCGTTTCAGCCCTCAAACTCATCCAGACTAAGAGCATCGCGACCCTTGCCAGACTTGGTGAGAAAACCGCGGAATACAAGGCTCTACCGATTGTTGGACGCTCACATAATGTTCCCGCTCAGACCACCACACTCGGAAAGCGCTTCGCCACAGTCGCCGAAGAGCTTCTCTTTGCATATTCCCGCCTCGAACACCTCATTGAGATTTTCCCGATTCGCGGACTTAAAGGTCCGGTTGGTACCGCGCAAGATAGCCACGACATCATGGCGGCCAATTACAAGAAACTAGAAGCTGCGATTATCGAGTCACTCGGATTTAAGAACTCCCTCGATTCCACGGGCCAGATTTATCCCCGATCCTTTGATTATGAAGTGCTCACAAGCCTTGTTGCACTCAGCGCAGCACCTTCAAATCTTGCAACATCAATTCGTTTAATGGCCGGAGATGATTTGGTGAGTGAAGGTTTCAAAAAAGGCCAAGTTGGATCCTCGGCAATGCCCCACAAAATGAACACTCGTTCCTGTGAACGCATCAATGGCTTTGCTGCGATCCTTAAAGGTTATGCCGTGATGATTGGCGAGATTTCTGGGAACCAATGGAATGAAGGCGATGTATCCGACAGCGTTGTTCGCCGCGTTGCTCTCGCTGATGCATTCTTTGCCATGGATGGTCTGCTTGAGACCACGTTGACTGTCCTTAATGAATTTGGCGTTTTCCCAGCGATGATTGAAAAAGAAATTCGCACTCATCTTCCATTCCTTGCCACCACAAAAATTCTCATGGCTGCTGTAAAGAACGGAATGGGACGCGAAGACGCACATGAAGTCATGAAAGAAATTTCCACCAAAGTTGCAACCGATATCCGCAACGGAAAAGATTCCGACTTACTGAAAGCGATTGCTGAAGATTCGCGAATTCCTCTTTCTCACGAAGACCTCACAAAACTGAGCGCCTCAGCTCT
>VGAF01000165.1 GCA_016870855.1 Actinomycetota bacterium | reverse complement strand
TTCCTTACGCCGCTGCGCTCGGAATGTTGATTCTCTTTGTCGCCTTAATCCCGCTTGTGGGCCACTTCATTGGCGGCAGCATCGTAACTTTGGTTGCGCTAACTCAATCACCGACAAAAGGGCTGCTTGCGATACTTCTTTACACGCTCTATGTGCAGATTGAGAATTACTTGATTACTCCAAGAATTATGAAGCGAAATCTCTCAATACCCGGGTTAGTAACAATAGTTGCAGCCCTTTTGGGAACTTCACTACTTGGACTTGTCGGAGGCTTACTCGCTGTCCCGATTGCCGCAGCCGTACTTCTAATTATGGACGAAGTGGTATTTCCTAAGACTGATAACTCCTAAAGCTACTCTCGGAGTTACTTGGGTATTGAGGAGATTAGCTTCTGGGTATAAGGATTTGCCGGCTTGTGGAAGATGTCCTGTGTGGCGCCGGATTCAACGAAGATTCCACTCTCCATCACATAAACCCGATCACATAGATATCTAATAACGCCGAGATCATGGGAGACCAGAACTACCGATAATCCAGAAGCGATTAGTTCTGCAAATAACTCAAGTAATTGCGATTGTGCGGATTGATCAATAGCAGAAGTTGGTTCATCGGCAAGGAGCACTTCGGGTTGAGCTGAAAGTGCGCGCGCTACAGATGCTCGTTGGCGCTGACCCCCGGAAAGAGCGCTTGGGTATTTACGAGCATCGGTTGAACTAATTCCCATCCGTTGCAACAAATTATGTGCAATTTCAGTCGCATCTTTCTTAGAAGCATGTTGGTGATGCATTACCGCTTCAGTTACCGCGTTGATAACTCGCATTCTTGGGTTAAGGCTTGAATAAGGATCTTGGAAAACCATCTGGACAGCTTTTCTTAATTCTCCAGGGTAGGCCTCTCCCCCTTTGAAGATGTTTTCACCCTTAAATGTGACTTCACCATCAGTTGGAAATTGCAACCCGGCAAGGACGCGCGCAAAGGTCGACTTTCCGCTTCCTGATTCGCCAACAACGCCAACTACCTCTGTTTTATCGAGATAGAAATCAACTTCTTTTACTGCGGGCACTATGTATCCATATGAATTAAAGGTAACTGAGAGATTTTTTGCTTCAATCAGGTGCTTACTCAATTTGCACCCCCGTAAATTTCTTTATGTCTAATGCAGGCGCTCCATTGATTCTCATTCACTTGTGCAAATGGGATCGAATCGGTAGTTCGACAAACATCTTTAACAAAGTCACAGCGATCAGCAAACCGGCAACCTGTTGGCCACTTACCCACAGATGGTGGCTGGCCCTTAATGGTGCGGAGCTTGCCTCGTGGTTCAACTAGATCGATCCTCGAGTCGTAGAGAGCGTGAGTGTAAGGGTGGAGGGCTGCAGTCACTTTCGATGATGGGACTTTCTCTATAGTAGCGCCAGCGTGCATTACTACAATGTCATCACATACTGAGTTAATCAGTTGAAGGTCATGTGAAACTAAGATGATTGAGGTATCAAATTCCTTGCGGATGCTACGAAGTAGCTCCATAATTTCAGCTTGGACTGTTACATCAAGACCGGTTGTAGGTTCATCAGCAACGATTAACTTCGGGTTTTGTGCAATCGCACAAGCAATCATCACGCGCTGCTTCATTCCCCCGGAAAGTTCATACGGATACTGCTTTAAGACCACTTCAGGGCGACGAATTTGAACAAGTTCCAAGAGCTCCAAAGCGCGACGGCGAACTTCATCACTTGGCTTCTTGCCACTCTGGTTAATCGCTTCGGCAAGCTGTGCACCAATTCGCATAACTGGATTTGGGCCAGCTAACGCAGATTGTGGGATGTAACCAATCTTGTGGCCGCGAATATTGCGCCAATCTTTCTTCTTTGCCTTAACGAGATCGATACCTTCAAAGTCGATTGAGCCCGATTCGATATATGCACCACGGCGA
>VGAF01000164.1 GCA_016870855.1 Actinomycetota bacterium | reverse complement strand
GTTCACCGAGCTCACCGCATATTTTAATTTAGGTGCTTTCTAAACCAAGGGAGATAGTCGAGATGAGCAGCAAGCGCACTGCGATAGTCACCGGAGGCGCTTCAGGTATTGGCGCCGCATGCGTCCGACGATTCCTCAAAGATGGGATATCCGTTATCGCTGTCGACCTCAATGAAGAGCTACTCAAGAAAGTCGCGAGCGATCTCAACAACCCCAATCTCCAAGTCGTCGCCGGAGATATCTGCGACGAGAAGGTCCGCGCCAAGGCCATCGACCTCGCCATAAGCAAAACCGGCTCGTTCGATATTTTGGTCAACAACGCTGCTGTCTTCTTACTCTCTGGAGTTGATGCAAGCCGCGAGCAATGGCAGAAGACCTTCGAGGTAAATCTCCTTGCCGGTGCCAATCTCGTTGTCGAATCTCTCCCACAACTACGGAAGAGCGCTCACCCAGCGGTCGTGAATATCGCAAGTATCTCGGCACATCGCGCGCAAACCGGTCGGTGGACATATAACGCGATGAAGGGTGCGCTTCTCGAGTTAACGAAATGCCAAGCCCTAGATCTTTCCACTGACCGAATTCGCGTCAACTCGGTTAGTCCAGGATGGATCTGGACTGAAACTCTTGATCAAGCGGCAGAGGGTGACCGTGCGAAGTGGGAACCGATTTGGGGGCGCTATTCCATGATGAGTCGGTGCGGTGAACCTGATGAAGTAGCCGCAGCTGTCGCCTGGTTAGCGAGCTCCGATGCAAGTTTTGTCACGGGTGCAGATTTAGCAGTGGATGGTGGCTACTTGGCGTTGAGTCCAGAGGCGACAGATACCCTTGATTTGCAGCGCGGGTAGCCTTTTCTTCAAATTTATATAGATAATTCTTAGCAATAAAATTTTTTTTATTTCTTTTTTGTTCTTTTCCAAGAAATAGTTGCAAGTTCACTATTAAAATCAAGAACATCTGCAAGTTCAGGATTTTCTTTCATAACATGATCAACTAGTTTAACGGGAGCAATTCCAACAACAGATTTGGAATTTAAGAAATAAGCTCTTCTCAAGGTATTGATTAGAATCTTTGCGACATTTTTGGGTAAAGCCTCATCGTTTACGAGGAATTGATGGTAATTGGGCATAGTATGCCAGTCGCTCTGGGTAAGGTCTGGCGCAGTCCAACCCAGTTCATGAAGTGTATTAATTGAATCAGGAGGGAGAAATGGGCTGAGAGCGCGATTTGAAACTGCTTCTATAGTGCAAGCCCCATCATCTTCGGTGCAATATTGCACATATGGTTTGCAATCTTCTCGAGGATCACTTTCAATATCGATGAGTAAGGTCCTCGTGGCCTTTCGCAAAACTTCCTCGACAAGTTGATGTAGCGCGGTCCAGTACGGCCGCTCTAATTCTTCTCTAGCACTAAATCTATAGAATTCGAGGATAAGGCGATAAGCGTGAGGAGATTGTGCAGTCTTTATGCGCCTTACCGGTCGCTTTTTTCCACTTGGAGTGGGCATGTAGCTCCTAACTACTTAGAGATAATAACGCGCTAACTATAGCACACTTAGCGATGAAAATGCGCTAATATCCCACCATGCAGAGAAACTGGCCCTTGGAGTCCCCGGAATTGGCCAAATTCCGAGGTGCTCATGTTGCTATCGATGTAGCTCTACTTACTATTGCACCTGGGCCCGAGGGGGCCGAGACCCTTGCGGCACTTGCTCATAAACGACAAGACGGCCTTGCGGCCGGCCAGTGGGCATTGGTTGGACGGATGCTCCGCGAGCGAGAACGTCTTGCTGAGGCTGTCCAGGTTGCCCTGCGTGAGAAAGCAGGCATCGCAGATGTTACCCCCCGCCAATTATTTGTATTAGATGAACCGACCCGCGACTCTCGAGGTTGGGTTATATCTGTTGCACACATCGCCACCTGCAAGTGGCGGGATCTCGAGC
>VGAF01000163.1 GCA_016870855.1 Actinomycetota bacterium | reverse complement strand
AAACCTTCGCGTAAGTCCCGGCTTTTGGACCATTGTGATTGCACACGTGATGTTCTGTATCTCTTTCGTAGTTGTGACCGTCAAAGCTCGTATCGCTAGTTTGGATCCGCGCCTAGAGCAAGCAGCGATGGATCTCTACGCAAATGAACGCGAAACCTTCCGTTACGTAACTCTTCCTCTTGTAATGCCCGGGATTGCCGGCGCGGCTCTTCTTGCCTTCTCGCTCTCATTTGATGACTTCATCATCACCAACTTCAACTCCGGAATTGTTAGTACCTTCCCTAAGTTTGTCTGGGTCTCCTCAGCTCGCGGTATTCCACCGGAAGCAAATGTCATCGGAAGCGCGATGTTCTTTATCGCGTTGATTATTGTGATCGTCGGCCAGCTTGTTTCGCGCCGCCGCCGAGCCAGCTAACGAGCTAACCAGCCGCCATCTACGGTGAGAATCTCGCCGTTTATATATCGAGCTGCTGGAGCGGCAAGAAAGACGGCAACGCCAGCGATATCTTCCGGCGTTCCCCATCGACCCATTGGAATTCGCGCCAAGATTCCAGCGCTGCGATCTGCATCTTTGCGAAGCAGCTCGGTGTTATCAGTGATGATGTAACCGGGCGCAATTGCATTCACAGTAATTCCAGCCGCGCCCCATTCATTTGCCAGCGCTTTGGTAAGACCAGCTACCGCATGCTTACTCGCTGCATACCCCGTAACGCGGATGCCACCTTGAAATGAAAGTAGGGATGCGATGTTGATGATTCGCCCGGCGCCCTTGGCAAGCATTTTCTTGGCAACAACTTGTGAGATTTGAAAGAGTGAGGTGAGGTTGGTCTGAAAGACTAGGTTCCAATCCTCAAGCGAGGCATCAACAGCGTCGGCGCGCGTGATGATGCCAGCGTTATTCACCAGGATATCGACCGACTCATTGGCCAATTTTGGAATTAGCGCGGCTACCGATTTTGGATCGCTCAAGTCGCAGATCAACTCACTTAAGTTTCGACCTAGCGCCACCACTTGGGACTTGGTGTCAGCGAGTGATTCGCTAGAACGGCCAAGTAGGACAAGATCGGCGCCAGCGCTGGCGAGCGCAATTGCGATCTGGGCCCCAATTCCTTTGCTTGCTCCGGTTACAAGCGCGCGGCTACCAGTGAGTGAGAATTGTGATTCTAGGTATTTACTCATGCGAGTGAGTTCGTGGCAACTGGTTTGAAATCGGTATAGGTGACGTTCTCGCCCGCGGTGGACCAGACAAATTTGTAGTTAGTAGTTCCAGCACCAGTGTGTATCGACCAAGCTGGGCTTATGACAGCCTCTTTGTTACTTAAAACCAGGCTACGTGTCTGTGTGGGCTCGCCAAAGAGATGGATGACTTTCTCATCTTTATCTAGATCGAAGTAGAGGTAGACCTCGGTTCTGCGTTCATGGATATGACAGGGCATCGTGTTCCAAACGCTGCCTTCATGAATTGTGGTGATTCCCATCGCCATTGAGGCTGATGGCGCGCCTTGATCATGTATGTACTTTCGCAGCGTGCGTTCACTTGATTTCTTCTTTTCGCCAATCACCAATGTCTCAGCCTCAGCACGCTTGATCAACCGGGTTGGAAACTTCTCATGGCACATGCTCGAAGAGATATAAATATCACCATCGCCAGAAATAGTAATCTTTGATGCACCTCGACCGATGTAGATCATGTCTTCGCTATCGAGAGCGAATTTCGCACCATTTACTTCAACCACGATTGAGCCACTTAGACATGCCAGGCCGAGTTCACGGCGCTCGAGAACCTCATCACCGCCAAAATCGTCCGGTGCTTTCAAATCGATTCGTCCCTGCTTCAAGGTCGCGCCACCAATAAGTATCCGGTCGTGGTGTGACTGGACAAAGGTGAGTTCATTTTCTTTGAAGAGCCCGCTTATAACTAAGCGCTCTTTGAGGTACTGAGGAGTT
>VGAF01000162.1 GCA_016870855.1 Actinomycetota bacterium | reverse complement strand
TCGTGGAAATTTTGGCGGAACAATCGAATTGGTTGTGGCAGCCCATGGTTCGGGTAGCCGTTGGTTAAGCGAGCGGGCAATCCACGATCGAGTAGATATGGTCGGTCCATTAGGAACTTCATTCGGTATCCCCACCGAGCCAGTTAGCGCGCTACTAGTTGGCGGCGGCTATGGATCCGCTCCACTCTTTGGACTTGCTGAAGT
The DNA here is from genome assembly GCA_016870855.1 of Actinomycetota bacterium. Classification (GTDB taxonomy): domain Bacteria; phylum Actinomycetota; class Actinomycetes; order Nanopelagicales; family Nanopelagicaceae; genus MAG-120802. The sequence goes on along the minus strand of VGAF01000162.1, from coordinate 1,768 downwards.
ACTTAAACAACGCGGTTGCCGAGTTGATATCGTCTTGGGCGCGTCAAATGCGAATAAAATTTATGCCCCATTAGAGGGAAAACGATCAGTCAATACCATGACGCTCACAACTGAAGATGGCGGCGCGGGCGTTAAAGGCAAAGTAACCGATGTTCTTCCCCAACTCATCGAAAAACACAACACGGAGATTATCTATTCATGCGGACCGATGGCGATGCTCGAGGCGGTAGACAAGATATCCCAACATTTTGAAGTCCTTCATCAATGCGCAGTCGAAGAATCAATGGCCTGTGGAATTGGTGTCTGCATGACCTGCGTTATTCCCTTGAAAGATGAAACTGGAACGATCAAGATGCAACGAAGCTGTATCGAGGGCCCGGTCGTCGATGGGAGCAAGGTGATTTGGGGGAGTAACCGCCAAATTCCACCAGGCACCCTTGGTTCACAAGCACTTGGGGTCACAAGCACTTGGGATCCCGACTCATGAGTGATTTCCAATCATTCGATTTCCGCACAAAGTTTGGAAGTAGGTATTTTCCCTCTCCGATTTTTACCGCAAGTGGCTGTGCCGGTTCTGGTAAAGAACTCGCTCAATTCTTCGATCTCGATGAGCTAGGCGCGGTTGTTACTAAATCGATCGCAGTAAAGCCAAGAAGTGGTAGAGCTACGCCGCGAATGGCGGAAACACCTTCCGGGATGCTCAATTCCATAGGGCTTCAAGGCCCAGGAATTGATCAGTTTCTAGCGAACGATATTCCGTGGTTACAAAGTAAAGGCGCCCGAGTGATTGTCTCGATCTCTGGTGAGACTGTTGAAGAGTATGCAACCCTGGCGCGCAAATTAAGAGGGATCAATGCGCTTTATGGAATAGAAGTGAATATTTCCTGCCCAAATGTGGAGAATCGGGGCTTGGTCTTTGCCTGTGATCCGGTTGCATCACGAGCGGTAATCGAAGCGGTTCGCCGGAATATTGGTGGCGACTATCCAATCATTGCGAAATTGTCCCCGGATGTAACTGACATTGTGTCGATAGCAAGAGAGGTTGTCGCTGCTGGCGCCGATGGATTAGCCCTTATAAATACCATGCTGGGCATGGTTATTGATGTTGATGCCGTACGGCCTAAGTTGGCTGGAATCACCGGAGGGTTATCAGGTCCAGCTATACGCCCTGTAGCCGTTCGAGCTATCTACCAAGTACATGCAGCGCTTCCTAGCACTCCAATACTCGGAATGGGTGGCGTAGTAAGCGGCCGAGATGCTCTTGAGCTGATCTTTGCCGGCGCATCTGGTGTATCTATTGGAACTGCAACTTTTGGAAATCCCACAGCCGTCATCAAGGTCAAAGAGGAACTGCTTGGTTTACTTCGCTCAAAGGGTTTCAAGTCACTTCAAGATGCTATTGGTGCTGCTCATGTTTAAATCTCCACTAATTCTTGCCTTGGATTCACAAGAGATTGAGAGATGTTCGGCACTTATCGAAGAAACATCAGAATACATCGGAGTATTTAAGTTAGGTCTCGAATTCTTCTCCGCTAATGGTCCCGGTGGAGTTGCGAGTCTTAAGAAGAGATTCCCGGAGATTGCAGTTTTTCTAGATTTGAAGCTTCATGACATTCCAAACACAGTTGGTAAGGCGAGCGCAAGCCTTGCGAGCCTCGAGGTGGATTACTTAACAGTCCATGCCCAAGGCGGATCGGAGATGATCAAAGCTGCTGTTCTAGCGCTACCCGAGACGCGAATAACCGCCGTTACTGTTCTTACCTCATTA
>VGAF01000161.1 GCA_016870855.1 Actinomycetota bacterium | reverse complement strand
GTAGCCGTAACCGTGTGGTATTCACGAATGTCAATAATGTGAAGATCGATCTTGTGTTTACGAAGAAGTTCGAGTCTTTCGTTAATTAATGAAATGTAAATTTCGGCATTGGGATTTTCGTTATAACCACTTGCGTAGTATCCAAGGCTATTAACTTGCAAACCATCCACAACATGTGGCTCCGCACCAAGCTCTTTTAGCTTCAACGCAAGGTTATGCCCAATAAAGCCCGCTCCACCCATTAAAGCCACTCGACACCCAGCTAACTTACCTGTGTTAAACATTTAATTCCTTCCATACTTTCTTCAACTGCTGGGAGATAAAGAACATATCTTGTTCTTTTAAGTGTGGCCCAACGGGCAAGGCAACAATACGGTCGCTGATGATCGCTGCGTTCTGGTAATTGCTAGGGTTATAGCCATACTTATTCTTATAGAAACTCATTCTTGGGACTGGCTGTGGGTAATAAATACTAGTTCCTACTCCAAGTCCGGTTAAGGCTTCCATAACTTCTGACCGTCGCGCTGAGACAGCTTCGTCGAGAAGGAGGCCAAGGCAATAGCAACTGCTTCTAAACCGCCCCTCGTTAGGCTGCGGTAGAACTCGGCAGCTGCCAAGATCGGATAGTTCAACACTTAGACGCTCGAAGTTACTTCGACGTCGTTCCAAAAAGCCTGGCAGTTTCCGCATTTGCTCAACCCCAATGGCGGCATGAATCTCACTCATACGATAATTGAAGCCCAGCGCAGATGCGTCATACATACCTGGTACTTTGCGCTCGGAATGATTTCGGTCGACACCGAAGGCTCTCAGATGCCTTATCTTTTTGGCTAGATCAGCATGCTTGGTTATTACCATTCCCCCTTCAGCAGTGGTGAGGTGCTTGACCGGATAGAAAGAAAATACGCCCACATCGCCATGCAGACCAGCATGAACGCCATCAAGAAGCGTTCCTGGTGCCAACGCGCAATCCTCGAGCACAAAAAGGCCGCGACTTTTGGCTATTTGATTGACTCCTACCATGTCTACCGGCACCCCAAGGTAATGCACAACCGCGATAGCTTTTGTCTGGGGGCTAATCGCCGCTTCGATCAAGTCAAGATCGATATTCCCTGTACTGAGTTCAGCATCAACGAAAACCGCCTTGGCTCCGGCAAGCTCCACCGCGTGAGCAGTAGCAATATGCGTTTGTGCGGGAACAATTACTTCGTCACCGGGCCCGAGGCCTAAGGCAAAGTAGACAAGATGCATTCCGGCTGTGCAAGAAGCAACACTTACAGCATATGGCGCTTGTGTAAATGCCGCGAAACTTGATTCAAACTCTTCAGCGATTGGCCCATGCACTAAAATAGGTCCCTGGAGCACCTTCGTGACAGCATCTAGCTCTTCTTTTTCTATAATTGGTTTTCCGAATGGTATTTTCATAAACAGAATCTCTCGATTTTAAGGTGATAGGGTTTGATGCGCTTTAAGTCTTATTAATTTGCAAGTAGCTCACGCGCTCAGGCAACCCCGTGGATAACGATCTTTCAACCGCTAAAGATACTGACATCACGTCAATCACCTCCTGCGCTGTAACATCTGGCGTTGTACCGTCCAAAATAGATCTCACAAACGCACGTAACATATCCCCCTTTGCACTGCCGGGGTAGGCGTCATTTATAGCCGTGGGCGAGACCTTAGGGTCTCTTGAGAAGAGGTAACTTGCGCCAGAATGGCTCTGCTGGAAAGTGCCTAGACTTCCATAAACTGACAATCGGTGAAAGTGCGGAGCGACACAGCCGAAGTTGGCGGTAATTTTTGCCACAAGCCCTTTTTTAAACCTTAATAAGGCTACCACTAGGTCGTTTCCGTGGAACACGGTACCCTGACTAAATGTCTTATTTCCATAAGCAAAGACTTCTGCCACCACGTCATCGTGTAACCAGCAAAGGAGATCAATAAGATGAATTCCTCCCCCATGCACTAAAGAGTAACCTGGTAGTTG
>VGAF01000160.1 GCA_016870855.1 Actinomycetota bacterium | reverse complement strand
CGCCGGTTTAGATTGGAAAGAACATGTTGAAATTGATAAGAAGTATCAGCGACCAACTGAAGTGGATGCGCTAATTGGAGATCCAACAAAGGCAAAGAAGGATTTAGGCTGGAGCGCAGAAACGAAATGGAATGATCTCGCTAAGTTGATGGTGGATGCAGATCTAAAGGCAATTAGTTAGAAATTAGGGTTAACAAACTCGCTTCACTTGGGCAGAGAATTCTGATTGGCGTATATGGGTTGAAACCCATGCCCGCAGAGACATGCAGATAAGGCTCGTTGTCTAATTTTGTTAAACCGCGAGATCTCCAATTTGGTAGGTCGCAATTAGTTGTAAGTGAACGAGAACCTCCGAACCAAGGAACTCTTACTTGGCCACCATGCGTATGTCCGGCAAACATAATATCTAAGTTGTCATTAGCCATGGATTTAATGACACGGCTATACGGCGCATGTGTAACACCGATAGATAAGTTGGAGTTTGAGTTCCTCTCTCCAGAGACTTTGGCGTAATCATCTAAACCTAGGTGAGCATCATTTGTTCCTCTAGCTTCAATCCTCACGCCATTTACTGAAATCTCTACTTTTCGTTCATTTAGATTTTTCCAACCGCGTCCCCCAAGAGCATCGTCAAACTCTTTGGTATTCAAGGGGGTACCAAGCTTGCGGTTACCTCGATCTTTGCCAAGATAAGAAAAAGGATTTTTGAATCTGGGTCCGTAGTAATCGTTTGAGCCGAATACATAGAGTCCCGGTAGGTCGAGTAGTGGATCGAGAGCGTAGAGAGCCGTTTCAATTGCGGAGACGTGGCCGAGAAAGTCTCCGGTGGAAATAACAAGATCGGGTTTTAAATCAATCCAAGATCGAATGATTCCAATCTCACGCTTTCTCTTAGGCGTTAAGTGAAGGTCAGAGAAATGAAGAATCCGCAATGCGGCACTCCCCTTTGGAAGTATCGATAGTTGAACCTCGCGTAGTCGATAGCCCATAGGCGTGAGAAGATACCGCTATGTCTCTCAAAGAAAAACTTAAAAGTGATTTAACGGAATCGATGCGAAACCGTGATGAGATTAGATCAAGCACGCTTCGCATGATTCTTACCGCTATCAAGAACGAAGAAGTATCGGGCAAGGAAGCTCGGGATTTGAGCGACGCAGAGTTGATAACTGTGCTCTCTCGCGAGTCGAAGAAGAGACGAGAGGCGGCGGAGGCTTTTGATCAGGCAGGCGCAAAGAATCGAGCAGACACAGAACGCGCCGAAGGTGTGATCATTGCTGAGTACCTTCCTAAGCAATTAAGTGAAGCGGAAGTTAAAGACTTGATCGCATCGGCAATAAAAGAGACAGGTGCGAATTCACCGATACAAATGGGGCTCGTTATGAAAAGCCTGCAACCGAAGATTGCAGGTAAAGCTGATGGCGCTTTAGTGTCATCGTTGGTTAAAGCGGCGCTAGCGGGAGGTAAGTGATGAAGTTTGAATATGTGACTGTTCCACTTTTAACGCACGCCACTAAACAAATCCTTGATAACTGGGGTTCAGAGGGGTGGGAATTAATTCAAGTTGTACCTGCACCAGGTGGCGGAGATCAGTTAGTTGCTTATATGAAACGAGAAGTGAAATGACAGACGTAAGAGGAAAGATTGCCGAGCTAGGACTTAAGTTGCCAGTAGCAGCAAAACCTGTTGCTGCTTATGTACCTGCAATTCGAACTGGAAATCTTGTCTTTACGGCAGGTCAACTTCCACTAGTTGATGGAGCTATTCCAATGACTGGAAAAGTTGGCGACAAAGTGAGCGTTGAGGATGCAAAGAAGTTTGCGCAAGTTTGTGCGCTTAACGCTCTCGCGGCTGTTGAAACAGTGGCCGATGTGAACAAGATTGTTCGAGTAGTTCGAGTTGTTGGATATGTAAACGGGGCCGCTGGGTTTATTTCTCAGCCTGCTGTAGTAAATGGAGCAAGCGAACTATTCCTTCACATTTGGGGCGAAGCCGGAACGCATGCTCGAAGTGCGATAGGAGTTGCGGAACTTCCTCTAGATGCGCCAGTTGAGGTGGAATTAATTG
>VGAF01000159.1 GCA_016870855.1 Actinomycetota bacterium | reverse complement strand
CCAATTTGGCTAAAAAGCTTAAGAAGCTGGTGATTGTTGAATCGCCAGCTAAAGCAAGAAAGATTGGCGGATACCTCGGCGATGATTACATCGTCGAGGCCTCAATCGGTCACATACGCGATCTCCCCCAACGCGCTGCGGATATCCCAAAGGAATATAAGAAATTCCCTTGGTCGCGCGAAGGTGTAGATATCGAAAATGACTTTGCGCCGCTCTATGTCATAAATCCAGATAAGAAGCAGAAAGTTCAAGAACTCAAAGATCTTTTAAAAGAATCAGATGAGCTAATCCTCGCTACCGATGAAGATCGGGAAGGCGAAGCTATTGCATGGCACCTAATGGAAAGTCTCCGCCCTAAGGTTCCCGTTAAACGGATGGTTTTCAATGAGATTACAAAAGAGGCAATCCTTAAAGCAGTAGATGAAACAAGGGATATCGACCAACGCTTAGTCGACGCCCAAGAAACACGGCGCGTTTTGGACCGACTCTTTGGCTATCGCCTTTCGCCGGTTCTCTGGAAAAAGGTGATGCCCCGTATCTCAGCTGGCCGTGTTCAATCCGTTGCCACTCGTTTAATTGTTGAGCGTGAGCGTGAGCGCATGGCTTTCATAGCTTCAACTTGGTGGGATTTAACGGCACTTACAGATCAAAACTTCAACGCAAGGCTTATCTCGGTTGATGGAAAGCGACTTGCTACAACTAATGATTTTGACTCAAATGGAGCTTTAAAAGAGAAGAGCGCAAGCCAAATCCTCCTTCTTGATGAAGCCCAAGCAACTCACTTAGCAACCTCGGTAAAAAATGAAAAGCTCACCGTTAAATCAATTGAAGAGTCACCGAGAACTGAACGCCCGAAACCACCATTCACAACTTCAACGATGCAACAAGATGCGGGAAGTCGACTTGGTTGGGGCGCACAACTAACAATGCGAATCGCCCAGAGCCTTTACGAAGGCGGTTACATAACTTATATGCGCACCGACTCTGTAAATCTCTCCGAGACCGCAATCAAAGCTGCAAGAAGTTCTGCTAAATCTCTTTACGGCGCCGATCACACCCCAGACTCACCAAGATTCTATGAAGGAAAAACAAAGAATGCCCAGGAAGCACATGAAGCAATCCGTCCAGCGGGAGATAGCTTCAAAACTCCGGGTGCACTTGCACCAGAACTAACCAGAGACCAACTAGCCCTCTACGACTTGATTTGGAAACGCACCGTCGCATCCCAGATGTCCGATGCAAAGAAGATGCAGGCCCGCGTCGACTTTGATGTAAAAACCAAAGAGGGCAAAGATCTATTCTTTAGGGCAAATGGTTCAGTCGTAACCTTCCCCGGTTTTCTTGCCGCTTACGAAGATGTAACTGATGAAAAGAATGAAGATGAAGCGGACAAGCGCCTACCTTCCATGCAAGAAGGGCAGAAGATAAATGTAACTGAGTACAAGTTTGAGTCACATGAAACAAAACCGCCTGCTCGTTATACCGAACCAACCTTGGTCAAGAAACTTGAAGAACTCGGAATTGGAAGACCTTCAACCTTCGCCTCAATCATCCAGACAATTCAAGACCGCGGCTACGTTGTAAAACGAGGAAGGGCTCTAGTCCCCACTTTCTTGGCTTTTTCCGTAACGGGCTTGCTAGAACAGCACTTTTCCAAGCTTGTCGATTACGAATTCACAGCAAGCATGGAAGAGGATTTAGACAAGATTGCAAACGGTGAAGCAGAGCGCATTCATTGGCTCACTAACTTCTTTTATGGCCACGATGATCAACCTGGCCTACAAGATCTCGCCGCCGACCTTGGCTCGATTGATGCTCAACAGATAAACACCATGAAGATGGGTGAAGATATTGAAATTCGCGTTGGTCGCTACGGTGCGTACTTACAACAAGGTCAAGGTGACGACCGTAAGTTCGCAAACATTCCTGAAGGAATGGCTCCTGACGAATTAACCCTATCCAAAGCAATAGAACTTCTTGCTGCTCCATCAGGGGAGCGCGAACTTGGAACTGACCCAACAACAAGTCTTCCCATCATCGCCAAATCTGGTCGCTTCGGCCCTTACATAACTGAGGTTCTTCCT
>VGAF01000158.1 GCA_016870855.1 Actinomycetota bacterium | reverse complement strand
AGGTTCGATTCCTGCCGGGCGCGCAGGCTTTTACTATCAGAAAAGAAAAGGCCCGGAGCTCTTTCGAACTCCGGACCTTTTCTTAACTACTTAGCTAATCAACCCCTCGAAATCGATTAGCCGATTTTTGCGATTAACTTCTTATTGAAGTCATAAAGTGGACCATCGATGACCGCAAACTCAGTCTGCGGGAATCTCTTGGCGCACTCATCCAAAATGAAGGTCATCAGTGTCTTTACTGCCGCTGCCTTCTGCTTGTCTTTGTAGTTAGTGAGAACTAGCGCATAGGAAGTTGAACCAAGTAGGTACGCCTGAGGATTCGTGGTCTTGTAATCCAAGTTCAGAGTTCCATTTGCTTCATTGAAAGATGCTGAGCCAAGGAATGCTGAAGTTCCCGCAGCTCCTGGATCTACAGCTACATCGGCATTGTTGAACAACTTCGCAAAACCAAGATTGTTCTTAGTTGCATAGTCTTTCTCAGCATATGTAATGGCGCCTGGGGTTTTTGCAGCTAAAGCAGAGACCAATTCGGATCCACGAGCGCTCTGGATTTTTCCAATATTGGCAGGTGCATTGATGTTCCCTGGGAATGAAGCATCGAATGCATTATTACCATTCTTTGTCCAAACTGAAGGGACTGCTGCGCGGAGGTAATTGGTGAGGATTCCTGAAGTACCGGATGAATCAGCGCGGTAAATCACGACGATGTCGGTCTTAGGAAGAGATGTGTTGACTCGCTTCTGTGAGAAACGCTTAACGACTGGATCTCCCTTCGCATCTTTCTTAACAACATTTGTGAAGGTTGTTACGCCACCGACTGTGGTCTTGGTGCGCACTGTCTCAAATACCGGAGACTTCACATTGCGGGCATTGTCTGCCTTGATTGCTGGGTCATTCCACTTGGTAATTTCGCGAGCAAAAATCTTTGCAAGCGTGGTGGGTGATAAGTGGAGCTGGCCTTTAATACCTGGGACGTTATAGAGAATCGCAACTGGCGCTGCTACTACTGGAAGATGAATCATTCCCGCTGGCGCAGTTGATCCGGTGTGTGGTGTATCTGACCAACCAAAGTCGTAATCGCCCTTATCGATACCAGACCGACCCGCACCAGAACCTAGTGAGTTATAGACATAGCTATCGCCTGTGGCGCGTGCATATTCCGCTTTGCATGCATCAAGAATTGGGTTTGCAAATGTTGCGCCGCCGCCAACGAGATTGACTGCATGGGCAGGAGCTGCAATTAGAGAGAAAGCTGCTGCAATTACTGCGATTTTCGAGAGTGTCTTGCGGACCAATTTGGTCTCCTTTTCTATCTCTTAGTAGAACGTAGGAGCAACCTAGAAAAGCAGCAGTAACTGAAGTGATGTTCTCGCTAAACGAATCGGAAACAAAAGGTGAACAATTGGATTTAGCCGAAACGTCCCGTCACGTAATTCTCGGTCCGCTGATCTTTAGGATTCGAGAAGATTTCGCTAGTAGGGCCAGTCTCAATCATCATGCCGGGATGGCCATCGGCAAGGAAGAAGGCGGTGTAATCAGAAATTCGAGCCGCTTGCTGCATATTGTGAGTAACGATGATGATGGTCATCGTCTCGGAAAGTTCTCGAATAGTCTCTTCAATTCTTAAAGTTGAACCTGGGTCAAGGGCAGAGCAAGGCTCATCCATCAAAAGAACCTGAGGATTAACAGCTAGTGATCTTGCGATACATAAACGTTGTTGCTGACCGCCAGAAAGAGAGCCGCCATGCGCATCTAGACGGTCCTTAACTTCATTCCAAAGGCCTGCCCGTACGAGGCACTCCTCCATCAGTTCTTCTTTGTTGCTCTGCTTCAGTTGAGCTAGCTTTAAACCGGATAAAACATTTTCACCAATAGTCATCGAGGGGAATGGGTTTGGCTTCTGGAAGACCATGCCAATCTTGAGACGAATCTTTGTGACATCAACGCCAGAGGCGTAGATATCTCTTCCATCCAAGAGCACCTCACCCGCCATAGCTGCGGTTGGGATGAACTCATGCATACGATTTAGAGTTCTAATGAAAGTTGATTTTCCGCATCCCGATGGACCAATAAGCGCAGTAACTGTGCCAGCTGCAAAGTCGAGTGATACAT
>VGAF01000157.1 GCA_016870855.1 Actinomycetota bacterium | reverse complement strand
TTTCGGCTGCTGCGACCAAGCCCTATGGATTCATGCCGTTTCACCCAAATGTTGGAATCGGCGGACATTGCATTCCAGTAGATCCCTTCTATCTGCAAGAGAAAGCTAAAGAATTTGGGATCGCAAGTAAATACATAGAAGTCTCGGATCAAATCAATAGATCTATGCCCGTTTTCATAGTCGATCGCTTGGAGAGCGAGCATGGCAGGTCATTGAGTGGTCTAGTAGTTCAAGTAATCGGAGTCAGCTATAAGAAAAACATCTCTGATACGAGAGAGACTCCCGCAGAAGCAGTAGTCCATATCCTCAAAGAACGCGGAGCTAAAGTCAGCTGGCATGACCCGCTTGTCGCCGAGTGGATGGGGGAAAGGTCCACCTCGGTTGGATCGGGTGCAGAGATTGCCTTGGTTCTTGTCGCCCATGATGCTCTAGATATGAGCGGGTGGAATGGCGGAAGAATCTTCACGATCAATCGAGATTTGAAGCATCCTGAGTGGACCCCGTTAATCACCGTGGATCCGAAGAGCACGAATCGCTGAACTTGTGGCGAGGTATCGAGTTCTACATCTCATAGCTCGTATGAATATGGGAGGCACCGCCACCTACCTCGCTAACTTGATGCGGGGGCTTCAATCAGGCGAAGGCGAACACACTCTAGTGATCGGGAGCGTACCTCGAGGTGAGATCGAAGATCCGGTTACATCTGAACTAGGGGTAGTTCGGATACCAACGCTCTCCCGCGAATTTTCAATCCAGGATTTCGTGGCGAGGAATTCGTTTAAGAAATTTGTTGCCGAGTATCGCCCAGAGATAATCCACTCGCACACTTTTAAGGCAGGGTTGATTGCAAGGACCATTAAATCTTCGGCCAAACGAATCCACACTTTTCATGGACATCATCTTTACGATCCAGAATTCTCGAAGGCGAAAGTGACGGTGCTCAACGCCATCGAGCGGGTATTGGCGAGACGAACTGATCGATTGATCTCGGTTGGTAGACGTGTTCAGGATGAATTGATTGCAGTCGGGGTTGGCTCGGTAGCTCAGTATCGATCCATTGCTCCTGGAATTCAGCCAATCAAACTCTTTTCAAGAAAGTCCGCTTTAGAAGAAGTTAATCGGTCGCTCTCACTAAATTCTTATGCGCAAAACTATGGATCCAGCGAGTCTCGAATTACTAATCCTTCAAGAAATCCAAATGCCTTGCTCACTGGAAGTCGACCGATAGTGGTCTGGCTTGGCAGGTTTACTCAAGTGAAGCGACCCGATCGCGTAGTGCGGATTGCAAAACTTCTTCCCGAAATTGATTTTGTTATGGCGGGTGGTGGGAATTTGGAGCGAGATTTGTCTAGATCTATCCCCGAAAACCTCTTTATGGTGGGATGGCAAGAAAAGGAATTGATGTGGTCGATTGCGGATATTGGTCTCTGCACAAGTGATAGCGAAGGAATGCCGTTATCTCTGATTGAAGCACAGATGGCAGGTGTGCCTGTAGTAGCAACAGATGTCGGTTCGGTCGCTGAAATCGTGGAAGATCGCGTGACGGGTTGGCTTACAAAGCGAGATTCGAAGGAAATGGCGAAAGCAGTCGAAGAAGTCGCCGCGGTAACAAGAGGTTCTAATGCGATGAGTGAGGCATCCAAATCAAGAGCAGAGAGACTTTTCTCGGTCGATGTGATGGCAAAGGCCCACGAAGAGCTCTATCGCGAGCTACTCGGGTAAGGTGGGCGAATCATGAAATTCTTGATAACCGGTGGTGCGGGTTTCATCGGCTCTCACCTTGCGGCGCGACTTCTCGAGAGAGGCGATCACGTTGTCGCTCTAGATGACCTCTCTACCGGCTCGAAGAAGAATATTGAGAAGTTTTCTGGGCATTCGCAATTCACTTTCATCGAGGGCAATATGCTCGATAGGCAAGTTCTCAATCAAGCATCTCAAGGAGTCGATGGCATTTTTCACTTAGGGGCGGCTCTTGGCGTGAAGAGAATCTTGGAGCGTCCTCTTGAATCACTCGTCACTAATCTTCATGGAACTGAAGCAGTCCTTGAAGTGGCAGCAGGCAGAAAGATCAAGACTTTCATCGCCTCCACAAGTGAGCTCTACGGCAAGAATCCAGAGCAACCCCTTCGTGAAGATTCAGATC
>VGAF01000156.1 GCA_016870855.1 Actinomycetota bacterium | reverse complement strand
TCGCTAAGGGCCATATCCTCAAGTTCTTTATCGCTTATGTTTGGGGATACTTCGACACGGTTCTTGATCTTTCCATTTACCTGGAAGATTGCGGTGACTGAGTCTTCGGTGAGTAGCGAAGAATCAACTTGTGGCCAGCCAGCAAGGGCTACGGAAGGCTCATGCCCTAACCGCTCCCACATCTCTTCGGCTGTATACGGAGCGATCAATGAGAGTGAGATGGCGACGGCTTCGGTGGCCTCTCGAACTGCAGGATCGGCCGGGCCACAACCGCTATCAATCGCCTTTCGGGTTGCATTTACCAATTCCATAATGCGCGCAACCGCAACATTAAAGCGGAAGGATTCGACGGCAAAGGAAATGTCATGGAGCACCTTATGTGTAGTTTTGCGAAGCGCAACATCGCCACTCTTGAAATCCACACCAGCTTTGCTAGTTACATCTCCGGAAAGTCGCCAGGCGCGATTTAGAAACTTTACTGATCCTGATGGTGAGACATCAGCCCAATCCACATCATCTTCCGGCGGGCCGGCGAAGACCATCGATAAGCGGATTGCATCAACTCCATGTCGCTCTAACTCATCCGATAAGCGAACTAAATTCCCCCGGCTCTTGCTCATCGCCGAGCCATCCATAATCACCATGCCTTGATTCAATAGTCGAGTAAATGGCTCGGTGAAATCAACCAGTCCCACATCAAATAGCGCCTTGGTAAAGAAACGTGAATAGAGCAGATGAAGGATCGCATGCGTTACTCCCCCGACATATTGATCGACCGGGAGCCAGGTCTTTACCTCATCTAAATCAAAAGCTCGGTCATCTTTATCAACGCTGGTGTAGCGGAGGAAGTACCAGGATGAATCAACAAAGGTATCCATGGTGTCGGTATCGCGAAGCGCTGGTTGGCTGCACTTGGGGCATTTAACGTTAACCCAATCTTTTGCAGTTGCTAGTGGAGAACTTCCCTTTGGCTTTAGATCTACAGTCTTTGAATCTGGTAAGCGGACAGGTAACTCTTCAAGCGGAACTGGCACTTCACCGCACTTCTCACAATGAATAATCGGGATCGGAGTGCCCCAATAACGCTGGCGCGAAATCAACCAATCGCGGAGGCGATAATTTTGGGATGCCTTAGCAAGGCCGTTCGACTCTAATTCTTTGATTACCTTTGTTATAGCCGAAGCGGTATCAAGCCCATTTAGTGAACCGGAATTAATCAACTTTCCATCGCCATCGGTTGCAACCCCAGTGGCTTCTGGATCCTCACCTTCGGTCTCTACAACAACGCGAACTGGAAGCTTCATAGCGCGGGCGAAATCTAAGTCCCGCTGGTCATGAGCTGGGACCGCCATGATTGCGCCAGTTCCATAATCAGCGAGCACATAATCACTCGCCCAGATAGGAATCCGTTCACCATTCACCGGATTAATTGCATAACGCTCCAAGAAAACGCCGCTCTTTGCCTGCTCCGTTGAGAGTCGATCGATATCACTCGCCGCCTTAACGGAGTCGAAGTACTCGTTAAATTTCGACTCGACGGAGGTTCCCGCAACGAGTTCACGCGCGAGCTCGCTATCTACAGCAACGACCATGAAGGTTGCGCCATAGAGAGTGTCTGGTCGGGTTGTATAGATGACAACCGGTTCGCCACGTCCTTCGATTTCAAATTTGACTTCAGCGCCCGTCGATTTACCAATCCAATTTCGCTGCATGGTGAGAACTTTTTCAGGCCACTTACCCTCGAGTTGCTCCATATCGGCAAGCAATCTCTCGGTGTAATCAGTGATCTTGAAGTACCACTGATTTAACTTCTTCTTAGTTACAGCGTTATCACATCGTTCACAGAGCCCGGCGACAACCTGTTCATTTGCAAGAACTGTCTGGCAATCCGGGCACCAATTAACGGCTGAGTCTTTACGGTAGGCCAGGCCACGTTCGAACAATTTCAAGAATATCCATTGGTTCCAGCGGTAATACTCAGGATCACAGGTATAAAGAACTCGATCCCAATCAAAGGAGCATGCATAGCGACGCATTGACGCTCGCTGGGTATTTATATTTTCATAAGTCCAAATACTTGGATCTTCATTCCGCTTAATCGCGGCATTTTCAGCGGGAAGTCCAAAAGCATCCCAACCGATTGGGTGT
>VGAF01000155.1 GCA_016870855.1 Actinomycetota bacterium | reverse complement strand
CAGCAACCCACGCGCCGCTCAGGTTGAGATAGGCGAGAGCCCCCGGTTAGCCTAAACCGATGCTGAGAGCGCGATTGCTTCTAATTGGGGCCCTTTCATTTGCGCTGATCGCTCCCTTCGCGCCATCTACTAACGCAGCGCCAAACGCCGACCTTGTTCGAGTGCGCCAGGAAGTAGAGCAACTTCAAGAAGATGCCGCCGAAGCTGGCGAGAATGCGCAGGCTGCGAAAGTTCAACTGGCAAGACTTAAGAGCCAACTCAGCTCTGTCCAACAGGAAGCACAAGCCCAGAAAGCTAGCGTTGATTCAATCCGACGTTCATTGGCCTCTATAGCTGTCGCTCGATACAAATCTACGGGGCTTGGCGAAGGGGTGGAGTTACTTTTCTCATCCGATCCATCACTTTATCTCTCATCTGCTGGTTCGCTTGAGAACGTAACTCGCAAACAGTCTGCTGAGTTAAGAAAATACGCGACCGCTAAGCAACGTTTAGATGCCACGTCATTAACCGTCGAAGACAAGCTTCGGTTAGTGCAAGCTGCTGAAGCTCGCTATCGTGCACAGGCCGCACAAGTAAAACGAAAGTTAGAACAAGCAGAAGAGCTACTTTCAAAGTTAGAGAAGAAGGATCGTGAGCGGTTACTAAAACTTCAGGCCATGGATGAAGCCGAACGCCAGGCTTATTCACGTGAACAGGCGCGCTTGGCCAATACCGTCTCAGGTCGAGCCGGAGTCGCCCTTCGCTACGCCTTCAAACAGATCGGTGATAACTATGTTTGGGGCGCCGCAGGCCCAATTCGTTGGGATTGTTCTGGGCTAACGATGCGCTCCTATGAACAAGCCGGAGTTCGACTTCCACACTCCTCTCGAGCGCAATTCGGATATGGAAGGTCAATAGCTCGTAGCAATCTTCTTCCAGGCGATTTAGTCTTCTTTGGATCACCGATATCCCATGTCGGTATCTACGTTGGAAAAGGAAAAATGGTCCATGCTCCAAGACCTGGAGCCAAAGTGCAGATCGTTGAATTTGGAAATTACTTTGGACGTAAGAAGTATGTAGGCGCGCGGCGCCTCTAGCGAATCGCGCAACCTCTTACCATTCTATGAACTCCCAAATACTGCTGGTCACAAATGATTTTGGGCCGCGAGCTGGCGGAATCGAAACTTTTGTCATCGGACTCCTGGAGCGCGTTGGTTCTAAGGGAATTGTTGTCTACACGTCGCGCCAAGATGGACATGAGAGCTACGATCGAGACTGGCTGGCTAAATACGGTGTTGAAGTGATTCGCGATCGGTCGAAAATTCTTCTGCCAACTCCTAGGGTCATTGGGAAACTTCGTAAGTTGATTAGGAGCCGAGAGATCGAAGTAATTTGGTTTGGGGCGGCGGCGCCATTGGGCCTTGCTGCGCGTTGGCTCCGTATCGGATCGGTAAAACGAGTTGTGGCGCTGACTCATGGCCATGAAGTTTGGTGGTCAAAGGTGCCGCCCTTCTCACTTCTTATGCGCGAGATCGGTAAGCAAATTGACTATCTCGGCTACCTAGGTGAGTTCACGGGGAAGGCAATTTCGCGAGTTGTTCCTAGCGAGAAATTGATCAAGATTGCACCCGGAATCGACACCAGACATTTTCAACCTCATGAAAAGAAAAAGAGTAATCCAACGATAATTTCAGTTGGCCGATTAGTTCATCGCAAAGGGCAAGATCGACTCGTTGAAGCTTTAGCTATCATCAAAGAGGAAGTACCCGATGTTCAACTCATCTTTGTTGGCGAAGGTCCACATCGAAAAGAATTGAATCGCCTGATTAAGAAGCACAACTTGCACGGGAGCGTTAAGTTCTTGGGGAGGATTTCTTATCAAAATCTTCCGAAGCACATATCCATGGGGGATATCTTCGCTATGCCATCTCGATCAAGATTATTCGGGCTAGAGGTCGAGGGGTTGGGAATTGTCTATCTCGAGGCGAGTTCATGTGCGCTTCCGGTAATTGGCGGATCTTCCGGCGGCGCTCCAGATGCCGTGATTCACGGCGAGACCGGCTACGTCGTGGATGGTGAAGATGTTAGGGAGATTGCAGCGCGCTGTATTGAGCTCTTGAAGGATGAGACCTTGCGGCTACGAATGGGCAAGCGGGGTCGTGAGTGGGTTGAATCGGATTGGCAATGGGAAATCTGGTCGGAAAAATTTAACGAATTACTTCGGAAGTAGCCCAGCGCCGC
>VGAF01000154.1 GCA_016870855.1 Actinomycetota bacterium | reverse complement strand
ATTTCGTTCCCTTTCTCTTCTCTTTTCAACTACTGCGCAGGGCAGGAGGGACTTGAACCCCCAACCGCCGGTTTTGGAGACCGGAACTCTGGCCAGTTGAGCTACTGCCCTTCGAGGCACTTAGTTAGCGCTTCAACATGCGGACATGCCAAAGCATTACCTTTTCATAATCGAATTTTTTATTTACCCGATCAATCAAGCGCCAGGAAGGGGAAGTCTAGGTTAGGACCCCCACTTAGGTCTAACTCGCTTAAATCCCCCGAAATCCACGCGTATGGAAGACTCCCGCCTGTGACAAAAAGTCGAATCTCCGCACGAATCGCAGCTATTGCCGAGTCGGCGACCTTGGCTGTCGATGCAAAGGCAAAGGCCCTAAAAGCAGCCGGCCGCCCCGTAATTGGATTCGGCGCCGGTGAACCAGATTTCCCAACTCCTGATTACATCGTGCAAGCCGCTGTTGATGCCGCAAAAGTTGTCGCAAATCATCGCTACTCGCCAACCCCTGGACTTCCCGAACTTCGCGAAGCAATCGTTAAGAAAACCAAACGCGATTCCAACTTTGATATCACCGCTGATCAAGTTCTAGTTACTAACGGTGGAAAGCAAGCCGTCTACCAAGCCTTCGCAACCATCGTTGATAAAGGCGATGAAGTAATCCTTCCCTCGCCATATTGGACGACTTATCCTGAATGCATCAAGTTAGCTGGTGGAATTGCTGTCGAAGTCTTCGCCGATGAATCCCAGAATTACTGTGTAACTGTCGAACAACTTGAGAGAGCAAGAACCCCTAAAACTAAAGCGCTACTTTTCTGCTCCCCATCAAATCCAACTGGCTCGGTCTATTCAAAAGAAGAAGTAAAAGCAATCGCTGAGTGGGCGTTAAAGAATGAGATTTGGATAATCACCGATGAGATCTACGAACACCTGCTCTACGATGGCGCAACCGCTCCCTCAATCCCTGTCTTGGTTCCTGCGATGGCTGATAAAACCATCATCTTGAATGGCGTTGCTAAAACTTACGCAATGACTGGTTGGCGAGTTGGTTGGATGATTGGTCCGAAGGATGTAATCAAAGCCACCACTAACCTTCAATCCCACCTCACATCTAACGTCTCAAACATCTCACAGCGCGCTGCAATTGCCGCCTTAAATAATGATCTCTCCGCTGTTAAAAAGATGGGCGAGGCCTTTGATCGACGTAGAAAATTAATCGTAAAAATGCTCAACAAGATTCCCGGAGTCGAATGCCCCACCCCACAAGGAGCTTTCTATGTTTATCCGTCTGTTAAAGGTGTTCTTAACAAAGAGATTCGCGGCCGCCGTCCAGCTACTTCTGCTGAACTTGCTTCGCTCATACTTGAAGAAGCGGAAGTCGCAGTAGTCCCTGGTGAAGCATTTGGACCTTCTGGATACATGCGACTTTCTTATGCAACCTCCGATGAGGACATCATCGAAGGCGTAACTCGAATTAAGAACTTACTTTCCGAGGCGAAGTAACGCCAAGATCCCAACGCCCGAGAGCGTCAGCAATACCCAGATAATCCGAACGATTCCCTCATCTTCTTTACTCTCTTCAACCGGAGCTGAAATCACTTCCGGCGCAGCAACAGTAAATTGATATTCGCCCTCAATGGGATGGCCATCTGCGGAAACAACTCGATACTTAACTAAATATTCACCACTTGGTTCAAAACTTAAATCCAGTGCCGTGAATATTTCTGGCCCCTCAACGACCGACATCCCACTAACAACCTGCCCAACGCCATTTATAACTTCGATCCGATTCGGATTTTTATCATCTACAAGAAGTAGATCTTCGTTGAACTTGATCCGCACTTCCGCAGGAACTTCATTTAAAACCGCGCCTGACTCGGGAACTGAGCTAACCAATGATGTGTGCGCTGAAGCTGGGGCAACAATAAATAGCGAAACAAGAAGAACTAACAACTTCTTCAAAGCGTTATTCCCACAAACTGCACTTCTGGCTCCAAAGTAATACCAAACTTATCTTTCACTGCTTTACGAGAAGAGCGTGCTAACTCAATTAAATCCGATGCCTTCGCAGTTCCATTATTTACTAGCGCAAGCACATGCTTCGTGCTCACCCCCGCACCTTCGAAGCAATCACCTTTCTTAACGCCCGCCCGCTCCATCAACCACGCAGCCGAAGTCTTTACTCGACCATCTACTTGTGGCCAACGTGGCGCATCGGCTGGCAAAGTCGCCGCAACATCAGCGCTAACTATCGGATTAACAAAGAATGAACCGGCCGACCAAGTGTTATGATCTTTCTTA
>VGAF01000153.1 GCA_016870855.1 Actinomycetota bacterium | reverse complement strand
CGGGACCCAGTTCGGCAATCCAGTGTCTAACACCGCGAATGGTGCGGTCTGCATCCGGCGGCTCACGGCGCCCGATCACCGAAACCTTGTAACCTGCTGCGCTGAACAGCCTTACCGCTTCGCGGCCAAGACCTCGAGTGCCGCCAAGTACCAATGCATGTGCCATTTGTTGTAATCCTGTCTGTTAAATCACCATCTATACGTCAGCGGCTTTCACCCGCGAATGCCTCTGCGCGTTCAGCGACTTTGCTGATATAGGCACTTGCTTCCGCAACCTGCTCTTCCGGCGGCGCAAAATCCGCAAGAACGGTCCTCTCGCGCAGAAACGGTCCATTGGTCACCTCATGCACAACCAGAAAATCCGTGTGGATCAGCAGCGTGTGGAAGACGCTCTCGGTGAGCCGGTAATAGAAATTACGCCCGCTGCGCGCATCGCCCAGTTCGATGATTTCGACAATCTCGCCCAATTCATCGAACACCACCACATCGACAATCCCGTCGACGATATGGAAGGATTCCGACTTGCCGAGGTGCTTGTGCGGATGGATATAGCTTTTCGCTGAAATGGCAATCAGCATTTCGTGCAGTGCGTCTTCGTTAGTTTTATGGGCACAAATTCTTGCTCTATGCCGCTTATTAATCCGCGCGCATTTCTTCAAAAAGGCAATTTCTTCTCCCCCGATCTTGACAATCGAATCAGCTGACATGAACACTTCTTCGCTTAGCTTAGTTAGATTCATCGACCTATCCTAATCTCAGCGAGAGCGGGCTCAATTCAAAAATAGATGCGAATCTTCCACCTTTAGCAAGGAAACCCTGCTTCGTAGCCAACACCTTCTTTTCGCTCTCGGGGCTGAGGGATAAGAGACACAAATCAATCTCTCCCTCATCAAGCTTCCTTGAACCCAACACTGGAAGATTTGAACCAGGCATACGCAGACCCTGCTTGTTTGGGTTATCGTCGATAACGCACTCGACGATCTCGCGCAAGTCAAATAAATTGAGAAACTTGGCAGCAAGATGGCCTGCACCGAATACCGCTATGCGCTGTCCTTCACCATGCAAGCGCTGCAGTTGACCACGAATGGCGTTCCTACGTATGGGAAATGATTCCGCAAACCGGTAACCAAGTGCAACCTCTTCGTGGACCGAAAACTCCTGAACTAATTGTTCACCGGGGGTCAGAATCGCCACCAGAGAATTCTCAAGTGGATACGGGTAGTTGAGAAGATCCTTGACGACAAAGCCGTGCCTTCGGGCAAATCTGGAAAATGTTGCTGGTGAAAAGTATGTAATGTGTTCTTCCCATACGAAGCTGTAATCGCATACCGCTATAAACTTACTGCAATCTGGCATTTCGAGAACCAAGTGTCCCCCCGGACTAAGCATCGGCCTAAAGGCGCGAAGGAATTCCCCTGGGTCGTGCGAATGTTCAAGCACATGTCGAACTATTATCAAATCGGCGGCTCCATGCTGGGCAGCTAGTACTTGCATATGTTTTTCAATCACTGCTCCCTGAATTGACTCCAAGCCAGCACAAGAGTCGCTAAGTCCTAGGTCTTGCCTTAAATCCAGCCGCATTATATTTGCATATCCCATTCGATTGAACCTGACTAGGGTTGAATCATCCTTGTAAGTCAGCCCGACAATTCGAGCGTTAGGCGTGAGGCTGGGCAGACGACTTAGGTATTCAACAAGGTTGTCCAAATGAGTTTCTGGCTCTTTGTACGTAAGCCAATCAAAATGCGATTTCACCATCGTGGGAGGCATTGGGTCTTGGAGCTGTATTAGAGCGCAATCTTGGCACTGAGTAATTCGCAGACCGTGAAACTCACGACTAACCTCACCGGACCTTATGAAGCGGTTGCTAGGCGGCTGAGCACCGAAGTCTAGAAGTTCGAGAACGCGCCTACTACTACATCCCAAGCAAGTAGAAACCTGTTTAAGCATTTTTAAGCTTTTGTTGTCGAGAGTAAAAACCCGCGTACGGAACCAGAATCGCTTTTAGACCTTGAGCCTAATAATTTAAGTGATCTCAGCGCGCTTTACTCAAAAAAAATGAATGAATAATCACCCCTAAATTGCGTAGTTTTAAACCACCACTCCCAGTCTGCTGGCGAATTAAACTGCTCACAGGTCACTTGCCAATAAAGTAGGTTGGCTTTCTCAATCTCGTTTCTATAAGACTCAACGCATAGATATTTTTCTTTTCCTACCCGCTCCATCTCACGAAGTGCTCGGTCAAGGTCATGGTTATGAAGGTTGTGGAGTGTATTGATTGAGAAAACCAAATCAAAAAACTTGTCTGGGTAGGGCAGTTGCGCTGCAGATACGTGG
>VGAF01000152.1 GCA_016870855.1 Actinomycetota bacterium | reverse complement strand
GAGACCTAGAGATTTTTGAGCCCTCGGCCTACGTAGCAAACTTGTTAACACAACCGTAACGCTCAACTTAATTTAGTCACCGAGGCGAAACCTGACCGGATGGGACCCTGTAACACATAGCCAAGATTCTTTCCCCCTCAGCTGGTTCAGGGTCGAATTGGCAAATCAAGATAGAGAAGTGAATAAATGGCTATCAATACAGGTGATACCGCTTGGATGTTGGTGAGCACAGCTTTGGTTCTTCTCATGACACCAGGCTTGGCGCTCTTCTATGGCGGACAAGTTCGCGCACGAAGCGCTCTCAATATGATCATGATGTCTTTTGTATCAATGGGAGTAGTTGGAGTCATTTGGGTTATCTACGGATACTCAATGACATTTGGAAGAGATTTGGATTCAGGATTACTTGGCGATCCCACGGAGTTCATTGGGTTATCTGCGCTATTGAGTGAGGATGCGCTCTTTGGCGGAATTCCAACAATACTCTTCGCGGCCTTCCAAGCAATGTTTGCTGTGATAACGGTTGCGTTGATTTCTGGAGCCGTTGCTGATCGTATGAAATTTGGCGCTTGGGTCCTATTCGCGGGAATCTGGGTGACATTGGTTTATTTCCCGATCGCTCACTGGGTCTTCGATTTTGATAGTGGCGAGTCGGATCCAGGCGGCTGGATCGCCAATGATCTAGCAGCGATTGATTTCGCTGGCGGTACTGCTGTACACATCAATGCCGGCGTTGCAGCCCTCGCTCTAGCTCTAGTACTTGGTAAGCGCGTAGGTTTTGGCTCAAAGCCATTTAAGCCTCACAACCTTACGATGGTTATGTTAGGCGCCGCGCTTCTATGGTTTGGTTGGTTTGGATTTAATGCAGGTTCAGCAGTTGGTTCAAACTATCTAGCTAGCGTTACATTCTTTAACACGATTGTTGCAACTGGTGCAGGAATGCTCGCATGGCTATTGGTTGAAAAAATTCGCGATGGCCATTCCACAACCCTTGGCGCAGCATCCGGAATCGTTGCCGGCCTTGTAGCAATCACACCAGCCTGCTCCTCGGTCACTCCAGTTGGGGCGATCTTGGTCGGAGCTATTTCCTCAATCCTCTCTGCTTACGCCGTTGGATTGAAGTACAAGTTTGGTTATGACGATTCGCTAGATGTCGTTGGTGTCCACTTGGTCTCCGGGCTAGCAGGATCACTTCTAGTCGGTGTCTTTGCATCTAGCGCAGCTCCTGCTGGAGTCGATGGCCTTCTCTACGGAGGTGGCGCTGATCAATTGATCAAACAGGCGATCGCTTGTGTTGCGGTGATCGGCTATTGTTTCATCGTTACATTTCTACTCGGAAAGATTCTCGATAAGACAATCGGAATCCGCGTAAAGCGTGAAGAGGAAATTGCCGGAGTAGATCTTGTTTATCACGCCGAGTCCGCTTATGAACTAGGCGGAGTATTTAAGGGAGGACGCTGATGTTATTGATTACAGCGATCATCAAGCCAGGCGCGTTCGAGGAAGTTAAAGATGCACTTCGAGCTGCCGGTGTTAAAGGCATGACCGTTTCAGAAGTTTCTGGAATGGGAAGGCAAGGCGGCCATGTTGAGGTCTATCGTGGCGCCGAGTACCCAATCGATTTGATTTCAAAAGTGCGATTGGAAATCCTCGCTGAAGATAAAGAGGCGAAGGGCATTATCAATGTGATTGTGAAGACGGCTTCCACAAACTCAATTGGTGATGGAAAGGTATGGACTACGCCAGTTCATGATGTTGTTCGAGTCCGGACTGGCGAATCAGGAGAGGCTGCTATTTAGTAGGCTCGCGCCGTGTTCGAGTCGCTCTCTGAGAAATTCTCCTCAGCCTTTGCAACTTTAAGGGGCAAAGGAAGGATCTCAGAGAGCGATATCGATTCGGTGGCCGAAGAGATTCGCTTAGCGCTCTTAGATGGCGATGTAGCGCTCTCGGTAGTTGAACAGTTCGTCGCTCGAATTAAAGAGCGCTCAATCCAAGCTCTGCCTGAGATCCGAAAGAGCACAAATCAATCTCAGGAAATCTATTCGATAGTTAACTCAGAACTTGTTGAAATTCTGGGCGGGCCAGCTCGGCGCATCCGCTTTGCAAAGAATCCGCCCACGGTAATCATGCTCGCTGGACTTCAAGGTTCAGGTAAGACAACTCTGGCTGGAAAGCTCGCGCTCTTTCTAAAAGAGCAGGGCAACACCCCGCTACTTGTAGCAGCTGATCTTCAGCGACCAAATGCAGTCACCCAGTTAACTCTCCTCGCTCAGTCAATTGGAGTGCCGATTCATGCTCCGGAGCCAGGAAATGGTTCTGGTAATCCAGTCGCAGTTGCCGAAAGCGGAATCGAACTTTCT
>VGAF01000151.1 GCA_016870855.1 Actinomycetota bacterium | reverse complement strand
AAATCTCATTTCATAGAAAAGAATCGAAATCGCATCCCTGCCATCAATGCCCAGATAGAGAGAACCACGCTAGGCATCATGAGCGAGGAGAACGATTATCGAGAGAGACTGAGGGCTTGCGTTCTCGAATGGAAAATCGCACAAATGTCATCCCACGCACTTTCGATCAAGTCAGTTCCATCTTGGAAGAACTTGGCTACGTGGAAGGCGAGAAGTTGAGCAATAAAGGGGTATCACTTACCCGTATTTATGCCGAGAGCGACTTGTTGTTAACGGAAATGATTTATCAAGACCTCTTTGCCGCAACATCACCAGCTGATCTTGTGGGTTTGCTCTCTGGATTGATCTTTGAAGGACGTGGTGAACGGAGCAAAATTCCGAGGATTCCAAAGAGTTTAGAGAACCCCGTGAAGGCATGCATTTCCGCTTGGTCGAAGTTGGTTTACCTTGAAGAGAATGTAGGGCTCAACCCACAACGCGAACCGAATTTTGATTTGGCCTGGAGTTCGTATCGATGGGCAAACGGCAACTCTTTGCACTCAATTCTCCGCGAAACCGAGATTCCGGTGGGGGACTTTGTACGAAATATGCGACAAATCATTGACTTGCTCGGTCAGCTCATCAGTGCGCGAAGTGAATTAGCAACCTTGGCACGTGAAGCGATAAAGCGGATAGATCGAGGGGTAGTTGCATACTCGGCGGTGATTGCATGACGCTAATGTTGATTGATAGCGCTTCACTCTGGTATCGAGCCTATTACGGGATGCCGGACACTTTGCTTTCGCCAAAAGGTGAGCCAATAAACGCGGTAAGAGGGTTTATCGATATGACCGCTCGGCTAATTAACTCTTATCGACCTGATCGACTTGCCATCTGTCTTGATGGCGATTGGCGACCTTCTTGGCGCGTTGAACTTTTCCCAGAGTACAAAACTAATCGTTTAGATGAGGGTGGTGAGGAAGAGGAGGAGCCGGATTTATTAACTCCACAGGTGCCCGTCATTTTGGATTTCTTTGAGTCACTTGGGGTACAAATTATTGGAGCTGATGACTATGAAGCCGATGATGTAATAGCAACGCTCGCCAAGCGCGAACTGGGGCCTGTGCGGGTCGTAACAGGCGACCGTGATCTCTTTCAGCTCGTAGATGATGAGCGCGATGTGAAGGTTGTTTACCTTGCTAAGGGGATTAGCGCACACGATCTAGTCGATACCGCTTGGATTGCCAACAAGTATGCAATTCCTGGGGAGCGGTACGGACTCTTTGCCATGATACGTGGCGATGCCTCAGATGGACTGCCCGGTATCAAGGGAATTGGAGAGAAGGGCGCAGCAGAAATCGCATCGAATTATCACTCCATTGACGCAGTTATGGCTGCTGCTAAATCGGAGGATGCAAATCTCCGTGATATTCACCGTAAAAGAATTCTTGCGGATCATGCCTATGCTTCGATTGTCGAAGAGTTAGTTTCCTGCGCCACGAGTATTTCACTTCCGAGAGTAGATTTCAAGATTCCAAATCGACCCGAAGATCCAAAGATGTTGGAGAAACTGAGCACCGAACATGGACTCTCCACCAGCCTTACTCGACTCAAGGCGGCCTTAGGGTGGGAATAGCGCTCGCAATTCTCTCTGGGTTTTTCTTTTGGACTGGCTTTGCTCCATTGGAGTTTGCGCTCGGTCCATATATTGGCGGCGCGCTTCTATATAGATCGATGATCGATAGACAGTTACGCGACCGATTTATCGTTTCAATCCTTGCTGGGCTGACCTTTTTTATACCGTTACTGCACTGGTCCGGTTCATATGTTGGATGGCTACCTTGGCTAAGCCTCGCGCTACTTCAAACCGCGCTCTTTAGCACCATTGCCCTTTTTACATGGAGCCGAAAGCTTTCGTCGGTATTTCTTTTTGCCATACTTTTCACCGTCATAGAAATAGCGCGAATGAAGTGGCCCTTTGGTGGTTTTGGATGGGGGAGAGTGGGGCACACGCAAGTTGAGTATCTCTCTGGACTTTATTCAATTGTCGGAGTAGCAGGCATCACTTTTGTTGTTGTTTTTCTTTCGGCGCTTTTTTCAAGTTTTAGAATCAGAATCGTTGCCGTCCTGCCAATCCCATTTTTGCTAAGTTTGTTTTTACCTCTAACTCCATCTACCGGGTTGATCAATGTTGTAGCTGTACAAGGGGGAGTTGATGAGCTGGGATTTGATTACAACAAGCGAGCGCTCTCAGTACTAAAGAGACATGCTGATGCAACTAGCAAAGTTGCAACTGATGCTGATCTGATTGTCTGGCCGGAGAATGCGTCGGATATCGATCCGCTAAAAACTCCAGAAGCCGCGGAGATCATCGAAACTACAATC
>VGAF01000150.1 GCA_016870855.1 Actinomycetota bacterium | reverse complement strand
TACACGTTCTACATCTATCTATATGTGGACGATACTGGGATCGAACCAGTGACCCCTTCCATGTCAAGGAAGTGCGCTACCGCTGCGCTAATCGTCCGTATTAAGTTAAGAATATTGAGTTTTAAATTTATCGAGGTGGAGACGGGATTTGAACCCGTGTAGCGGGATTTGCAGTCCCGAGCCTCGCCTCTCGGCCACTCCACCAAATCTCTAGCTATCTCTAGCTCTCCAAACTCCTCTAATCGAGCGGACGACGGGGGTCGAACCCGCGACCTGAACCTTGGCAAGGTTCCGCGCTACCAACTGCGCTACGTCCGCAAAACTTGATCTCGCCACCTACTGGCACCGATGATCAAGGAGGGGAAATCTATCCTAGATTTAGAGGGCTTCCAAAATGAATGCAGATATCTAGAGGCGGTGGAGTGTGGAGCGGTTCTGGATGGGCGGCATTCAGGGCGAGAATCTGCAGGAAATTCGAAGCGACCTCGAAGCTATTAATGAACCAGGTTTCTGGTCCATCGCCGGCACATTCGAAGGAAGCTGGACTTTGGCCCGGTTTAAAGATGTATCAAGAAAAGAGTTTGTTAGCGAAGGAAAAGATTTAAAGGTTAGCCCGTGGCGTTCATCCAAGTCACGGGATGAATATAAGAGCTATGTTGAAGAGATTAGATCACTGATTGCCGATGGTGAGGTTTATCAAGTAAATGCCTGTCGAATTTTGAGTTCAAAGATTCTTGAAGAAGGAAATCTCTCCGGACTCTTCAGTCGAATTCTTTCACAAAATCCCGCTCTATTTGCCGGCTATCTCTCTTTGCCAGATCTAGAAATCGCGTCAGCGTCACCCGAACGTTTTATCTCTAAAGATGGGAATCGAATAATCTCAAGTCCGATAAAAGGAACTTCGGCAACAAATGAATTTCTCGCCAAAGATAGAGCAGAAAATCTCATGATCGTAGATCTGATTAGAAATGATCTCGGAAGGATTTGCGAGACCGGAAGTATCGGTACTCCGAGATTGCTCGCCACCGAAGAACATCCTGGGCTGTTTCACTTAGTTTCTGATGTAAGTGGGTCGCTGAAGAAGGAGATTGCGCTCTCGGAGGCAATTGCTGAAGTGATGCCGCCTGGTTCGATAAGTGGGGCGCCGAAATCAAGCGCACTTCGCATAATCAGATCTAATGAAGGAGAGCGCGGACCTTATTGCGGCGTCTTCGGTTGGTTGGATGGAAATCGAATGGAATTGAGCGTGGGAATCCGGCTCTTCTGGAGAAGCAAAGATGAGATTAAATTTGGCACCGGCGCGGGTATTACCTGGGATAGTGATCCAGAATCTGAGTGGGAGGAGACCGAGCTTAAGGCGCGCCGCCTTATCTCTCTTACCCAATGATTTTCTTCAATGGTGAACCCTCGCAAAGTTCAGAGTTGAGCGATGCGATTCTGCTTGGAGATGGAGTCTTTGAA
This sequence comes from Actinomycetota bacterium, assembly GCA_016870855.1. Taxonomy (GTDB): domain Bacteria; phylum Actinomycetota; class Actinomycetes; order Nanopelagicales; family Nanopelagicaceae; genus MAG-120802. Next base: position 1,000 of record VGAF01000150.1, on the reverse strand, counting down.
ACTCTTCGGAGCTATGAGGGCAGACTCTTTGCCCTTGATTCGCACCTGGAGCGGCTCGAATTAGGGTTGGTTGATTTAGCGGGAACGCCTATTCCTTGGTACCGCCGCGAAAAAATCATCGATGGGATTGAGCGGGTTTTGAGGCGCGCGGAGTTCCCAAGCGGTGCGCTTCGAATCTCGATTTACTCTGATGGAAATTGGGTTCTCTCCCATAAGGAGTATTTACCCCCAACTAAGGGCCTTGCTTGCACAGTCATCAAAGGTGGCCACGAGCGGCTCGGTTATAAGAGCAGTTCGTATTCGGCGCGCTTGCGCGCCCGTCGCTACGGAGAACAGAAGGGATTTGATGACGTGATTCTTATCCAGGAGAGCGGGGAGGTAAGCGAGCTCTCCACTTCAAATTTAATTGCTCTAGTCAACGGCAGTTGGGTCACCCCTCGACTTGAAGGTGGCGCATTACCGGGGGTAACGCGCAAAGCTCTCATTGATAACTTCGGGGTTAAGGAAGGAAAACTTGATCTCACTTCTCTTCTAGAGGCGGAGTCCCTCGGTGCTATCTCCAGCTTGCGGGAGATTCAATCCATCAAGGCAATTGACGGAAAAGACGCCCCAAGTTCTAACCGGTTTCGTGAACTTCAAGAGAGTTTTCATAGTTGGATTTTAGGTAATCTTTCCCTATGAACTTCCGCCAGCAAATCAAATCGATTCCTTATGGATCTCTCGTTTGGCGGGTATTCATCGGAGTTGTTGGTGGATTAATCACAATTGTTGGAACGATTTTCTTATTCGCTCCCGGACCCGGACTTCTAGTACTTCTCGCAGGACTTGGTATTTTGGCCACTGAATATGCGTGGGCGGCCAATGCGATTCGCAAGACAAAATCGATTGCTCAAACCACCTCAGAAAAATTCCGAATTCCACTCTGGGTGAAATACCTGCTAATCGCGGGTGGAGCGCTCTTTTCCATCGTGCTATTGGTAATTCTTTATGCCTGATTTAT
>VGAF01000149.1 GCA_016870855.1 Actinomycetota bacterium | reverse complement strand
TGCTGCAAGTCCCGCCGGTCCAGATCCAATAACCGCAACCGTCTTGCCGGTAATTCGATCCGGTTGAAGTGGTTTTACATTTCCAGCTTGAAACGCCTCTTCTATTGTGCGCAGTTCAATCTGTTTGATAGTGACTGGATTTTGATTAATTCCTAGTACACATGCTGTCTCACACGGAGCGGGGCATAACCTTCCGGTGAATTCTGGAAAGTTATTGGTTGCGTGTAGGCGATCAATTGCATCAACTTTTTCATTTCGCCAAATCAGATCGTTCCACTCAGGAATTAGGTTTCCAAGCGGGCAACCTTGATGACAGAAAGGAATTCCACAATCCATACAGCGTCCCGCTTGACGTTGCAGACTTGAGAACTCTTGCTCCTCGTAAACCTCACGCCAATCTCTAATCCGCACATCAACTGGGCGGCGCTTTGGGGTCTCTCGATCAAATTTTAAAAAGCCTTTTGGATCAGCCATTGAGCACCTCCATGATCGCTTGCTCAACCGGCTTACCCGATTTTTCAGCAGCTGCAATCACATTTAAAACGCGGGCATAGTCGCGTGGCATAATTCTTGTGAAGCGGGCGAATGAACTCTTCCAATCCTTTAATAACTCTGATGCCACCCTTGAACCCGTTTCAGCGTGGAACTTCGAGATGATCGCTTCAAGTTTTTTCTTATCCTCATCATCTAGTAGTTGTAAGTCGACCATCTCGGTATTAACCAACTTCGGATCTAGATCAAGAAGATACGCAACTCCCCCAGACATTCCGGCTGCAAAGTTTCTTCCAGTCTTCCCAAGTACTACAACCACGCCGCCGGTCATGTATTCGCAGCCATGATCCCCAGTACCTTCGACTACTGCAGTTGCACCAGAGTTGCGGACGCAGAATCGCTCACCAACAACACCGGATACGAATATCTCACCGCCTGTTGCGCCATAACCAACTACATTTCCAGCAATCACATTCTTGCTTGATTCGAATTCTGCTTTCTCATCTGGTCTTACTATCAATCGGCCACCAGAGATTCCTTTGCCCAGGTGATCATTGGTATCGCCGTAGAGACGAATTGTGAGCCCCTTTGGAATAAAAGCGCCGAGCGACTGACCGGCTGAACCATGCAAGGTGACTTCTATCGAATCTTCAGGTAAACCATTACCCCCGAAACGCTTTGTGATTTCTGAGCCAAGGATCGTTCCCACTGTGCGATTTCTATTCCTTACTGGAAGAGAAATTGAAATGTGCTCTCCGGTCGCTAGGGCTGGTGCTGCAAGCTTCAACAACCTGTTATCAAGTGCGCCAGTTAGACCATGATCTTGTTCGACCGATTTCTTTCGGGCAGGATATTTGGTGCTGACTGGGAACTTTAAAATTGGTTCAAGATTTAGCCCAGATGCTTTCCAATGCTCAACCGCTTTGCGGGTATCTAGAACTTCAACTTGTCCGATTGCTTCATCAAGTGAACGGAAGCCCAACTTTGCCAGCCACTCACGGACTTCTTCTGCGATGTACTCAAAGAAAGTCTCAACAAATTCAGGTTTGCCCGTAAAACGTTTGCGCAGTTCTGGGTTCTGGGTTGCGACTCCGACTGGGCATGTATCTAGATGACAGACTCGCATCATTACGCAACCTGAGACAACAAGTGGGGCTGTGGCAAATCCATACTCTTCGGCGCCGAGCAAGGCTGCGATAATCACATCGCGACCAGTCTTCATCTGGCCATCTGTTTGTACTGTAATTCGATCTCTTAAGCCATTTAGAATCAAAGTCTGTTGAGTCTCAGCAAGTCCTAATTCCCACGGAGCACCCGCGTGCTTTAACGATGTAAGTGGTGAGGCGCCGGTTCCACCATCATGGCCAGAAATTAGAACCACATCAGCATGCGCTTTTGAAACTCCAGCAGCGACAGTTCCTACTCCAACTTGGGCAACTAGCTTCACATGAATACGAGCGTCCCGATTTGAATTCTTCAAATCATGAATCAATTGAGCGAGATCTTCGATTGAGTAGATATCGTGATGAGGTGGTGGTGAGATTAGTCCAACACCAGGAGTCGAGTGGCGCGTCTTTGCAATCCAGGGATAGACCTTATTTCCCGGAAGTTGTCCGCCTTCACCAGGCTTTGCGCCCTGTGCCATTTTTATCTGCAGATCATCGGCGTTAACAAGATATTCGCTCGTAACACCAAAGCGACCTGAGGCAACCTGCTTTATAGCTGAGCGTTTTGAGTCGCCATTTTCAAGTGGTTGGAAGCGTTCAGGATCCTCACCACCTTCGCCAGTATTTGATTTCGCGCCAAGGCGATTCATTGCAATCGCAAGAGTTTCGTGTGCTTCTTGCGAAATCGAGCCGTATGACATCGCGCCGGTTGAGAATCGCTTTACGATAGATGAGACAGGTTCAACTTCATCGATTGAAATTGGCTTTCTGACTCCCTCTTTAAATGTAAAGAGTCCACGCAAAGTCCTAAGAGCTTCTGATTG
>VGAF01000148.1 GCA_016870855.1 Actinomycetota bacterium | reverse complement strand
CAAGTTTGAATCGCATGAAACAAAACCGCCGGCCCGCTATACCGAACCTACCTTGGTTAAGAAACTTGAAGAACTCGGAATAGGAAGACCTTCAACTTTCGCCTCAATCATCCAGACAATTCAAGACCGCGGCTACGTTGTAAAACGAGGAAGGGCCCTAGTCCCCACTTTCTTAGCCTTTTCCGTAACCGGCTTGCTAGAACAGCATTTTTCCAAGCTTGTTGATTACGAATTTACAGCAAGCATGGAAGAGGACTTAGACAAGATCGCCAACGGTGAAGCAGAGCGAATTCATTGGCTAACAAACTTCTTCTATGGCCACCATGATCAACCTGGCCTTCAAGATCTCGCCGCTGACCTTGGTTCGATTGATGCGCAACAGATAAACACAATGAAGATGGGCGAAGATATTGAAATCCGCGTTGGTCGCTACGGCGCATACCTGCAACAAGGCCAAGGTGATGACCGCAAATTCGCAAATATTCCGGAAGGAATGGCACCTGACGAATTAACCCTGCCAAAAGCAATAGAACTTCTTGCAGCTCCATCGGGTGAGCGCGAACTTGGAACTGATCCAACAACAAGCCTTCCAATCATCGCCAAATCTGGACGCTTCGGCCCTTACATAACTGAAGTCCTTCCGGAGCCAGAAGGAAAGAAGAAAAAGAAAGAAGTTAAAGCTAAGACTGCTTCACTTCTATCAACCATGACCTTAGGCACAGTAACTCTTGATGATGCTTTAAAACTTTTATCGCTACCTAAAGTTCTAGGAACAGATAGCCAAACTGGCGAAGAGATTACGGTTCAAAACGGAAGATATGGTCCCTATTTAAAGCGAGGCACTGACTCTCGAACTCTTACATCAGAGGACCAACTCTTCTCGATAACTCTCGATGAAGCAGAAGAAATCTATAAACAACCAAAGGTAAGACGACGAGGAGTTGCAAAACCGCCACTTAAAGATCTTGGCGCCGACCCTGAGACTAAACGCCAAATCATCATCAAAGATGGCAGGTTTGGAATGTATGTAACCGACGGTGAAACCAACGCAACCCTTCGTCGCGGCGACACCGTAGAGGCAATGACTATCGAACGCGCCCTAGAATTATTAGCCGGCCGAAGAGCTTGGGAGATAGAAAACGGCGGCGCCCCAAAGAAGAAGAGCTCTCGAAAAAAGAAAGCCCCAACTCTTACCGAGGAAACAATAAGTGACGCCGGAGCGAAGCGAAAGGCAAAGCGCAGCGCTACCGGAAAGGCTAAAAAGAACAAGTAATAGGCTCACCTCATGTCAGGAACATTACCCAGTTCAGCAACTGGATCAATTAGAGCAAGCGAACATGTTTTACGTATTCCCGCGTTTCGAAAACTCTGGAACGCAATGTCTTTTTCCTCTTTTGGTGATTGGCTCGGCCTGCTTGCAACAACAGCCTTAGCACAACAACTCGCCGGTGGTGACTATGCAACCGCCAACTTCGCAATCGCAGGTGTTTTTATCGCTCGACTTCTACCGTCCGTAATTCTTGGGCCAATAGCTGGGGTTATTGCCGACCGCTTTGATCGCAAGAAGGTTATGGTCATCGGAGACATACTTCGAGCCACACTCTTCCTATCTATTCCGCTGGTTGGAAACTATCTTTGGCTCTACATAGCAACAGTTTTGGTTGAATGTGTAACTCTTTTTTGGAGTCCAGCAAAGGAAGCTACCGTTCCTAATCTCGTACCAAAAAATAAGCTTGAAAATGCAAACCAAATGTCACTCTTTGCGGCCTACGGAAGCGCACCGATTGCAGCTCTAACATTCTCTTTCCTATCTGTTTCAGCTACTGCAATCGGAGAAACCGTTGGGCTTGAAAATTATTCTGCTGTCGACTTAGCACTCTACTTAAATACTCTGAGTTTTTTGGTCAGTGCTATAACAATTTCAAGAATAGAAATTCCAAAAAAGCATATTGAAGCAAGCCAGAAATCTGACTCACTCTCTACGTCTCTCCTAGATGGAGCCAAGTTCATAGCGTCATCAAAAATTATCCGCGGACTCATCATTGGAATGCTCGGAGCCTTTGTTGCCGCCGGCGCTGTGATCGGCCTAGCCCGAACATTTGTAGGCGACCTCGATGCCGGAGATGCCGCCTACGGTGTTCTCTTTGGCGCAGTATTCACTGGCCTAGCTGCCGGAATCGCTATAGGTCCAAAAGTCTTCTCACAATTCTCACGAAGACGGCTCTTTGGCGCAGCCCTTACAACGGCGGGATCTCTCCTAATTGTTCTCTCACTTCTTCAAAACTTAGTGATTGCCCTCCTTGTTGTCCTTTTTATTGGAGCATTTTCGGGGGTTTCTTGGGTTACCGGTTTCACAATGCTTGGAATGGAAGTTAATGACGAGATTCGTGGTCGCACCTTTGCCTTTGTACAAGCCCTTGTTCGAGTCTCTCTTGTAGCCGTACTAGCTATCGCTCCACTATTAGCTGCTGCGATAGGCGAGCACACCTTTGCCTTTGGACAAGC
>VGAF01000147.1 GCA_016870855.1 Actinomycetota bacterium | reverse complement strand
ATCGGGGATTGATTGATTCCAAATGAAGCTTCGGAACATAGCGCTTACCTGATCGAAGGCGCCGGCGATGACAAGTGAGGCGATGACTACTACTAGAGAATCTGTAGTACCGGCGATGACAATGGCGATGCCCCAACCGAGGGCGCCCAAAACAACCGCTTTTCCATGGTGGGGGTAATTGCGCATCCAGCCACTCAAGAGGGTGACAATCACAGCACCGGCAGTAATTGAAGAGTAGAAGAGTCCGAGCGCCCATGGAGCATCTATCGCATCGGCCCAGAATGGGAAGAGCGCCATCGGCATCGCTAAGAACATCGCGGCTAGGTCGACCACATAAGTCCCAAGGAGATCTCGGCGGCTAAATGCATATCTGATTCCCTCCATCAGGCTCTCGATTGATGGAGCCGTTCTTGTTGTTAATGGCGGAACGTTTTTGATTCGGGCAAGTAGCGCAAGTGAAACTACAAAGGTAAGGCAATCCACTAGATATCCAGTCTCGGCTCCATAAGTTGCCACCAAGATTCCACCAACGGCCGGTCCAACAATTCCGCCGAATTGCCAACGCAAACTCATCAGCGCGCTCGCGCTAGGAAGGTCTCCATGGTTGACCAATCGAGGCAGGATCGCTTCCTGGCTAGGGCGCTTTAGACCGCTTAAAGTAGCGAAAATGGCTGCGATTATGAATATCAAAACCACGCTTGGTTTATCACGAAGAGCATTTAGAAAGAGGATAAAAGTCGCAACCAAAGTTCCGAATTCGGTCAACCAGATCATCTTCTTGCGATCTACGTGATCTGCTAAGACCCCGCCGTAAAGGCCGAAGATGATTAGCGGGATGATCTCAACAGCGCCGATGAGCCCGACCATCCAATACGAGCCGGTTAGCTCTTTGATTTGAAAAGGGATTGCGACAAAAGTGATCATCGAGCCGAAGTAGGAGAAGAGTCCGGCGGTAAAGATGAGGCGGAAGTCCCGGTATTTTCGTAGCGGCGTTAGATCAATCGCCAAACTACTCATGACCCAGAGTCTAACTAGTTAAAACTCTCACTCTCACTTGGGAACTTTCCAGACTCGACATCGGCAAGCCACTCCTTTACCCCAGCGCTCATCTCACTTCGCAGGTCTCGATAAGCCCTAACGAATTTTGGCGGCTTTGGGGTGAGCCCCATCAAATCGGTCCAGACAAGAACTTGGGCATCGCACTTTGCACCTGCCCCGATTCCAATTGTTGGAATTGAGAGTTCGCGGGTAATGCGCTCGGCTAACTCGGCTGGAACTAATTCCAAGACGATGGCAAAGCATCCGGCAGCTTCGAGGGCCTTTGCGTCGGCGAGGATTGCATCACCTTGGGAATCCCTTCCTTGAACTTTGAAACCACCAAATGCATTTACAGATTGTGGGGTCATACCGAGATGGCCCATTACCGGAATTCCATATTTGACTAGGGCTTTAACCTGTTCGACTACTCGGACTCCGCCTTCGAGTTTTACGGCATGGACTTTCGCTTCTTTTAGAAAACGGATGCCGGTTTCAAGGGCTTGAGATTCACTCTTTTCATAACTACCAAATGGAAAGTCAGCGACCACAAGTGCTTCTTTAGATCCATTCACGACGGCGCGTGCCAGCGAGACCATTTCTTCAAGGGTGACGGGGATGGTGTTCTCATGGCCGAGGAAGTTGTTTCCGGCGCTATCGCCGACTAGGAGAACTGGAACTCCAGCGCCATCAAATACAGAGGCTGTGACGCTGTCGTAGGAGGTCAGCATCGCCCAGCGCTTGCCCGCCTTCTTCCAGGCAGCAAGATCTGCGATAGTGAATCGCTTCATCATTCCCTTTCCTCGAGGCCAAGTGGTCCCCGGGATGAACAGAGGAATTCTAGCGCTCAATAAATCTATAGGTACTCTTGAACTATGCCTCCTTTACTGAGCAGAACTCTGAGGCTCGCTTCTGCCCAGATAAATCCGATTGTCGGAGATATCAAGGGCAATAGCGGAAAAGTCCTGGAAGCATCGCTGGAAGCCAAGGCGCTCGGCGCTGAAGTAGTTCTCTTTCCGGAGATGGTTATAACTGGATACCCAGTTGAAGACCTTGCGCTAAGGCCGGCTTTTCGGAGCGCCTCAATCGAGGCAACTAAGGAGCTAGCCAAGAAGTTGGCCGCAAATGGTTGTGGCGAAATGCTCGTGGTAGTTGGTTTTCTAGATGATGACGGCCGGCCGCTGAATTCAATCGCGCTGCTTTTTGGTGGCGAGATAAAGGCGAGATATGTAAAGCGCCATCTGCCAAATTATGGAGTCTTTGATGAGTTCCGAAATTTCTCGGCCGGATCTGGGACCCTCGTTGCAAGATTTAAAGGTGTCGATATCGGTGTTGCGATCTGTGAAGATATTTGGCGCGATGAGGGCCCCATGGCTGAGTTGGCCGGGCGAAAACCAGGTTTAGTTCTAGTTCCAAATGGAAGTCCATATGAGCGATCTAAGGATGACTTGCGCTTTGAGTTAGTTAAAAAGCGCGCCCTGCAAATCGCC
>VGAF01000146.1 GCA_016870855.1 Actinomycetota bacterium | reverse complement strand
CGGACTTTATGCCAGCGATCTTCTCAAGTAGCTCGGTTGAGGAACCGATTTGAGTTGGGGCTGCTTCGATCTTTACTTCGACTGGTTTCGCTTTAGCTTCAATTACTGGCTCAACAGATGGCGCCGCTACTTCTTGAACCTGGGCGTATTCGCCAGTTTCTAAAGCGTTAGCGCGCTCGGCCGCGGAGTAAATGCCATAGGCAGAGCGGACATCGTGAGGTAAGTAATCAAGTGCAAGGCGGCGGAAGATGTAATCCATCATGGATTGGGCCATCCGGATATCTGGATCATCTGTCATGCCAGCTGGTTCAAATCTAGAGTTGGTGAACTTCTGGACGTAGGTCTCTAGCGGTACTCCGTATTGGATACCGATTGAGACCGCGATTGAGAATGCATCCATAACTCCGGCAAGTGTTGAACCTTGCTTTCCGAGCTTTAGGAAGATTTCTCCGAGTTCGCCATCTTCATATGTTCCAGCGGTCATATAACCCTCGGCGCCACCGACAGCAAATGAGGTGGTGCGTGATGGGCGTGACTTTGGAAGGCGCTTACGCGTCGCAGGAGCTGGAGCTGCTACCGAAGTGCTCACTTCACTCTTGGCTGCTTTTGCATCAGATAGCGGCTGTCCGACCTTGCAGTTATCGCGATAGATAGCGATCGCCTTTAGGCCCAACTTCCAACCTTCGTAATAAACCTCTTCAACATCTTCGATCGTCGCATCTGCAGAAAGGTTTACGGTCTTCGAGATTGCGCCAGATAGGAAAGGCTGGCAGGCGGCCATCATTCGAACATGGCCCATCGGAGCGATTGAGCGAGCTCCGAGTGCGCAATCGAAGACGTCGTAATGCTCTGGCTTTAGGCCAGGAGCATCAACAACATGGCCATTTGCGGTGATGTATTCAACGATCGCTTCGATCGTCTCATCGGTGTAGCCAAGCTTCTTAAGTGCAAGTGGAACGGTCTGGTTGACGATCTGCATCGATCCGCCGCCGACCAACTTCTTAAACTTAACGAGTGAGAAATCAGGTTCGATACCTGTTGTATCGCAATCCATCATCAGACCGATAGTTCCGGTTGGGGCGAGAACAGAGGCCTGGGCGTTACGCCAGCCATTCTTCTCACCGATTGATAGGCAGCTATCCCATTGCTTATTCGCCTCGGTCCAGACATCGCGATCAAGAGTTGAAAGTGGCTTTGCAGAGAGCGATGCGGCCTGGTGCTTCTTCATAACGCGGGTATGTGCTGCTGCGTTACGTGCATAACCATCGTAAGCACCGACGATTCCAGCGATTTCAGCGGAGCGGCGATATGAGGTTCCAGTCATGAGCGAGGTGATTGCGCCAGCAAGCGCACGGCCACCTTCGGAGTCATATGCAAGACCAGATGCCATCAAAAGCGCACCGAGGTTTGCATAACCAATTCCAAGTTGGCGATATGCACGTGTAGTCACGCCGATTGCTTCAGTTGGGAAATCAGCGAAGCAGATCGAGATATCCATAGCGGTGATAATTAATTCAGTTGACTTAACGAAATTCTTTACATCAAATGAACCATCGCTCTTAAGGAACTTCATCAAATTCAATGATGCAAGGTTGCAAGAAGAGTTATCTAGCGACATGTACTCAGAGCAGGGATTCGAAGCGTTGATTCGACCTGTTTCTGGGTTTGTGTGCCAGTCATTGATAGTGGTGTCGTACTGGATGCCAGGATCGGCGCAAGCCCAAGCAGCTTCAGCCATCTTGCGGAAGAGTGACTTTGCATCAATCTCTTCAATAACTTCACCAGTTGAACGAGCACGGAGACCGAACTTCGCACCGTTCTCATAGGCGCGCATAAATTCATCATTTACGCGGACTGAGTTATTTGCATTCTGGTATTGGACAGAGATGACATCTTTTCCACCTAGATCCATATCAAAGCCAGCATCACGGAGAACGCGGATCTTCTCTTCTTCGCGGACCTTTGTTTCGATGAACTCTTCGACATCTGGGTGATCAACATCTAGAACGACCATCTTCGCAGCCCGGCGAGTAGCGCCGCCTGACTTGATGGTGCCAGCGGAGGCATCAGCGCCGCGCATAAATGAGACTGGGCCAGAGGCGGTTCCACCGGAGCGGAGTAGCTCCTTGGAGGAGCGGATCCTCGAGAGGTTTAGACCAGCGCCTGAGCCGCCTTTGAAGATCATTCCTTCTTCGCGATACCAATTAAGGATCGAGTGCATCGTGTCATCGACAGAGAGGATGAAGCAGGCAGAAACTTGTTGTGGGGCGGTGGTTCCGACGTTAAACCAGACTGGGGAGTTGAAGGAGAAGATCTGGTGTAGGAGCATGTAAGTAAGTTCGTGCTCAAAGATTTCTGCATCTTGTGGAGTTGCGAAATAACCAAATTCTTTTCCAGCTTTTGCATAAGTAAGAACTACGCGATCAATTACTTGCTTTAGCGACCATTCACGATTCTCATGTCCGACAGCGCCACGGAAGTACTTCGTGGTGACAATGGTGGAGGCGTTTACTGACCAGAAGTCAGGGAATTCGACACCTTTCT
>VGAF01000145.1 GCA_016870855.1 Actinomycetota bacterium | reverse complement strand
GCCAACTACCTTCGTTAGCTTCACCGCCATAGTTGCCATGCTTCATTCTCCCGAATCACCGCATGAATAGGGCGTATATCTGGGTCAATTGGCGCTTCGGGCGCCTCTCCGGCTAATCTTGCGCCCACATTATTGAACAAGTAGAAATTGAACGAACCCAAGGAGTACGACCGTGGCATCTGTATGCGATATCTGTGGCAAAGGCCCGAGCTTTGGCAACAATGTCTCGCACTCAAATCGCCGTACCCGTCGCCGCTGGAATCCAAATATCCAGCGCATCCGTACTCTCGTAAATGGTTACACCAAGCGCCAGAACGTATGTACCTCCTGCCTCAAGGCTGGAAAGGTCGCGCGCTAACTTTTACTTCCAGCTGTGGGTAAATCCCCCAGCCGTAATCTCATTTCCATCGAGCGTAACTCCGCTGCCCGAAAACACTCTCCCTATCTTTATAAATCCAGCAACATCCTCATTTGAGGCACCCAAGAGGACATGATCCTCACCGCCATTTAAGACCCAATCCAAGAATCGCTCGCCATCAACCTCTTTTAGCTCACTTCCCCTCAGGGCTTCTGAATTCAAATCGATCCCAACTCCACTTGCCGAGGCAATATGACCCGCGTCGGTTACAAGTCCATCACTTATATCTATGGCGGAATTCAACTTTGCATAACTTTCACGGTACTTCAAATAATCAATGGTGGGCGCTTTGTGTTGGGAAATCGCGCGCTCTTCAATCTTCGAACTCGCCACCTTGCCTTGCGTTAACAGCGCCAGACCCGCGGCTGATAATCCTGGAAGATGGGAAACATAGACTGAATCACCTACTTGTGCACCAGATCTAAGTATCGGACGAGATGTGTCACCTAAAGCGGTTATCGAAATAGATAGTTGTTGCCCTGAAGAGATATCACCACCGATAACTTGTGCCCCTACTAGGTCTGCTTCAAAAGCGATTCCTTTTGCGAGCTCGGTTGCGCTGCCTACATATTTCTCCGGAAGAACGACCGTAACAAGTACGAACTCTGGCCAGCCACCCATCGCACAGACATCGGCTAAGTTCGCCGCGGTGATCTTTCGCCCTACTTCATATAGCGAGCTCCACTCTGGCTTGAAGTGAACACCTTCCACGGCAACATCCGCGCAGGCAATCACTTCTTTGTTGGACTTAAAGACTGCTCCATCATCACCATTTGGAACGGAAAGGTTGGGTTTAGCAGGGCGCGCAAAGATCGCCTGGATTTCTCCAAGCAACTCCGCCTCTTTCATCTCAACCCCTTCCGTTAGCAAGCCTAGGTGCGCTAGCCTAAAGAAATGTCGATTCAGGCCTACATCCTCATTCAGACCGAGGTCGGAAAAGCAGGCAGCGTCACAAAAGCTATTGGCGGCATTGCCGGCGTCACAATCGCTGAATCGGTAACCGGTCCCTATGACGTAATCATGCGAGCGGAAGCGGCAAACATGGAAGAACTTGGTCGCACTGTTCTAAATAAGGTTCAGGCAGTTCCTGGGATCACTCGAACTCTCACCTGCCCTGTGGCGATTCTCTAAACAAAACCCTCCTTGACTTAAGACACGCCGAATTGCCCTAGCAAAACATGAATATAGAAGAGTGGGGTCTAATCGGAATCTTTATCGCTGGAGCGATTCCGTGGATGGAAGCGATTGCTGTAGTTCCCAGTGGGATAGTTCTTGGGCTTGATCCCACCGCTACCGTAATTGCGGCGGTAGTCGGAAATGCGATTACTATTTTTCTATTCGCTTATCTTGGTTCAACAATTAGATCGAAGATAATCGCGCGTCGTATAGCGAAGGGAAAGTCCGCAGAGTCCCCCAAATTTGATAAAGCCTTAAGGGCATTTGACAAGTATGGAGTCTATGGCATGGCCTTTTTGGGGCCGATCATCATTGGCACGCAATTTGCGGCGGCAGCATCTGTAGCCGCAGGAGTTAAACCACTTAGAGTCTCAATTCTTATAACTGCGAGCATGATTCTTTGGGCAACGTTGATAGCAGTTGTGATGGTTGCCTTCGACCTATCCTTCCAATTGATCTAGAAGATGAAAATGCAGAGAGATATAGCACCTGATGTCCTACGCGGATTCGCGCTCTTAGGAATCCTTGTTGTAAACATCCAATTCATGGGACTAGATAGCGAAGAGGGAGCGCGTGGCGAGTGGTTATCGGGTGGCGCTAACGGGGCTGCCGGATTCATAATGGCCGCGATCTTTGCTGGAAAGTTCTATCTTCTCTTTTCATTTCTATATGGTTACAGCTCGGCCTACATAATCAAAGATGATCGGACAAATAGGGGTCGATGGATAAGGCGCTGCTTTGCCTTGATGCTCTTCGGGGCGCTTCATTTCACCTTCCTATGGCATGGCGACATCATTTTTCTATACGGACTTTTGGGCTTGCTTCTTATCGCCTTCTTCTTTAGATCAGATCGGACTTTGAAGATCTGGACTCGCGTCATTTACATAGTGTCTGCAGTATTCATTTCCTTGATTGGAATTCTTCTTCTAATTGGTGAGCGATATTTCCCACAAG
>VGAF01000144.1 GCA_016870855.1 Actinomycetota bacterium | reverse complement strand
GCTAGTACAGCTACAAGAGAGACTCTTACGAGTGCTTGTACGAAGGCAAATGTGCGACCACGAATCTCGTCATTAACTTCCATTCCAAGCATCGTGAAACCGGTGACCCAAGAAACTCCCGAAAATGCTCCAATAAACAAGACAACAAGGAGCGCAATGACTAAGTTTTGAAGAAGTGAGAGAACAATTAGGAGAGATCCCGCCGTTGTAAGGGCTGCGCCAAAGAGCCGTCTTCGTGAGAATTGTGAGAAGACTTTTGGACCTATTGCGATTCCGGCAGCTAGGCCAGTGAATACTGCGCCAAAAAGAACTCCATAGGCGGCATCGCCAGCATCAAGATCGCCTACAAATGTTCGGGCTAGGCCGATCACGGCGCCGGCGGCAACAAAGGCTCCCAGCATTCCGATGATGAGTCCACGGATGATTTTTGATGACGTTATGAACTTGGCTCCATCTAGAAGTGATGCCGAGAGTGAGTCAGATTTGTGGCTTGCTTCAGTATGCTTTTTTGGAATTTCTATTCTTGAAATAGTTATAGCACTAAATAGGAAACTCAGGGCATCTAAATAGAGCGCCAAGTCGACTGCCGAATAGTCCTCTAGTCCAAAAGTTGCCCCAACTGCAGTTGCCGATACCGAAAGAAATGAGAAGGCTAGAGCCGCAATTGGTGCGCTTCCATAGGCTGCAAAGAGTGACATTTGGTTTGCATTTTCAAGCTTGTTCTTTGGCACGAGATTAGGAACAGTAGCTTCCTTTGCTGGACTCCAAAAAAGTGTTACACATTCAACTAATACCGTCGCTATGTAGAGCCAAAGATAGTTTCCAACTAGCGGAATAGATATGAAGAGTGCGGCTCGGAGTATGTCTCCGATGACCATAACCTTCTTGCGATCAAAGCGGTCAGCGATAACTCCAGCTATTGGACCAAGAATTACGGATGGTAGAAGTCGAGCGATAAAAACACCTGCAATTGCGAAGTTGGCGGTGGCATAGTCACCGCCAGCAAGTTGTTGCGCTAAGGCTGTAGTTGCTAGCAGGCCGAGCCAATCACCGAAAGAGGAAAATGACATCGCGTTCCAGAGTTTTCGAAATGCGGGAATACGTAAAACATGTTCACTTGCTCTAATTGATCCAGTTGCTGGGCTGGGTATCGTCCCTGACATGAGGTGAGCCTATTACTTGTTCTTTTTAGCCTTCCCGGTAGCTCTGCGCTTTGCTTTTCGCTTCGCTCCGGCATCACTTATCGTTTTCTCAGTAAGAGTTGGGGCTTTTTTCTTACGAGAGCTCTTCTTCGGGGCGCCGCCATTCTCTATCTCCCAAGCTCTCCGGCCAGCTAATAGTTCAAGCGCGCGTTCTATTGTCATTGCCTCTACGGTGTCGCCACGGCGAAGCGTTGCGTTGGTTTCACCGTCGGTTACATACATTCCAAACCTTCCGTCTTTGATGATGATTTGGCGTTTCGTCTCAGGGTCGGCGCCAAGATCTCTAAGTGGCGGCTTGGCAACTCCGCGTCGCCTTACCTTTGGCTGCTTATAGATTTCTTCTGCTTCATCGAGAGTTATTGAGAAGAGTTGCTCCTCTGATGTAAGAGTTCGAGAGTCGGTGCCTCTTTTTAAGTAAGGACCGTATCTACCGTTTTGAACCGTAATCTCTTCGCCGGTTTGGCTATCTGTTCCTAGAATTTTTGGTAGCGATAGTAGTTTTAAAGCATCATCAAGAGTTACTGTATCTAAGGTCATGGTTGATAGAAGTGAAGCAGTCTTAGCTTTAACTTCTTTCTTTTTCTTCTTTCCTTCTTCCTCAGGAAGAACTTCGGTGATGTAAGGGCCGAAGCGTCCAGATTTGGCGATGATGGGAAGACTTGTAGTTGGGTCAGTTCCAAGTTCGCGTTCGCCAGAGGGTGCAGCAAGAAGTTCTATTGCTTTTGGCAGGGTTAATTCGTCAGGAGCCATTCCTTCCGGGATATTCGCGAATTTGCGGTCGTCGCCTTGGCCTTGTTGTAGGTATGCGCCGTAGCGACCAACTCGAATTTCAATATCTTCGCCCATCTTCATTGTGTTTATCTGTTGAGCATCAATCGAGCCAAGATCGGCGGCGAGATCTTGTAGGCCAGGTTGATCATCGTGGCCATAAAAGAAGTTAGTGAGCCAATGAATGCGCTCTGCTTCACCGTTTGCGATCTTGTCTAAGTCCTCTTCCATACTTGCAGTGAATTCATAATCGACAAGCTTGGAAAAGTGCTGTTCTAGTAAGCCGGTTACGGAAAAGGCAAGGAAAGTGGGGACTAGAGCCCTTCCTCTTTTTACAACGTAGCCACGGTCTTGAATTGTCTGGATGATTGAGGCGAAGGTTGAAGGCCTTCCTATCCCAAGTTCTTCAAGTTTCTTGACCAAGGTTGGTTCGGTATAACGGGCCGGCGGTTTTGTTTCATGCGATTCAAACTTGTACTCAGCTACATTTATTTTCTGACCTTCTTGCATCGAAGGTAGGCGCTTATCGGTCTCATCTTCATTCTTTTCATCAGTTACATCTTCGTAAGCGGCAAGAAAACCGTGGAAGGTT
>VGAF01000143.1 GCA_016870855.1 Actinomycetota bacterium | reverse complement strand
AGTGCGCTAGAGAGTTATTGATTCCTTGTAAGTTGCAAGGACTTTGGCAAGATATTCAGCATTCGACTTTCGATCCGGCATCTTGGCAATAATCACATGTAGCCCAGGATAAATCCGGCGCAAGGCAATCTTTAGTTCCTTCGCTGAAGTTACTACCTCATTAGATACCCCAAACCCAGACACGACCTTAACTAAATCAAGTCCATGAGGTGTTCCAAATATCTTCTCAAACCCCTCTACATCCTTCTGGGGAAGCGTTGAGAAGATTCCACCACCATCGTTATCAACGACAATAATCTTTAGCGGATCTCCCGTTGGATTACTTAACGCCGAAACATCGTGTAAAAATGCTAAGTCGCCCAAGATTGCATAGGTCTCAACAAAGTGCGTTGCAATACCCATCGCAGTAGAGATATTCCCATCTATTCCCGCAAGGCCGCGATTGGCAAAAGTAATTACATCTGCTCGAGGCTTTGCAAACGCTTCCACATCCCGAATTGGCCTCGAAGATGAAATAAAGAGAGCTACATCTTCCTCGAGATCCTCGGCTACTTGAGCTGCGAGTGCGCCTTCTGACCATTCGGGGTAATTAGCAATAGCTTCCTTTGCATACTGTTCATACCTTCTCCACTTCTCAATCCAAGGCTTATCGGCCTCTATTCGCCCTTGAACTATCGGGATGGAAAGGAGAATTTCATCAGCACTTCTTGCGCTATCTATATCTTTCGCTCTTGGATCAATTACTACCGTTCGTTTTGCACACTTTATAAACGCGTTTGTTGCACGAGAAAGAGTTGTTCTGCCAATAATTACAGCGAGGTCTGGAGCTAAATCCTCTCGCACACGTTCATCTGAAAGAAGTATCGGAGCATGGGCGATAGTAGTTTTGAATCTAAGCGGATCTTCAACAACTAAAACAGCTGCTAAATCGCTAGCCAATCTTTCAATCTCTTCCACTTCAAAACCAGCTCGATCATGGCCGACAATCAGAACGTTTCGCTTGGTTGTCGCTTGCAGTTCATACTTCTTCGGCGCCTCTTTGGCAATCTCTTTATGTTTAACTCCGGATAACCAGTCGCTTGAGTCTTCAGGAAGCAAAGGTTCATCAAATTGAAGATTTATGTGTACGGGACCAGACCCACTTAATAGATGCTCTAAATCGATTGGAATCGCGGTATCCACACTATGACTTACAAATTCACCAAAAATATTCTTTTGAATTGTGGTCTGGTTTGAACCGGTTCTTCGCAACTTCTCTGGACGATCCGCTGTTAACAAAAGTAGCTTGTTCGCGCTGTGATAAGCCTCTAAGACCGCAGGGTAGTGGTTCGCTACCGCAGTTCCACTAGTACATACAACTGGAACGTATTTTTCAGTCGCCTTTGAGATTCCAAGAGCAAAGAAGGCTGCAGTTCTCTCATCAATCCGTACATGTAAACGAACTAGCCCTTTTTGTTCAGCTTGATAAAAAGCTATTGAGAGCGGGGCGTTTCTCGAGCCTGGTGAGAGAACTACATCTTCAATTCCAAGTTCAATTAATTGTCTTACCATGCTGCGCGCTAGGCTGGTTGAACTATTCATGCTGCTACCTCCCAACAGCCCTTAACTCTTTCGCGCCACCACTCTAATCTTTCTTTGGGGGCTGCAAATCTCTCAAGTGAATCAAAATTTGGTTCTACTTCACCTAATCTGATTTCTCCGTTGTTAATTTCATGAGTGGCAAGGTCGGTTTTAAATAGTGATCCAGTAGCTAAGCCCGAGGCGTATTCGAGATTAGGTAGAGCTGCTGCCAATCGCAATCCATGTGATATTCCTATTGCAGACTCTAAAGCGCTTGAAACCACTACCGGCAACTTGTGATGTCTAGCAATATCAATGGATTTCTTTATTCCACCAAGGGGTGCGACTTTTAACATCAAGATATCTACCGCATCCTCCAGATTCACCTTTAAGGGATCCTCTGTCTTGCGAATTACTTCATCGCCAACAATAAGTAATTCGCCTTTAAGTATTCGTTTTAACTCTCTTAGAGAATCAAGCGAGGCTACGGGTTGTTCAACATATTGGAGCGGGCCAATCTCATCGAGAATTGCTTTTAAATTGCCTTCAGCTTCCGCAACGCTCCAAGATCCATTTACATCTATCCGTAGCTTTGCCTTTGGAACTAAATCTCTAACAACTCTTAACCTTGATAAATCAGAATCGATTCCCGTTCCGACTTTGACTTTAAAGACTTCCGCACCGGGATAGGTAGCGATAAGTGCAGCAATCTCTTCTCTATCGTCGGTCGCCGGGATAGTGCCATTTATCTTGATTGAATCGTGATGCACCGGAAATTTTGGGCCTGAGGCTGCCTCAATTCCACTTCGTAACCACTTTGCTGATTCTTCGGCGCCATATTCAAGAAATGGCGAGAATTCGCCCCAACCGCTTTCTCCGTGGAAAATTGCAACTTCGCGGGTAGTTATCCCGCGAAACTTGGTGCGCATCGGTAGTTGAACTACACGAAGAGAATCTAGGACCTGCGAAAGATCCATTTAGGGACGCTTTGGGAATTTGCCAAAGTCT
>VGAF01000142.1 GCA_016870855.1 Actinomycetota bacterium | reverse complement strand
AGCAAGAGCGCTCTTGGAGAGAGTAAAGGAATCGATCGGATGAGTAACTACTCCATCAGCCCTTGACCAACCAGCCAACCAAGCATCTTGCGCTCGAGCGACGATTAGTAGAGTCGGTGGGCAATTAAATATCTCGTCCTTTAACTGGCGGGCCAATCCCATTCCACCTTCTGGGGTCGCTTCGCCATCAAGAATGAAGAGATCAACGCTGCTCTTCTTGCCGACTTTCTTAGTATCGATGTAGAGCCGGAGGGCATCTGCTGTGGCGAATTCGATGACCTCATTTTCGGGAAGATCCAGGGAAAGCCGTCGACCAAGAGCCTTGTGAATGCTCTCCCTCACAGTTGCATCATCTGAATAGACCAGAATCTTGAAGGTCTCCGCGGCGGTGCTCATAACCGGTGATTCCATAACCGGTGATTCTAGAGGGAAAAACAGCAACGGCCCGGAAAGAATTCCAAGTGATGCGCTTCACCACCACGGAAGGCTAACTGCTAGGGGCTTTTACCTGGCTTTTCGGGAATAATCAGCCGCATGTCCAGCGCCGTTGCGACTCCGCCTACACGGCTTAACCGCCCCAATATCGTTGCGGTAGGAACAATCGTCTGGCTCTCAAGTGAGTTGATGTTTTTCGCAGCCCTATTCGCGATGTACTTCACTACCCGTGCAGTCCAAGGCCCGGAGATCTGGGCTGAATCTGTTGAGTTACTAAATATTCCATTTTCTGCGATAAACACGACGGTCTTGGTTCTCTCCTCGGTAACTTGTCAGTTTGGAGTATTTGCTGCGGAGCGATTCCAAAGCGCAAGAACGGGTGCGCTCTGGCAACTGTCAAAGTGGGGCATGCGTGAGTGGTTTGCCCTCACCTTCATTATGGGCGCATTTTTCATCGGTGGTCAGGTCTTTGAATATGCCGAATTGGTACATGAGGGATTAACTCTCTCCTCAGCTCCATATGGATCTGTCTTCTATCTTGCAACAGGTTTCCACGGTCTACATGTAACCGGCGGATTACTTGCATTCCTTGTGGTACTTATCCGAGTTTCAAAAGCGCGTCGTTTTGGCCATTCGCAAGCAACCACGGCGATCGTAGTTTCGTATTACTGGCACTTCGTGGATATCGTCTGGATCGCTCTCTTCTCAGCGATCTACTTGGTGCAATGACATGGGAAAATCTGTGAATAAATTTTTCGGTTTTATTTCACGATATCGACGCCATCGTTTTGCCGGTCCGCTAATGCTGCTAAGTGGTCTACTCTTTGCAGGCGTTGGATACACAGTCGCCCAAGCTGCTACCGAAGAAGTACAGGTTGTTCTATCTTCTGATAAAGCCTCGCTCATCTCTGAAGGTAAAGAAATATTTGCGCGCGGTTGCTCCTCCTGCCATGGTTTAAATGCTGAAGGCGCTGGCGCTGCTCCTTCCTTAATCGGAGTAGGCGCTGCATCTGTTGATTTTCAAGTTGCAACCGGACGTATGCCGATGGCTGATATGAGCCAACAAGCTGCGCGCAAAGAGCCGGTCTATGACGAACGGGAGACCGCTGCCCTTGCCGCTTATGTTGCCTCTTTAGCGCCCGGACCTGCAGCGATAACTAATGAAGAGCTATTCTGGGAACGCGATGGAAATACTGCTGAAGGTGGCGAACTATTTAGAACTAATTGCGCCATGTGTCACAACCTCGCCGGACAAGGCGGCGCTTTAACTCAAGGTAAATACGCTCCAACTGTTATGGGTGTTGAGCCAAAACATATCTACGAGGCGATGGTCACCGGCCCGCAAGCTATGCCAGTTTTTGCCAATTCCGTTTTAACACACGAAGAGAAGCTCTCGGTAATTAAGTGGATTAAGTTTGTTGAAACTGAACCTTCACTTGGTGGCGCGGCACTTGGTCGAGTTGGACCCGTAACAGAGGGTGCAGTTGCATTTATTCTTGGTCTTGGGATTCTTATCGGTATTGCTGTCTGGCTAACGACGAAGGCGCGCTAATGAGCGAAACAAATAGAGAACTCGAACCGCTCTCTGATCCTGGTCTGCCCGAGCATATTCATCGCAAGACCGATGTAGATCCGCTTGCCGCGAAGAAGGCAGAACGCCAAGTCTCAATCCTATTTACCCTCTCGGCTCTCGGAACAATCCTCTTTGTCTATGCATATGTTTGGATCCCAGAAGACACTCTGATCTTTCTTCCACTCTTTAACGTAACAAATGCTCATCAACTTTTCTTAGGGCTTGGCTTGGCAATGGCGCTCTTCTTTATCGGTATGGGCGCTGTTCATTGGGCTAAGACTCTGATGCCAGATCATGAAGTGGTTGATTACCGCAAGGAGCAACGTTCTAAAGATGAAGATAGGGCTGCTTTTGTTGCAACGGTAAAAGATGGCGCAAGCCAAGCAGGTCTGGGACGTCGTCCGCTGATTAAGCGAAGCCTCGGGTTAGCGCTCGGTCTTGTAGGACTTTCGCCGATACTTCTACTCCGAGATCTTGGTCCGCTTCCTGAGAATGATTTAAATGAAACAAATTGGAAAGCTGGTACCCGACTCGTCACTGACCCAGGCGACCGACCAATCAGGCCGTCGGACCTAGAAGTAGGTGGAGTTGCTCAAGTTCAACCAGAATTTCCGGCCGGAAAAGTTCGCCATCTTGATGACATAGCTCAAGATTCCGTGCTC
>VGAF01000141.1 GCA_016870855.1 Actinomycetota bacterium | reverse complement strand
CAGGTTGGGACGACCCCGTAAAGGCCGTTGCGGACTTCGACCTTCAGCCCAAGGTACCATTGAGCGTAAGAGCGCGAGCATTAAGCGAGGCACTACCCCAATGGAGAAAGGGCTTGGCGCAACGGTATGACGTTTTGTTTCCCATCCTCAAGCTTAAGTGGGCTTGCATTATTTTAGCGGTGCTCAATTCAGATAGATATGCTCAGATAACAGCGCTTGATGATGACCAAGTTTCTGAGCAACTGGTACGGGGTAAGCTCGATTTGGCACAAAGCTATCTGACATAGGATTAGACCGTTGGCTTATTTAGATTTAATGTCGCCCCTTCACAAGGCTACCCAGCGAGACTACCTTGCCCGGGTGAATGACCCAGAGTTTCCCAAGGCAAAGGCTGCCGAGTTGGCCAAGCAATGGGGTTATGACTATTGGGATGGGGACCGCCGCATTAACTACGGTGGTTACAAGTACATGCCCGGGCGGTGGGCTCCGGTGGCAAAGCTAATGATTGAGCACTATGGGCTCAAAGCAGGGAGTAAGGTCTTGGATATTGGGTGCGGTAAAGGCTTCCAGATCTTCGAACTCACTCAGGTGCTACCCGGACTCGAAGTACGTGGAATTGATGTTTCAAGTTATGCAATAGAGCACGCCCACCACGACGTGAAGCATTTACTCGACCATGGTAGTGCTGCGAAGCTACCCTACGCCGATAAGTCTTTTGACCTAGTTTTTTCGATAAATACCCTGCACAACCTACATAATCGTGACCTTGATAGTTCCCTAAGAGAGATGGAACGTGTAGGCAAGCAAAAATACCTCTGTGTCGAGTCCTACCGGAATGAAGTTGAGAAAGCAAACCTACTGTATTGGCAAGTGACTTGCGAACAATTCAATTCCCCTGACGATTGGGCTTGGTGGATCGAACACGCTAGTTATACGGGTGACTATTCATTTATATTTTTTGAATAGAAAAGGCATCCCACTTTATGTTCATGGATAAAAATAACGATAACAAAACACTAGCAGCTGAAGTATTTGGCGAAAATGGATTTTCGCTAATAAAGATTTC
Organism: Actinomycetota bacterium; assembly: GCA_016870855.1. GTDB lineage: Bacteria > Actinomycetota > Actinomycetes > Nanopelagicales > Nanopelagicaceae > MAG-120802. Next base: position 1,611 of record VGAF01000141.1, on the reverse strand, counting down.
AGATTCTGATCTAGACGCTCTAGAGGGCTTGATTTCACAGCAATTCCAAGGGCGGATCAAAACCCTTTATCCTAGTTTATATGGTGAATTTAAAAGTTTGCCATTGGATCTTTATCATGAAAAAGCCCAATTAATTGATCATAAGAAATCTTGGCCAAAGGTGTCGAGGATACTTCCGAAAAGTTCAGTCGAAAAGGCGCGAGCCCTAAATTTCATGAAGTTTTTGGAGGGTGAAGTTGGAGCTTTTCAAATCTCAGACGAGGAGGGCTTGGGCTTCGAAAATATATACTGGAGACTCGTCAGGCCAGACTCTTTTTCTGATGTTGGACCTCTCCATGCTGATGAATGGTTTTGGGCGCTAGGTCATGGTCGAACTCCGCCTAATGTGAAGCGAATTAAAGTCTGGATTGCAATCAACTGTGAACGAGGAAAGGGTGGATTTCGATTCTTGAGAGGTTCCCATTTGAAAGAATGGCCGTATCGGGGAGTAATGAAGGACGGCATTATGAAACCTGAGTTTGATATTCCAGAGGAGAGTCTCGGCTTGGAAATTTTCGAGAGTGGTCCAGGGGATGGCATCGTCTTCAATGACAAGCTTTTGCATGGCGGAATTGTTGGTGGGTCCAGAACCAGGGTGAGCATCGAGTTCACTATGTTTGTTGCGGAATAAACCTCACCCTTCCCAATGCTAATGGCGTCGAAAGTCGTTTCCCTCGAGCTACTTCCTAGATCGACTATAGACTGTTTGGCTTACGGTCACTTTGATCTAATTCATCCGGGGCATGTTCGTTACCTATCGAACGCACGCTCAAAGTTCGGTAGGCTCACGGTGGCTGTCATGGCTGACAAGCCTTCTGGAACAATATCGCCCTTCAATCACCAACAAGTAGAAAGAGCATCAGCAGTCGCAGAACTTTCTTGCGTCGATCGAGTGGTTCTTCTCCCCTCGGAAAATTTTAGCCAAGCAGTAGATTATTTGAAGCCGACCGTTTTGGTACTTGGGGAGGAGTTCAAGCAAAGCAAACACGTAGATATAACTGCAGCGATACGGCTTCAAAGAAGTTCCGGCAGAAGGATTGTTTTTGATTCGGGAGGGAACGAAGCAGCGGGTAGTTTATTATCTAGGTCTGAATCGGATATCGAGGAAGAACTTTTTGCAAAGTTTCACAAGGTTTTGTCTAGAAACAATATTGATCTCGATTACCTTGGGTCATTAGTTAAGTCATGGCGTGGAGCGAAAGTATTAGTAGTCGGGGACAGCATCATTGACCGCTATGTCACCTGTGAGGCTCTAGGCCTAAGCGCAGAGGCGCCTGTAGTTGTAGTGAGGGAAAAGCAGGAAAAATGTTTCGCGGGGGGGGCGGCTATAGTTGCTGCACATGTTTCTGCTCTAGGTGGCGAATGTTCTCTAGTGTCAGTCGTCGGAGAGGATGAATCAAAATATGTTTTGCTGGATGCGCTAGATGAGCATGGTGTTCAAGCAACCTTGGTTACAGACAAGAGCAGACCCACAACCTTAAAGACAAGATTCGTCGTCGAGAGTCAGAAGCTTTTTCGCACAAGTCGCTTAGAGGAACGTGAAATCGACGCTGAAACGGAGTTGGCGCTTAT
>VGAF01000140.1 GCA_016870855.1 Actinomycetota bacterium | reverse complement strand
TGCTCTATGTTGATGCTGATAACACTAGTGCGATAAATCTCTATACCTCACTTGGATTTAAGGAGTGGGGGCGTGATGTCCTCTATCGCTATAGCCTTACCCAATGATTAAACTCATTAACTCTGAATTAGAAGTCCACCCGCTCTGTTTAGGTGGAAATGTCTTCGGTTATAGCGCCGATGCCACTAACTCAGAAGTTGTACTTGATTACTACTTCGATAACGGCGGAAACTTCATCGATACCGCTGATATGTACTCCCAGTGGGCTCCGGGCCATGTTGGCGGCGAATCCGAAACGATCATCGGAAATTGGATGAAGCGACGCGGCAATCGCGCCAAGATGGTAATCGCAACCAAAGTCTCAAAACTAGATACCCGACCTGGCCTAAAACCAGAAAACATTAAGGCGGCTTGCGATGATTCATTACGACGCCTGCAAACTGATTACATCGATCTTTACTACGCCCACCAAGATGATCTTGACACCCCGATTGAAGAGACTCTCGGCGCCTTTGACTCGCTGATTAAAGCCGGCAAAGTTCGTTATATCGCAGCTTCAAACTTCACCGCAGAGCGCCTACAAGAGTCGCTAGATCTCGCCAAAAAGCTCAACCTAAGCACCTACATCGCCTCACAAGATCAATACAACTTGATGGATCGCGACTACGAGAAGACGCTTATGCCGACATTGAAAGCAAATGGACTCTTCCAGATTCCGTTTTACGGCTTAGCGCGTGGATTCTTAACTGGAAAGTATCGCCCAGGAGTTACCGTTGAATCCGTTCGTGCGAATGGCGTAGCTAACTCTTATGCAAATGATCGCGGCTGGAGAATGCTTGAAAAGTTAGATCAGATTGCTAAAGCAAAGAATTGCTCCGTGGCTGCGGTCACTCTCGCCTGGCTCCGCGCCCAACCGACCGTTGCCACCCCGATCGCCTCAGCCACAAAGTTAGAACAGATCAAAGAGATTATGCAGGTAGTGGAACTAGCCCCGGAAGAGCTTCAGTTACTTACTAATTCTTGACACATAGCTCTAAAGGCAGCGGTATGTGCATCAACATCAGCTTCGCTGGTATCGGGCGACATCAGCGCCATATTGTGAAACGGAGTGAGTAAGAATCCATCGTTAAGTAAACGAAGATGGATGTATTGCTCTAACTCAAAGTCACCCGCGCTCGCAGCCTCTCGGCCAGTTTTAGGAGCGCTCGATTGGAATAAATATTCACCACGCGCACCTAAACGGCTGCAGTGCCAAGTTAATCCGAACTCACGAATTGCCGTATCAACTCCATCACACCATCTATCTCCTAGGGAAATCATCTTCTTGAAATTCGCATCCGTTAATACCTCTACCAAGGTTGCCCTCATCGCCGCAAGCGATAAAGCATTTCCGGCAAGAGTTCCACCGATACCGCCAGTATCGATCACCTCGCGCTCAGTCTTCTTGGCGATCTGTGAAGCAATCTCATTAGTCATCCCAAAAGTTCCGGTAGGAATTCCGCCACCAATTGCTTTACCAATAGTCAAAATATCCGGCTTCAAACCAAGATCCGCAGTCATTCCACCAGGACCCACAGAAATCGTATGCGTCTCATCGATAATCCAGACTGCGCCATATTTCTTTGCTAACTCGCCTACCGCAACGAGATAACCATCGTCTGGAAGCACGATTCCAACATTGGTCATCGCCGGCTCCATCAAAATCGCCGCCACATCGCCGGCCGCAAGCGCTCTCCCCATTCCTGCCAAATCATTAAACTCAACTACCCGAGTAGTCACATCTAGCGGTACCGGGGCTCCGATATTTCCCTCTCGCACCACCGTTTTACCGTTTGCATCGAGGGTCGCAAAAGTTTCATCAACTGAGCCGTGATAACAGCGATCAATAACAACAATCTTTGACTTTCCAGTAATCAACCGGGAGTAGCGGATCGCATGGCGATTTGCATCAGTTGCTGAAACCGTGAATTGCCATAACGGAAGGCCGAAACGACGCGCTAATTCACTCGATACTGCCACAGCATCATCGGTTGGAAGCATCGCAGTCATTCCGCGCTCAAGTTGAGACTTAATCGCAGCAACGGTCGCGCTAGGTGAATGCCCGGTCATCGATCCCGTATCACCGAGACATAAATCAATATATTCATTTCCATCAACATCAGTAAAGTGCGCAGCCTTCGCACTCGCAACAAAGAGTGGATACTTTCCAGGCCACTTCGTCATCCATGACATCGGTACGCCACCGGGCATTACTTTCTTTGCCGCTTCAAATCGCTCGCGACTCTTAGGCGTCCGCGCTAAGAAGCGTTCTTCCTCAATCGCGTTAAGTCTCTTGAGATGGGCGCGGTCAATCATTTGTCGAAACTACCAATCTAATTGCTTTAGAGTCTAATTCTTGCTATCGCTTTAGCGGCCCCAGCAAATAACCATCCAAAATGCTGTTCGGCCGCGCAGATCTGCCATGTGTAGCCCTAAAGCTTGCGCTTCCATCAACTCCACAGAGCGAGCGAATCACGCCAGGGCCACCAGGATGGGAATTAATCCAACTCGTTAAATCATAAACATTTCCATCAACAATCGTCCAGCAACTTGAAGCGGTATTGCGTTGAGATACTTCAGTGCGGGTGTATTCCTTAACTGTTGAGGTTGGTGAAGGAGATGGGGTTGGAGTTGGAGTTGGTGAAGGAGATGGGGTTGGAGTTGGAGTTGGTGAAGGAGATGGGGTTAGAGTTGGAGT
>VGAF01000139.1 GCA_016870855.1 Actinomycetota bacterium | reverse complement strand
TTCTTCCACCGGCCCAGGTCCGAAGGCTTTTCGAACCGCCATATGAGCGTTGATACATCTCTTTTTTGCCAGCTCTAACTCGGTCCGAGCGATGGTGAATGCGATCCCATTGTTGTAGCCGCGGAGCCGTTCTTCCTTATCGAAGAGTGAGAACCATCTTGGAGGAATCATCCAAGTCTCGGTGAGGATATGAGGTACTTTGTTTTCTAGAGATTCACCTTTTTCTCGGATCGCTTCCTCAGTTGATGGCGGGATGAAAAATGGAATTACGCTACTTGGAAGTGATGATTTGAAATCTTCTAGAGCTGCCCAAACTCTTCGAGCTGTCGACCACGGTGCAACAAATCTCGTTCCATCATGATCAATGATGTGGGCGCCATCGCTACGAACTAAAAATGAGTAAGGTACTATGGTTCGTTTTAGAGCGCGAAGCTCTTCTTCATAACCGGTAGTTTCAGTTATCTTGATTTGCTTCCAACGAGCTTGATCACTCGCCTCAAAAGAATCAATCGGTTCGTAGACACGAAGCGAAGCAACATACGGGGTAGGGCGCATTAGTTACCTACCGCTTACTTACGAGGTATGTAGTTGCCTTCGGCGAATGGATCGTAATCATCTTCATTGGAGTTCTTGTCGACCTCACCATGAAGCTCTTTTGCAAGGCTTTCAATATCGATATCTTGCGAGTGATATTTGAGATCTCTTGCGACTTTTGTCTGCTTAGCTTTCGAACGGCCACGCCCCATAGCGAGAGCCCTCCCCTACTTATCTACTGTTGATGCCCGCACCTTATCGCGGCTGGCAAATCCAGGCTAAATCAGCGGATCGCCCCCGGGCGATAGGTCAGCGCCCCAGGGAATGGCTTGATAGCCGCTCCGATTCGGGCCACAACCCTCTCGGTCTGTGAGGTGGCATCACCGATAAATTCGATTGGGTTTCCTACTAGTTCTTCTAGGACTGATTTATCTAAGGGGATCCGGGAATCGGCAGCAATTGCATCTAAGAGTGATTGGGCTTTGCCTTCTCGCTTTGCGATCAGAGCCTTGGTAGAAAGCTCTTTGAGCGCTTCATGAGCGCTCTCTCTTCCCGCCCCAGCCTTTACGGCAGCCATGAGGATCTTTGTTGTGGCAAGGAAAGGAAGTTGTTCTTCAATTTCTCTCCTTATATTTGCCTCGAAGATTCCAAATTCATTTAGAACTGTAAGAGTAGTTTCAAGGATTGCATCTAGCGCGAAGAAGGCATCACTAATAGCCACTCTTCTAACAACAGAATCAGAGATATCGCCCTCATTCCATTGTTCGCCCGAAACTTCAGAAATCATCGAAAGATAGCCACGAAGTACGACCGCAAGTCCGTTAATCCGCTCGCAAGATCTTGAATTCATCTTGTGGGGCATCGCCGACGAACCAACTTGATTTGGGGCGAACCCTTCACTTACTAATTCGAGTCCAGCCATCAAGCGAATTGATGTAGCAAGGTTTGCGGGGGCGGCGGCGAGTTGGGCGAGTGCGCTAACTACATCGAAGTCGAAACTTCTTGGATAGACCTGGCCAGTTGAATCAAGAATGCGATTGAAGCCGAGGGATTTGGCTATCTCTCGCTCTATCTCGCCCGAACTTCTAAGTAGATCGCGCATATCTTGAGAAGTTCCTACCGGACCTTTAAATCCGCGGAGTGGGTAGCGCTCGACTAAGTTGTTTAAGCGATCGAAGGCGAAAAGAAGCTCCTCGGCGATGGTCGCGAATTTCTTGCCGAGAGTTGTTAGTTGTGCCGGGACATTATGGGAGCGCCCAACTATCGGTAAAGCCTTATATATCTCCGCCTTTTCACCAATCCGGAAGAGAAGTGATGCGGTTCGCTCTTGGATGAGCTTGAGCGCGCTTAGGATTTGCGCCGCTTCAATATTCTCCGTGAGATCTCGGCTAGTCATTCCCAGGTGGATGTATTCATGTCCCGCGAGGGCGTTGAATTCATCGATCCGCGCTTTCACATCATGGCGGCTCTTCTTCTCGCGCTCATCGATACTTGCAAGATCTATTTTCTCGAGCGCCGCTTCGTACTTAGCGATTGCTTCAGTTGGGATGTTTAGAGCTTCGGCTTGAAAGCGCATTACATCTATCCAAAGCCTGCGCTCAGCTTTAATCTTACTTTCCGGAGACCAGATCTCGCGCATCTCTTTTGAGGCATAGCGATTTGATAGAACGCTCATGGGTTCGCCTTATCTGCTGCCCAAGAGGATTCAACCATGTCCTCCAAAGTTGACTTTGGTTTCCAACCTAGCTCTCTCTCGATCTTCTTTGTTGAAGCGATGAGTTGTGGGCTATCGCCGGCGCGACGGGGAGAGTACTTCGGATTCAAATCAACGCCCATCGACTTAGCCATCTGGTCCATCATCTCTTTTACTGAGTAGCCGCTGCCGGACCCGACGTTATATACCTCATCGACTAACTCGCTCTCGACTTTCTTATATGCAGCAAGGTGCGCTTCGGCTAGATCGCCAACATGGATGTAATCGCGGATGCAAGTTCCATCCTTAGTTAGGTAATCACTTCCATAGATTTCTGGGCGATCGCCACGCTTAAAAGCGGCGAAGACCTTTGGGACAAGATTGTCTTTGGAGTTATCGCCGTATTCGACCCGGGCCGAACCGACCACGTTGAAATAACGGAGTGAAATCGCCGAGATTCCCTCAGCTTTTGAAACATTTGAGATGACCTGTTCGGAGAGTAATTTCGTTGCACCATAGGGCGAGAGCGGAACTGTCGGATC
>VGAF01000138.1 GCA_016870855.1 Actinomycetota bacterium | reverse complement strand
GAGAACTCAGAGACTTCTTGCTGGCGATTTTCCACCTTCTTACCCGATGTCATGAGTTGGAGGTAATCAATGACTACCAACTTCAAATCATGGCGCTGTTTTAGACGGCGGGCCTTTGCGCGGATTTCCATCATCGAAAGGTTTGGGGAGTCGTCGATAAAGAACGGGGCATCGTTAATTTCGCCCATTCGGCGGGCTAACTTCGACCATTCATCATCGCTCAATGAACCAGAGCGGATGTTATTTAAAGCCACGCGAGCTTCCGCAGAGAGCATACGCATCGTGATTTCAGAGCGGCTCATTTCAAGGGAGAAGATGACAGAGCACTCACCATTATGAATCGCGGCATTACGTGCAATATCAAGTCCAAGGGTTGACTTACCAACCGCAGGACGAGCGGCGATAACAATCATATTTCCAGGATGGAAACCATTTGTGAGCGTATCTAAATCTTTAAATCCAGTTTTAATGCCTTCGGCAATCTCACCGGATTGCATTTTCTCGATCTGATCTAGTGCGGCCGGAATCAATTCATTTAGTTGGACAAAGTCTTCGCCAGCGCGACGTTCGGTAACTTGGTAGACCTCTTGTTCAGCAAGGTCAACTACATCATCAATCTCACCTTCAGCGGTATAACCAAGTTGGACAATCTTTGTTCCAGCTTCAACAAGTCTTCGCGCAATTGCGCGCTCTCTAACGATACGTGCGTAGTAACCAGCGTTAGCGGCAGTCGGAACAGCCGAAATTAAAGTGTGTAAGTACGGAGCGCCACCAGCTTTAGCGATCTCACCGCGTTTTGTTAATTCTGCGGAAACAGTGACGGCATCGGCGGGTTCGCCACGACCATAGAGATCGATAATTACATCAAAGATAAGTTCATGTGCTGGGCGATAGAAATCGCGTTGGCGAATGATTTCAACAACTTCGCCAATCGCATCTTTAGATAACAACATTCCACCGAGAACAGATTGTTCAGCGATTAAATCTTGAGGTGGAGTTCGATCAAATTCTGGGACTCCAGAGCGACGATCCTCGTAATTCGGTAGCTCTGCCAGACTCATGTGCGTATCTTCTTGCCCAGCACTGACACCGCCTAACCCAGCTATTTACGCGTGTGGAGGGGGTGTGGAGTAACCAAGTAATGCTGTGGGTAAGTGGCCTTAAGCCTGTGTAGAGATTGTGGATGAATTGTGGGTAACTCAGCTAATCCAAGCCAAATACGCAGGTCAGATGCGATTTTAGTTGTGCATAAAAATTTTTTTCAACATCTCATTTGTTGAGATTTCTAAAAAGAGCTAGGAAATGGAAAAGCCCGCCGAGTTGGCGGGCTTAATCAAATTAATTCAATTACTGCTCAACCACATTTATCGTGATGTTCGCAGCAACTCCGGTTAGCAACGAGACCTTAGCGCTGTGCTTTCCGAGGTTCTTTACATGCTTAATCAATTTGATCTTATGGCGATCGATATCAAGTCCGGTTACGCTTTTGATAACAAACGCAACATCCTTCTCGGTTACTGAACCGAAGAGGCGACCGGTTGAACCAGTCTTTACTTTAACCTCAAGGGTTGCGGCTTCGAGGGTTGCCTTGATTTCATTTGCATGATCCTTATCGCGAATCTCGCGAGAAAGACGTGCGCGACGAATACCATCAATCTGCTTTTCGCCACCCTCGCTCCATGCAATCGCATTTCCGCGGGGGATCAAGAAGTTACGTGCGTAACCATCTTTGACGTTTACAACATCACCAGCATGGCCAAGGCCAGCTACTTCGCGAGTAAGAATTAGTTTCATGATTTTCTCCTACTAGCGAGCGGTTGATGTGTAAGGAAGTAGAGCTACTTCGCGACTATTTTTGATCGCAGCAGTTACTTGGCGTTGGTGTTGGGTGCATGCGCCAGTAATACGGCGAGCGCGGATCTTGCCGCGGTCGGAGATGTACTTACGTAGCGTCGCTACATCCTTGTAATCAATGTATGTGACCTTGTCGCGGCAAAACGAGCAAGGCTTCTTCTTAATCTTCTTCAGCGCAGCCTGTGAGACCTTCGGCTTCTGCTTCAGATTCCGGTTGGAACGTGCTCCCATTGTGGTGCTCCTTGTTCTGGGCCCGCCAAAAGAGGCGGAATGGTTGGTTTTTTAGAAGGGTGGTTGTTCGTCAGTAGTGGTTGAGGTCCAACCGCCACCGACGCTTGCTGTTGATGACCATGGTTCATCAGAAGATTCAGTAGGTGCGCTAAAGCCACCAGAGTTTCCGCCTTGGCGGGTTGTCTTTGTGACCTTCGCAGTTGCGTTGCGTAGCGAAGGACCAACTTCATCTACTTCGACTTCGAAGACGGTTCTCTTCTCGCCCTCTTTAGTCTCATAGGAACGCTGCTTCAAACGACCAGAAACAATTACGCGCATTCCGCGAGTAAGAGTCTCGGCAACATTCTCAGCTGCTTGACGCCAAATCTGGCATTGGAGGAAGAGAGTATCTCCGTCCTTCCATTCATTAGTTTGGCGGTCCATGTAACGCGGTGTTGAAGCGACCGTGAACTTTGCGACTGCAGCACCAGATGGTGTAAAGCGCAGTTCCGGATCGTTAGTTAAATTGCCGATTAATGTGATTTGTGTATCGCCCGCTGCCATATGTGTCTTCTCTCTACTTAAGTGTCTTCTTTAGTTGGCGGATTTATTCAGGACGGACAACTTTTGTACGAAGGACTGCTTCGTTCAAATTAAGTTGGCGGTCCAACTCTTTGATTGCGGCTGGCTCACAGTGCATATCAACGACGGCATAGATTCCTTC
>VGAF01000137.1 GCA_016870855.1 Actinomycetota bacterium | reverse complement strand
GTTGATGAACCCAATCACAGCGCCAACTAAAGCTCCGATCAGAAGGCCGATAAATGGAGACACATGCTCACCATCAGGATTATAAGTAGAACTCGGGCCATTCCAAGGTTCGTGATCACCTCTAACTACGAAATAAGCCGCGATAGTTCCAGAAAGTGCGGCATTTGCTCCGACGGAGATATCGAATTCACCAGAAGTAATGAGAATCGTAAGAAATACTGATGCTATACCAACAAAGACAAGACCTTGGAAAACGGCAAGGATGCTGGCCGAAGATAAAAAGGCGCTGTTCTGCAAGCCAAAGAATCCTAATACCAAGATCAGAAAGGCTACGCGCGAGGATGAATTTCGCAAACCACTTCGACCCGAGATTAACGCACTACTCACTTTGATCCCCCAATCGACATAAGCATTAAATCTCTCTCATTTTCGAGTTTTCCTTCAACCTCGCCAATCATCTTCCCATTACGGAAGACAAGAACGCGATTACTCATCGCCAACAATTCAGGAAACTCACTTGAGACCAGAACTATTGAAACTCCTGATTCTGCGTAGTTGACCATGGTCCGGTAGATCTCCGCCTTTGAGGCAATATCCACACCTTTCGTCGGTTCATCCAATAGAAGAATTTTTGGTTCAGTCATCAAGGATTTTCCGAGCACGACTTTTTGTTGATTACCGCCACTAAGGCTTGTTAGCGGAGCGTTTGAATCCTGAGGTTTCACTCTCAATTTTTCGACGTATTCTCTTACCTTGCGGTTTTCGAGAACCTTTATAAGAAAGTCAAATCGAGATAACAAATGCAAGACACTTGCTGAAAAGTTTTGCTTTACCCGTAGATTGAAGAATAGGCCCTCTACTTTTCGATCCTCCGTTAGATAACCTATTCCGTTGCCTATTGCATCCTGAATATTCTGTACCGTTACTTCATTTCCACCCGATCTTATCTTGCCTCCAAGTTTTCGGTATTCACCAAAAATAGTCTTAAGGATCTCAGTTCGACCAGAGCCGACTAAGCCGCCTATCCCAAGAATTTCTCCCCGTCTCAATTCAAAAGAGAAAGGTTCCAACAGCGCCTTTCCTCGACGCTTGGGGTCTGGAACATGGAGATTCTCGACTTCAAATACAACATCAGACTTAAGCTCAATCTTGTTCTTCTGGGGGTACAGATCACCCAAGTTTCGACCAATCATTTTGCTAACCAAGATGTCGGCATCGAAAACGGATCTCTCTCCTTCAAAAACTACTTCGCCATCGCGCAGAATCGAAACAAAATCACAGAGGGTCAGAATTTCATCCATCTTGTGAGTAATGAAAACCGTAGCTATGCCCCTCTCCCGAAGGGAATGGACCACACCGAATAGATTCTCAATCTCATCACCCGTTAAGGAAGATGTGGGTTCGTCAAGCACCAGCACTTCGGGATTGAGCGAGAGAGCGCGAGCGATCATCAGGATTTGCTTCTGTACTAATGTGAGAGTCGCAGCTAGGGCGCTTGCATCCAAGGCAATATCAAAATCTTTCAAAACCAGCTTTGCTTTTTCTAGGTTTGCACTGGCGCGGTATAACTTTGAGCGTCCCTCATTTAGGGCGGGCAAAAGTAAGTTATCGGCAACACTTAAGGTGTCCGCAACTGTTATCTCTTGAGGAACTATTGCAATGCCAACCGCTTGCGCATCTAAAGCTGACTTCAATTTAACTTCTTTGCCATCTACGAAGGTCAATCCTTCGTATGTGTCATGAGAATAAAGTCCGCTAAGAATTTTCATTAAGGTTGACTTACCCGCTCCATTTTGACCTATGAGCCCATGCACCGAACCGCGAGATACCTTTAGATTCACGTTTCGAAGCGCAACGGTATTTCCAAAACTCTTACTGATGTCTTTCATTTCGAGAGCAAACGATTGTTTGGTTGCCATAATGCAGAAACCTTTCACAGGTAAGACCGGGTAACTGAGTTTCCTCAGTTACCCGGTTTATCTTTTTACTTATCTATCAGCGGCTTTCGATCGATATCTATCTAGTCCTTTCTCGCATCTACTGCATCCACAACCTTGTAGTAAGGAGTGAGACCATCTTTTAGGATGATTGGAGCAGGTAGGTCATTAGCAAATTGCTCCGGTGCATTGCCGCAAATTGCTTGTGCAACGAGATCGACAGCCATCTGGTGTTCTTCATAGCCTGGCTGAGCAGCAAGTCCCAGAATCTTTCCATCTCGAACTGCATCTAGATTTGGACGAGTCATATCAGGTCCAATCGCATGTACGGTTCTGCCTGTTTCGTCTACTGCTCCTGCCCAAACAACTGGGCCAGCGCCTGTAGTTGAAACTGCACCCGTCACATCGGGGTTAGCTTGAAGCAACGCGACGATCTTTGCGATTGACGCTGGTAGGTCGAAGCCTTCTTCAATCGGCTTCAAGACCTTGATATCTGGGAAAGCCTCATTCATTCGCTTGGTGAACGCAGCAGCGACAGCATCTTCCACGGCGTTGAATCCACCTTGGCTAACAGCGGCAGTTCCTTTGCCTCCCATTGCATTTCCGACTGCATCGGCGGCGGCAGCTCCCCAACTACTAGCGCTGAATGCTGCGTAAGCAATAACACCTGGATATTCATTAGGCTTTAGTTGTACGTGTCCAACTACAGCAGGAATTCCCTTGTCGCCAAACTTCTTGATTAGGTCCTTCTCTGAAGGATCTACGAAACCAAGAACTAGTCCGTCAGTTCCTGTTGCAAGAATGTTCTCGCCAAGTGCAATTGCTTTTGTCCAATCGGCTTCATCTGGCGAAGCGATTGTCGCTTCCTTAAATCCAAGCGCGTTTGCTTGATCTAAGAATCCTTGCTGCCAAAGTCTCAAAGTAGGGTGACC
>VGAF01000136.1 GCA_016870855.1 Actinomycetota bacterium | reverse complement strand
TTTGATAGAAGTAGCGCTGCCCTCCTTGCATTAATACTCGTTGCAATTTCCTCGTTAGTGATCTACTTCGAGATAAGTTTCAGACAGCGATCTACACTTCTGAAGAGCTCGGTTCGCATAACAAGGAGGTTACCGGCGCTCCGCACTCTCAAATCTAGAGCCTGGGCGCTCTCTGCAATTCTCCTCTACATTCTCGTAGCGCTCTTAACGCCACTTCTTGTGCTTCTGCAACGCTTCTTCTCGCGGATCACGCCGATTGATCTCACTGAGTTGTTGATTGCTTCACTATCAACTATCTCCGTCTCACTTTTGGGCGCGTTAATTGCGATGGTCTTAGCTATTCCGGTAGCCCTGCTCGCCGTGCGAGAAACCTGGATTGGCAGATGGTCAGAACGAGCGGTACTGCTTGTTCACGCGCTTCCTGGGATAGTTATGGGATTAGCACTTGTTTCCTTCGGTTCTGAGTTCCCCTTGATCTACCAGACCACAGGATTATTGGCCTTCGCTTATTCAATCCTCTTTCTTGCTAGGTCCGTTGGTTCTATCAGGACTTCCTTTGCGAAGGTTCCAATAAACCTCACCGAAATTGCCTCAACTCTCGGCCAGACCAAGTCTCGAATCTTCTATCGAGTCACTCTCCCACTCGCTGCTCCCGGCGTTCTTACCGGCACGCTTTTAGTCTTCTTATCTGCAATGAAAGAACTTCCCGCCACCCTAATGCTCCGGCCGACCGGTTTTGAAACACTGGCGACCGAAATATGGAACAACACTGCGATTTTTCGCTTTAGCGAGGCCGCCCCTTACGCTTTGCTCCTCGTAGCTATCGCGGCTATCCCCACATTCTTGATCAGCAGGCCTGATCGAGATTCCGAGCGAGGTGAACTCCAATGACGACCTTAGAAATAAAGGATCTCGGAGTACATCTAGGCGCTCGAGAAGTTCTTCGAAATCTAAATCTCACAATTCCATCGGGATCATTTGCGGCGCTCTTGGGTCCATCTGGATGTGGCAAGACAACCTTGCTCCGCACCATCGCTGGATTGGTTCGGCCATCATCTGGGGCTATCCGGTTTGGAAAGCAACTAGTGAGCGTGTCATCACTTGTTCTACCTCCGCACAAACGAAATATCGGATATCTACCGCAAGAAGGTGGTTTGTTTCCACACTTAAGCGTCGGTGAAAATGTTGGCTTTGCGCTCTCCAAGAGCGTAAGCGATCTTGATCGTAAATCGGTAATTGAAGAGATGTTGGAACTTGTTGGGTTGACCGGATACACAGCTCGCAAGCCTCACCAACTTAGCGGTGGCCAACAAACTCGAGTTGCGCTAGCTCGCGCTCTAGCGATTCGCCCCGCGATAGTTCTACTCGATGAACCATTCTCAAATCTTGATCACGCCTTAAGGGCCGAATTAAGCGGTGAGGTAGTGTCATTGTTAAAGAAATCGAAGACCACATCTCTTATGGTCACCCATGACCGCGAAGATGCTCTAGTTTCTGCCGACCTGATTGCGCTCATGCGAGATGGCCATGTCGTGCAATCTGGCACTCCAGAAGGTGTTTACATGGATCCGGTTTCTGCAGATATCGCTGAAAGTACTGGCGATATTCTCGAACTACCGGCACGGCGACTCATGAAGAAGCGCGCAAAATTGCTCTCTCCCCTTCATCTAGTCTCTGGCGAGACTTCTGGCGAAATAGAGGCCGGCTCGATTTTGATTCGCCCTGAAGAGATTCGAGTGCATGAGAAGAAGGCCGGCCTACCGACGGCCAAGATCACCCAGATCAACTATTACGGACACGACGCTGTCCTCGAGCTTGCGCTCCCCGGATACTCCAAGGAGATAAAAGTTAGAGTGACTGGACCGGTGCAATTTGAAGTGGGAAAGACTGTTTCCTTGGAGCATTTCGGTCCGATTCGATGGGTGTCGAAAAATCCTACTGGCGAGTAGAGTTGTGGCATGAAATCTGCCACCGCCAAAACCAATGTAGTTCTTGTTGATGCTGTCCGCACTCCCTTTGGTAAAGCCGGGAGTCTTTATGCTGGCACTCGCGCCGATGACATCATGGTTCGCGCAATTCGCGGACTCCTAGAGCGAAATCCGGGAGTAAGTCCAAGCGATATTGATGATGTCGCGATTGCCGCCGCTACTCAATTTGGTGATCAAGGTATGAATATCGGTCGCTCCGCAGCAATCTTGTCGGGACTTCCAAACACTGTTCCTGGATACTCGGTTGATCGTTGGTGCGCAGGCGCGATGACCTCAGTCACCACGATTGCTGGCGCGATAAATATGGGCGCATACAACCTTGCAATTGCAGGTGGCGTTGAGCATATGGGTAACCATCCGATGGGCGAAGGCATGGACCCAAATCCAAGATATCTCGCAGAGAAGATTGTTGATACTGATGCCCTTTCCATGGGAAATACTGCAGAACGACTACACGATAAGTTTCCGCATCTAACAAAAGAGCGCGCCGATAAGTACGCGCTCGCCTCTCAAGACAAGACCGCGGCTGCCTACAAATCAGGAAAAATTCAACCCAATTTGATTCCGGTTGCGGTACGAAATGCCGAACAAGGTTGGGGCGTGGCAACTGTCGATGAGCCACCTCGTCCAGGAACAACGCTAGAAGCATTAGCTGCTCTAAAGACACCGTTTAGACCTTCCGGAAGAGTTACTGCAGGAAATGCAGCCGGCTTAAATGATGGTGCAACCGCCGCACTTCTTGCTAGCGAGAGTAAAGCTAAGGAGCTCGGTCTTGGAATCAAGGCAAAGCTAGTTACATTTGCATTCGCTGGAGTTGAGCCAGAAATTATGGGTTATGGACCAGTCCCCTCGACCTTAAAGGCGCTTAAGCTAGCTAGGCTA
>VGAF01000135.1 GCA_016870855.1 Actinomycetota bacterium | reverse complement strand
TTGGGAACCATCACCGTAAACCTGGATTGGCTCATTCTTAATCGCCGCCGCAACAAATCTCGGCAAAACCATTCCATACGCTCCAGCCTGGCGCGGACCCACAGTATTAAAGAATCGTCCCGTCACATATTTAAGTCCGTGAGATTGGTGGAACATCTGCACAACTGATTCATCAATCGCCTTCGCCTCGGAATACGCCCACCTAACTAGTTGGGGCGAGCCAATCACGCGATCCGATTCCTCAGTTAATGGTTGCTTTGGATTCTTGCCATACAACTCAGATGTTGATGCCAAAAAGAATTTCGCTCCGCACTTTACCGCAGCTTTAACAGCAATCTCAGTTCCTTGGGTATTCGCCACCAAACTCTCGTATGGCCGTTCCAAGATTCGCTTCACACCCAAGGCTGCTCCAAGATGAAAACAACCATCAACTTTGTCCATTAGGGATTCGATTAAAGGTTCATCGAGCATATTTCCTTGAACAAAGCTAAATCCATTCACTCCTTCAAGATTCTCTAAATTACCTTTTCGCCCAGTAGATAGATCATCGAGTGAAACTACCTCATGGTCCAGTGCCAATAATTTCTCAGCAAGATGAGATCCAATAAATCCGGCTCCACCAGTAACTAGACACTTCACCATCCCACCTTATCTAGAACTTCCTTATAAAGTTCTAAGTGCAAGGTAGCAACCTTCTCTGTAGTGAAGTTAGCGAGCGCGTGTTTTCGAGACTCAACTCCCAAATCATCAGAATTCGATATCGACTTTTTAACCCATCTAATTCCTTCAATGAGACCCGGTAAATCTCGAGCCAATTTTCCAGTCACCCCATCGATAACAATCTCAGAAACTGAACCAACATCGGTTGAAACAACGGGAACTCCTGCCATCTGGGCTTCAATCAGCGACAGCGGCATTCCCTCGCTATCTGAGGTACAGAGCCCGATATCTGCCATCTTCCACATCTCATCTTTATTCTGAAAGCCAACCAGTTTCACATTCCTAGGCGCTCTCTCTTTACATAATTCAAATAACTCGCCACCACCGGCCATCACAAAGGTAACTTCAGGTAGCGCTCGAGCAACATCAAGCACTAAATCCGGGCGCTTTACTTGCGTAAACCTCCCCAGCCACATAACAACAATCTCATTCTTTAAAATCCCAAATTCGCCCCTTCGATCAGCAACTAAGTCAACTTTTGGTTCCTCAATTCCAGGTGCGATCGGATAGAACTGTGAGATCTCACCAATCCCAACTTCCAATAACTCATCCCTAACTTTCCTACCAATCGTCACAATTGCCACCGAGCGCTTTGCCAATCTTCGCTCCAGCAAATTAAGAACTACCCGCTTCACTAAACCGAACTCTGGATCGTAAAGATGATGGCCGTGAAACGAGTGAACAACCGGTATTTGCCCGGCGCGAAGCCGAAGCAAAAAACCCGCCTTAAAAGTATGAGTATGAATCAAATCCGGCTGAAATTCCTCAATAATTTTCATAAGTTTTCGGTAAGCCTTGAAATCCCTAGAGGGATCCAACTCGCGCGATAAATCGGCAACCCGCACAAACTTCAAACTCTCAACAATTGAATCCTCTGCCTCACCTTTAGGCACCGACCCCATTGCAAGCAGATTCTTCACACCCAAGGAATTAAGACTATTAATCAAATTCGCAATATAAGTTGCGGTCCCGCCGACATTCATTCGAGCAATTACATGAAGCACTCGAATCTCACTCATGATCGCCACTTAGCGCACGCTAAGCAGTGGCCTCCAATTCGGGAATTTTGGATTTGGATTGATCGTAAATACCGGCGCTGAGAACCCACTCAAATCCAACTTCTTATGCGCTACAAGAACCAACCCCAAGTCAGCGCTTTCATCTACAGTAGAACACTGCTCACCATTCCAGCTCTTAACCAAGGGATCATGCCAACTAACAACCGCACCCTTAGACTTCAAAATACTTAGCACGGCACTTGCGGGGGTTTCACGAGTATCAGCGACATCGGCTTTGTAAGAGACACCAAAGACTTGAACTCTCTTACCCTTCAAATCACCATATAAAGAAACGAGTCCATCCACCACATATGTCGGCATTTCCTCATTTACCTTCTCTGAGAGTGCGATATAACGGCTCTCAAGGCCTAATTCCTTGGCTTTTGCCTGAAGATAAATCGGATCTACCGGGATGCAATGCCCACCAATGCCCACGTTCGGATGAAACGGCATGAACCCATAAGGCTTGGTGCGCGCAGCCGCAATAACTTCATCGGCCGGTATCCCCATCTCATTCATAATCTGTGTGAACTCATTAACTAACCCAATATTGATAAATCTAAATGTGTTCTCAAGCAGCTTTGCCGCCTCAGCCACCTCAGCTGATGATGCTGAAATAACCTCATCACAGAATGAGCGATAAAACTCAATCGCCTTATCGCGCGCCTCATCCGTCAGTCCACCCACAATTCTTGGTGTGTTACGTGTTCCAAACTTCTCATTTCCTGGATCTACACGCTCGGGAGATATCGCATACATATGATCTAACGGCGAAGACGACTCAATCAACGGTCGAATCAGATTCCGAAGCGTCCCGGGGTGCGAAGTTGATTCATTAATAATCAAAACTCTATTCTTAAGAGACTTTCCAACGGACTTAGCAGCGCTCTCCAAAATCTCTAAGTCCGGCTTCCCGCCCCCATCAAGCGGCGTTGGCACCGCAATAACAACTAATTCTGTATCGCCAAGAGTTCCATAGTCCGTCGTGGCCCGAAAGCGACCTGAGCCCAAAGCGCCTGAGATATCAGAATCAGCAATACCTTCAATGTGAGACTTACCTGAAGAAAGCTCCCGAACTAGATTCTCCGAAAGATCAATTCCAACAACACTATGACCAGCGCTTACTGCGCCCATC
>VGAF01000134.1 GCA_016870855.1 Actinomycetota bacterium | reverse complement strand
CGCTCGCTCGGCCTTCACATCAATAGCCCCAGAAAGATCAAATGCAACCGTGAAGGTTCCCACCTCAATCTTTGCGCTCTGCTTGAAGGTTGAGTCTGGTTTATCAAGTCGTACTAAGAATCTAATTGAATCTTCGTATTGGGCAAGCGCTCCACTCATGCCTTGGATTTCGGCCTTGATTCGCGCCGAGGTCTTAATGCCTTGTTCACTTCTAAAGCGACGGATCTCAGTTATCAATCGCTTCATATCTTCAACTACATCTAGCGCCTCCTTATTTGAGCTAGCAGAACTTGGTTTTGGCCAGGACGCAACAACTAATGACTCACCACCAGTTAGCGAAGTCCAAAGGGCTTCAGAGATAAACGGCATGCTCGGATGCATTAAGCGCAGTAGTTGATCAAGAACATGACCTAAAACTCGCTTGGATTTATCGGCTTCCCCGCCACCTTTGGCAAAAGAGTCCTTAACTAGCTCCAAGTACCAATCACAGACTTCATCCCAGGCAAAGTGGTAGAGCGCATCGCTTCCCTTGGCAAATTCGAATTCTTCGTAAAGTGAATCAACCTCTTCAATCGTCCGATCTAGTAGATCAAGGATCCAGTTATCAACGTGATTTAGCTCGGTACGAGCCGGTAACTCGCCAGTGACCGTCGCTCCATTCATGGCGGCAAAGCGCTTTGCATTCCATACCTTCGTGGCGAAGTTCCGTGCTCCGGCAATCCACTCATCGGCGAGCGCTTGATCAGCCCCCGGATTTGCACCACGCGCTAGCGCAAAGCGAAGCGCGTCCGAACCGTACTTATCCATAAACTCAAGGGGATCAATCACATTTCCTTTTGATTTTGACATCTTCTTTCCATGTTTATCGCGCACTAGCCCGTGAAGCGCAATAACTTCAAAAGGTTGCTTTCCATCCATTGCAAAGAGGCCAAAAATCATCATGCGTGCGACCCAGAAGAAGAGAATGTCGTAACCAGTAACTAAAACGCTGGTTGGATAGAACTTCTTAAGTTCAACGGTCTCTTCCGGCCAACCTAAGGTTGAAAATGGCCAGAGCGCTGATGAGAACCAAGTATCTAAAACATCCTCGTCTTGTACCCAGCCAGCCGGAGCTAGTTCTTCCGGTCCAACAACTTCCATTTCACCATTTGGTCCATACCAAACTGGGATTCGATGTCCCCACCAAAGTTGGCGCGAAATACACCAATCATGCATGTTGTCTACCCAGTCAAAATATCTAGGTTCAAGTTCTTTTGGAGAAATTTCGACTCTTCCATCGCGGACTGCATCTCCGGCCATCTTTGCTAGCGGTGCAACTTTCACGAACCACTGCATAGAAAGTCTTGGTTCAACAATCGTGTTACAGCGCGAACAATGTCCGACGCTATGTTTGTAAGGTCGCTTCTCCCAACCCAACATTCCATCTTCTCGAAGTTGTTCAACGACGGCTTTTCGGGCAGCAAAACGATCCATGCCATCAAACTGAGTTCCAGTTCCCTCCATCACGCCAGCTTCATTCATGATGATGATCATTGGAACGTTATGTCGCAGGCCCATCTCGAAGTCATTTGGATCATGAGCAGCTGTGACCTTCACAGCGCCCGTTCCAAACCCAGGATCTACCAGTTCATCGGCAATTATCGGGATCATGCGATTTACATAGGGAAGTTTTACCTTCTTACCTATCATCTCTTTATAGCGCTCATCATTTGGATTTACCGCAACAGCGCCATCGCCCAACATCGTTTCTGGGCGAGTGGTAGCGATAAAGATGTGATCGCCATCTAGCTCGCCGTAGCGAATCTGTACGAATTCACCATCAATTTCCTGGTAATCAACTTCGATATCAGAGAGCGCCGTTAAGCAACGTGGGCACCAATTGATGATCCGCTCAGCGCGGTAAATCAGCCCGGCATCATGAAGTCTCTTGAAGATAGTTAATACTGCGCGGGAAAGTCCTTCATCCATAGTGAAGCGTTCGCGCTTCCAATCAACGCTATCGCCGAGGCGCTTCATCTGGCCGAGGATTGCGCCACCTGATTCGGCCTTCCACTCCCAAACTTTCTTTACAAACTCTTCTCGACCAAAGTCATGGCGACTCTTGCCTTGGGCAGTAAGTTGTTTTTCAACTACGTTCTGAGTTGCGATTCCAGCGTGGTCCATTCCAGGAAGCCAGAGCGTTTCAAATCCCTTCATCCGCTTCATGCGAATTAACAGATCTTGAAGAGTGTGGTCAAGCGCATGCCCGATATGAAGACTTCCGGTGACATTCGGTGGTGGGATAACTATGCAGAAAGGTGGTTTATCTGACTTTGCATCTGCGGAGAAATATCCGGCATCGAGCCATTTTTGGTAGAGCGGACCCTCAATATCTTGCGGTACGAAATTTGAGGGTAGCTCAGACATAAGCGGGATACTACCTAGAGTTAAGCAGTCTTCTCTTCTCCGCGCTTGCTGCTTCGCTTAACGCTATTTGGTCCGCGCTCGACATAAACCGGCGCAGATTTACTCTTGATCACTTCAGCAGTGACAGCGACCTTTCCAATCTCTCTCTTACTAGGTACTTCATACATAACAGGAAGCAAAATTTCTTCCATGATTGCGCGAAGTCCACGTGCTCCAGTGCCACGAGCAATCGCCTGGTCGGCAATGATTTCCAAGGCATCAGGAGCTATCTCAAGTTCAACATCATCCATGTCGAAGAGGTGCTGGTACTGCTTTACCAACGCATTCTTTGGCTCGGTAAGGATCTCAAGTAAAGCTGCGCGATCTAGGCTCTCAACAGAGGTAACGATTGGAAGGCGGCCGATAAATTCAGGAATCATGCCGAATTTCAATAGGTCTTCCGGCATCACCTCAGCAAATGGATCAATTTTTTCATTCTCTTTGATGACTCTTAGCGCAGCATTAAAGCCAACTCCAGC
>VGAF01000133.1 GCA_016870855.1 Actinomycetota bacterium | reverse complement strand
TCCGGAATACAACTATTCCCAAGATAAAGGTCAACAGTTGATCGGATATAGAGCAACCCAATCATTTACAGTCGTTGTTCGTAAGGCCGAGAGCGCGGGTGCTGTTATTGATGCAGTGGTTGATGCTGGTGAAGATTCAGTCCAGATGAATGGAGTTTCACCGTTCTTGGCAAATGGTGCTGCAGCAACTGAGAAAGCGCGTGAAGCGGCGGTAGCCGATGCGAGATCTCGAGCTAACTCTTACGCGAAATATTTGGGCGCATCACTTGGTCGAGTTATTTACCTTACTGAGGTTAATGCTCCCGTCTATACATTTCCCATGGTGAGCGAGAAAGCTGCATCAGCCGATGCAACCCAAATTGATCTTGGTGAAACTGAAGTTACTGTTACGGTAACGGTTCGATGGAGTTTAAACTAAGCGTTAGAGATTAACTCGAGATAGTTTTCAACTAACTCTTTCTCGCCACTTTTTGGCTGAATACTCTTTAGGTTTCCGTGCTGCCAATTTGGGATTTCATTCTTGCCTGAGAGCGCCCAAGCTGCCTGGCGAGCAGCGCCATCTGCCACGTATTCACCCGCATCCGGAAGATGAATAACTGAAGTGAACATCTCAGCAGTTATCTCTTGAACAGCAAGGCTCTTTGCCGCCCCTCCAATAAGAAGAATTCTCATGGGGAGAAAACCTTCGCGCTTCAGGGAATTTGCGGCATAAACCATTCCGGCGACAACACCTTCAATAGCGGCGCGGGCTAAATTTTCTCTTGTTAGATTTTCACTTGTTATTCCTGAGAAGTTTCCTCGAGCATTGGGTCTATTAGGTGTGCGCTCGCCGTCAAAGTGGGGAAGCAGACGGATCCCACCCGCTCCACTCTTCGCACTTAGCGCAAGTTCACTAAATTCATCAAGGCTAATGTTTAGCATCTTGGCAATCGAAGCAAATACTTTTGCGGCATTTAAAGTGCAGGCAAGTGGTAAGAAATTTCCAGTTGCATCAGCAAAACCAGCTACTTCTCCGGTTGGATCCTTTGTTGGATTAGCGGAGACGGCGAATGCGGTTCCGCTAGTGCCAAGCGAGATGACCAAGTCGCCTACTTTTGCTCCTAGCCCAAGTGCTGCTCCTGCGTTATCTCCGGCTCCTGCGGCAATCGGAACACCGGAAGTTGTTTCTCCACCAAACTCATTTGGCTTTAAGACTCTGGGAGCTAGGAAAGCGCTCTTACCGTTTCTCACCTTCGCCATGATTTCGAGGTCGTATGTATTGGTTTCTGGATTGAAGTAGCCGGTACCAGATGCATCAGAGCGATCAGTAAAAAGTGAATCTAGATTCTTTGAACTCGAAAGGCGCCAAGAGAGCCAATCATGTGGAAGTGCAACCGCGGCCAATCTGTTTGCGTTATCAGGTTCGGCGTCATACAACCAGCGAACTTTGCTTGCTGTAAATGAAGCAACTAAGCGAGAGCCAGTTCGAATATGGATATCTGGGATTTCGCGATTTAATTCTTCGGCGGCATTTGCGGAACGGGTATCGTTCCAAAGTAACGCTTTGCGAAGAACTTCTCCATTTTTATCTAGCGCGACCATTCCATGTTGCTGACCGGCGATGGAAATTGCATCAATCTTGTATTGGTCGACCTTCGCTAGTGCGCTCTCCAACGCAACTTCCCAGGCTTTTGGATCTACCTCGGTTCCATCTGGGTGAGGCTCACTTGCCTGGGCTACTAATTCGCCGGTGTCCGCATCGCGCAGTACAACTTTTACAGACTGGGTTGAAGAATCAACGCCTGCAACTATGGGCATTACGCTAGAAGGAGCCAATTAAGTATTCAAGTGCAAGCTGATCGAGTTCTTCATAGTGATAACCGCGCTTACCAGCAACTTCGACATCAAAGTTCTCGTTTGCAATCTCGCGCCAACTTTCACCACTACTGATAGTTGGTTGCAGTAATTCACTTACACCTGACTTTTCAAGGGCTGCTTTTGTGCGAGGATCATTTCTAAATGCGGTAGCTCGCTCTTGCAGGATTAAGTAGGTGCGCATATTTGCAGTTGCTGAAGCCCAAACCCCCTCATCGTTCTCGGTCCGCATAGGTTTGTAATCGAAATGCTTCGGACCGTCATATTTGTAGCGTTCTAAGAGATCAACAAGGAAGAAAGCGGACTTCAAATCACCATGGCCAAAGACAAGATCTTGATCGTACTTAGGTCCATGTTGGCCATTAAGGTCGATATGGAAGAGCTTTTTGTGATACAGCGCTTGACCAATTCCATGAACAAAATTAAGACCAGCCATCTGCTCATGACCAACTTCTGGGTTTAGGCCAACAAGTTCTGGGCGCTCGAGTGAGTTGATAAAGGCAAGTGCATGGCCGATTGTGGGAAGGAAGATATCTCCGCGGGGCTCATTTGGTTTTGGTTCAAGTGCAAACTTGATGTCATAACCCTTATCAGTTACAAATTCTCCAAGCAAATTAAACGCTTCACGCATCCGCTCAAGGGCGATGACTGGATCTTTTCCGATATCAGTCTCTGCACCTTCGCGTCCTCCCCAGCAGACATAAGTTTTTGCACCTAACTCAACCGCAAGTTCGATATTTATCATCACCTTACGGATTGCATAGCGACGAATATCGCGATTATTTGAGGTGAATGCTCCATCCTTAAATACTGGATGGCTAAAGAGATTTGTGGTCGCCATCGGAACCTTCATCCCAGTTGACTCCAAAGCTTTCTTAAATCGCGCAATATGCGCAGCTCGTTCACTCAACCCTGAACCAAAAGGGCTCAAGTCATCATCATGGAACGTAACTCCATAAGCGCCGCGATCGGCCAATTCACTAACTGTGCGAACTGGATCCAAGGCTGCTCTAGTCGCATCGCCAAATGGATCACGCGCCTGCCAGCCGACAGTCCAGAGTCCGAATGTGAATTTATCTGCAGGGGTTGGGTTTCTCATGCGGCTAGCCTATTGAATG
>VGAF01000132.1 GCA_016870855.1 Actinomycetota bacterium | reverse complement strand
TTTCCGGTCATTGATAATGATCAGCTCGCAAAGATAATAAATGTAAATGCTGATGGTAGCCATCCTGGGCTATCTGCACATGTAGTGCGCGGGCTCTTCCAAATTGCTGAGGGTGGACAAGGGTTAAAGGATCGACTAGAAGAAATCACAGCAGAAGTCTCAAATGCCATCAATGAGGGCGCGCGGATAATTGTTTTATCTGACCGCGATGGAGATGGCGAGAACGCTCCTATTCCTTCGCTCTTATTAACTGCTGCGGTACATCACCATCTCATCCGCGAGAAAACTAGAACCAAAGTTGGTCTAGTCGTTGAAACTGGTGAAGTACGCGAAGTCCATCATGTGGCGCTTTTGATTGGGTATGGAGCGGCGGCGGTCAATCCTTACTTAGCGATGGAGTCTGCTGAAGATCTTGTGCTTCAAGGTGTAATCACTGATGTTTCTGCCGAGAAAGCTGTCTACAACTTAATCAAGTCGCTCGGCAAAGGCGTACTGAAGGTCATGTCGAAGATGGGAATCTCCACAATCGCTTCTTACACCGGCGCTCAAGTTTTTGAAGCGCTTGGTCTTTCCCAAGAATTGATCGATGAGTACTTCGTTGGCACAACTTCTCGACTCGGCGGAGTTGGATTAGATGTAATTGCTGAAGAAACTATCAAGCGACATCACATCGCCTACCCACCGGGCGGTGAGATTCCAAATACGAAGCGACTACCTATTGGTGGTGAGTACCAATGGCGTCGCGATGGTGAGCCGCATCTATTTGATCCAGAAACAGTTTTTGCGCTCCAGCACGCCACTCGCTCAAAGCGCTATGACATCTTCAAGCGCTACACAACTAGAATCGATGAACAATCTAAAGCGCTAATGACGCTACGCGGACTCTTTACATTTAAAGAGGGTGTCCGTAGCGCAATTCCGATCGAGGAAGTCGAACCAGTCTCGGAGATAGTAAAACGATTCTCAACCGGCGCGATGTCTTACGGATCCATCTCGCAAGAAGCCCACGAAACTCTTGCCATTGCGATGAATCGCCTTGTCGCTAAATCAAATACGGGAGAGGGTGGCGAAGATCCAGAGCGCTACAAGCCACTAGAGAATGGCGACTGGAAACGTTCGGCAATAAAGCAAGTCGCCTCCGGGAGATTTGGCGTCACAAGTGAGTACCTTGTAAACGCTGATGACATACAGATAAAGATGGCGCAAGGCGCTAAGCCAGGGGAGGGAGGACAACTTCCAGGAAATAAGGTCTATCCCTGGATTGCAAAGACCCGTCACTCCACCCCGGGCGTTGGTTTGATTTCTCCGCCACCTCATCACGATATCTATTCAATTGAGGATCTCGCTCAATTAATTCACGATCTAAAAAATTCAAATCGCGATGCCCGAATCCATGTAAAGCTTGTTGCGCAAGTTGGAGTGGGAACAGTCGCAGCCGGCGTAAGTAAAGCGCATGCAGATGTAGTCCTCATCTCTGGTCATGATGGTGGAACTGGCGCTTCTCCGCTTACATCGCTAAAGCATGCTGGTGCGCCTTGGGAATTAGGACTAGCTGAGACGCAACAGACGCTAATCCTTAATGGGTTACGCGATCGAATTGTTGTTCAAACTGATGGTCAGATGAAGACCGGAAGAGATGTAATTATCGCCGCCCTTCTTGGCGCAGAAGAGTTTGGCTTTGCGACTGCGCCCTTAGTCGTTTCTGGTTGCGTGATGATGCGCGTATGCCATCTGGACACTTGCCCCGTTGGTGTTGCAACACAGAACCCAAAACTTCGCGAGCGCTTTACTGGTAAGCCTGAATTTGTTCAAACATTCTTTGAGTATATTGCCGAAGAGGTCCGTGAATGGCTCGCCAAACTTGGCTTTAAAACGCTCGCTGAAGCAATTGGCCAGGTCGAGTTGCTAGATACGAAAAAGGCAATTGATCACTGGAAAGCATCAGGACTTAACCTTGAGCCGATTCTCAAGTTTCCAGATGACACTAAATACAAAGCGCGCAAAAAGGAAGTTGAACAAGATCACGGTTTATCCGGTGCGCTGGATAATGAACTCCTTAAGCTAGCTGAACCTGCACTTCTAACCGGAGAGCATCTAGCTATTTCGCTGCCGATAAGAAATAGGAATCGCACTGTAGGAACAATTCTTGGCTCTGAAATCACAAAACGATTTGGCGGCGGGGGATTACCGGAAGATACGATCGAAGTGACACTTCATGGATCAGCCGGTCAATCACTGGGTGCATTTATCCCCCGCGGACTCACCATTCGCCTGTATGGCGACACAAATGATCACCTAGGGAAAGGGATATCTGGAGGAAGAGTGATTGTGCGACCTGATGAAAAGGCGCTCTTTGACTCTGAGAAGAATGTCATCGCTGGAAATGTCGTTGGCTACGGTGCAACGAGCGGTGAAATCTTTGTCCGCGGAATTGTGGGCGAGCGGTTCTGTGTGAGAAATTCTGGCGCGATTGCTGTCGTTGAAGGCGCAGGCGATCATGGCTGCGAATACATGACTGGCGGAGAAGTTGTAGTACTAGGAAAGACGGGAAGAAATTTTGCCGCGGGCATGTCGGGTGGAGTTGCCTATCTGCTAGATCTAGATCCTCGCCTGGTAAATACCGAGATGGTCGATCTTCAGGAAGTTCCGGCCGAGGATTATTCTCGACTAGAGAGCATCATCTCGAAGTTCTCTGCAGAGACTGGTTCGAATGTGGCCGCAGAATTACTTAAGGATTGGGGTAAATCAGTCATGCGATTTACAAGAGTCATGCCGCGCGACTATGCACGAGTTCTAAAAGTCATATCTGAAGCGGAAAAGTCCGGCAAAGACCAAGAGCGCGCAATCATGGAGGTGCTAAATGGCTGATCCAAAAGGATTCATGAAGTTTGAACGAGAGACCCCCAAGCGCCGCCCAGTTGATGTGCGCATAAGGGATTGGCGCGAAGTTTATGAAGAACAAGAATTCTCATCGCTCCAACGTCAAGCTGGTCGTTGTATGGATTGCGGTATCCCGTTCTGTCACCAAGGTTGCCCGCTAGGGAATCTGATTCCTGAATGGAATGATTTGATTTGGCGAAACGAAAAAGTTGATGCAATTGATCGTCTCCATGCCACAAATAACTTCCCCGAATTTACTGGCCGGCTCTGTCCTGCCCCGTGTGAGACATCTTGCGTCCT
>VGAF01000131.1 GCA_016870855.1 Actinomycetota bacterium | reverse complement strand
AGATTGGGGAAGAGATTGTTATTGTGAAACCGGCAAAGACAACACGTGCCAGAAGAGATTTGAATGGCAGCTAGGCGATCTGCCTCTTGGTTACGATCACAAATATATTTATAGTCATATCGGGTACAACCTAAAAGCGACAGATATGCAGGCGGCGCTTGGCCTGTCACAACTTGGAAAGCTAGATAACTTCATCGCTCGCCGCAAAGAGAACTTTGATTATTTAAGCAAAGGTTTAGAAAATGTCGAAGGCCTACTCTTACCGAGGGCGACTAGAAAATCTGAACCCTCATGGTTTGGGTTCCCAATAACTCTAGATCCAAGACATCCGGCGAATCGCGAAGAACTCCTGCGGCTATTGGACGACAAGAAAATCGGCACCAGACTTATGTTTGCAGGGAATATAGTCAAGCAGCCCGCCTATAGAAATGTTGACTTTAGAGTAGTTGGTGACCTAAAAAATTCAGATGTGGTTATGAATCGTTCATTCTGGATCGGAGTTTTCCCAGGATTAACAACACAAATGCTGGATTTTGTAATTGAAACAATCACTGAGTTTATGAAGAAGTACTGATTATGCGAATTCTAATAACTGGCCATACTGGCTTTAAGGGCTCTTGGTTGACAATTCTCCTGAAGGAGCTTGGTCACGATGTCTCAGGTTTTGCTCTCGCGCCAGAACCAGAAAGTTTGTTCAACTCCACTGGGGTTTCCAAAATGCTTTCGAGAGAGCTTTATGCGGATATACGAGATAAATCAAAATTAAGCGGATTTATTGCAGAGGTTAGTCCAAATGTTGTTTTTCATCTTGCTGCACAACCTTTAGTTCGCTACTCCTATCTCGAACCCACAGAGACATTTTCAGTTAATGTCGATGGAACACTAAATCTTCTAGACTCATGTGAAGCATGTGAAACCGTAGAGGCAGTAGTGGTTATAACCACAGATAAGGTCTATCGAAACGAAGAGAAACAAAAAGCCTTTGTCGAAAGTGATCCTCTCGGTGGCACAGACCCATATTCAACATCCAAAGCCATGGCAGATTTACTAACCCAATCCTGGAGCAGAAGTGTCTCCAAGAAGAAGATAATGATTGCTCGTGCCGGAAATGTAATTGGCGGTGGTGACTTCTCTCGCGATCGTCTAATTCCAGACCTATATCGATCACTTGTTGCAAAGTCTCCGGCTCAAATCCGAAATCCTCTGGCCGTGCGCCCTTGGCAACACGTCCTAGATTGCTTAAACGGGTACATCCATCTTATAGATAAGGCTTTAGGTGGTCTTCCTTCTGACTCTTGGAATTTTGGGCCGGAATCGGAGGACTACAGAACTGTCAAAGATGTCACCGACCAATTCTTCACAGCATTTCCAGGAAGTACTTTTTCACCATTAGATGGCGACGGGCTCCATGAAGCTAACTTCTTAGCCTTGAGCTCTGAGAAAGCATTTTCGAAGTTAGGCTGGAGAAATAAGCTGACATTCCAGGAATCTGTTGACTGGACATCGGACTGGTATAGAAACTTTTCATCAAATGAAGATATTGCAGAGTTCACCAAAGAACAAGTCAAAGAATTTCTAGGGAAGTAAAGTGCGCACTGCAAGAGATGCTTTAAAAGAAGAAATCCTTACCAAAACAGTTGTTCGCGGCAAAGTAATTCTCTCTTCCGGTAAAGAAGCAGATTTCTATGTGGATCTCCGTAGAGTCACTTTAGATGCAGTCGCCGCACCACTTGTAGGTGAAGTCATGTTGGAACTAACTAAAGATCTTGATTATGAAGCTGTTGGCGGATTAACCCTTGGAGCGGATCCTGTAGCTACAGCAATGCTTCATGCGGCTGCGAGACAAGGAAGAAAACTTGATGCCTTTGTAGTTCGCAAATCAGAGAAAGCGCATGGTTTACAACGAAGAATCGAAGGTCCTGGCGTAAAGGGTAAGAGAGTCTTAGCGGTAGAGGACACATCGACAACTGGTGGTTCTGTTCTTACTGCCGTTGAAGCGCTTAGAGAAGCTGGTGCAACAGTTGTTGGAGTTGCAGTTATTGTAGAAAGAGGAGCAAAAGAGAAAGTTGAGAGCAACGGCTTGAAATACCTCTCTGCCTACTCTCTGAGTGATTTAGGTCTTTAATTTCCACCATCCCCGCATAAATTAGGTAACTGGCAGGGTCCTCCGCTTACACTTGACCTCATTGTGCGCAGCGCCGACACAGGTGGCGCTGTCTCGTGTCCAAATAGTTAACTGGAGGAGATATGAGAGCCAACCTAACGGCTAACTCACTCGTGGAAGTAACCGGAAACAATTTGAATCTGGTTTACCTAATTCTTGGGGTTTCACTAGTCGCCCTCGCAATTGCATTCGCACTTCGCGCTCAGGTTCTTAGCGCATCTGATGGAACAGCAAAGATGCAAGAGATCGCTGCTGCCGTTCAAGAAGGCGCAGCCGCATATCTCGCTCGCCAGTTCCGTACTCTCTCGTTCTTTGTCGTAATAGTCGTCGTTCTTCTCTTTGCTCTTCCTGGCGATATGGATGTAAAAATCGGTCGCTCCATCTTCTTCTTAATTGGCGCTGCCTTCTCAGCAATCGTTGGCTACCAAGGTATGTGGCTCGCTGTTCGCGCAAATGTGCGCGTCGCCGAAGCAGCTCGCCAAGTCTCAGCCGAGCGCTCTGTTCAAATTGCCTTCCGCACCGGAGGCGTCGTGGGAATGATGACTGTTGGTCTTGGCCTTCTTGGAGCTTCAGTCGTTGTCATTATCTACCGCGCCGATGCCCCAGCTGTTCTTGAAGGTTTTGGTTTTGGCGCAGCGATGCTCGCCATGTTCATGCGCGTTGGCGGAGGCATCTTCACTAAGGCTGCCGATGTTGGCGCCGACCTCGTAGGCAAAGTTGAAAAACACATCCCTGAAGACGACCCACGTAACGCTGCAACAATCGCAGATAACGTTGGTGACAATGTTGGCGACTGCGCTGGAATGGCAGCCGACCTATTTGAGTCCTATGCGGTAACCCTTGTTGCCTCACTCATCTTAGGCAAGGCCGCTTTCGGAGATAGTGGTCTCGTCTATCCACTTATCGTTCCAGCTATCGGAATCCTTACCGCGATCCTCGGAATCTTCCTTACTCGACATCGCTCAACCGATAAGAGCGCGATGAGCGCAATTAATCGCTCATTTTTTATCTCTGCGGTTATTTCTGCAGTCCTTGTAGGTCTTGCAACTTATACCTATCTACCAAACAACTTCACCGCACTAACAGGTGTTGACTCGGCTCTCGCTGCTGAAACAA
>VGAF01000130.1 GCA_016870855.1 Actinomycetota bacterium | reverse complement strand
AACCTCGAGATAGAGAAGCCAGGGGCCTCGAATCCAAAAGGATTCAGGCCCCTTTTTCTTTATCTCAATTGATCGCATGGGGTAAGTCCCATGCGAATTCAGGAACCACGTAATAGAAAGAAAAGAAAAAGGGAAGGCAAAGGTGAGAACGATGACAGTTCTCTTCAGCGAACTATTGGTACCAGGTTGGGCCGAGGGCGAAGATGCCAAGATCGGTTTGGATGCAGTCACTGGAATTTACGGTGATGAGAATGCATTTACCCTGCCATGCCATAACTCCAATCCAGAAGTTTTCTTCTCGGAGAAGAGCGAAGAAATCGCCTATGCCAAATCCCTATGCGGTGGTTGCCCCGTAAAGCGCGAGTGCTTGCAAGGCGCGTTATCGCGCGAAGAGCCTTGTGGCGTTTGGGGTGGCGAGCTCTTCGAAGATGGCCAGGTTATCGCCGCAAAGCGGATGCCAGGTCGACCACGTTTAAATCGCGAATTGATCGGGGCTTAGTTTCTAGAGGGTGCTATGAAGGGTAACCGGATTTGGTTACCCTCTCGCCTCGTGAAGAGATTAATCCCTGGAATTGTTATATCTCTCATCTTTTCTGCGGCTCCCGTTCAAGCCGCTAACCCACCGAAGACTGGTGCAATTTGTCCTAAAGTTGGAGCAACTAAGAATTATCAAGGAAAGAAGTTCACCTGTACAAAGAGCGGTAAGAAATTAGTTTGGAGCAAAGGGACAACATCTAAGTCCTCTTCAGATGCTGCGGGAAAGCCCGCTACGACAGTGAAGAAAGTGACCTACCAGCCACCGTCGATTTCTAGCGACAATGTCGAAAAGTGCAAGATCAAAGAGGCAAGTAATTCTCGAGGTATGACCGGTGCTGGTTTTCCGGTATGGAATTCTTTAACTCCGAAAGATGGCACGGTCAAGTGGGCCTTAATTCCGATTGACTTCCAAGATCTTCCTGGTGAGTCAAATTTTCGTGTACGAGTAGATGAACAGATGAAGTTACTTACTGATTGGTACAGCACAGTTAGCGAAGGCAAGTTCAAGATTGAATGGATTGTTCAAAATAGTTGGGTGCGCCTACCTCGCCCCTCGACGGAATACAAAATTCAAAACTCCAATAACCTCGATCGCGAGCCAAATGGAATCAAACTCTGGAAAGATGCAATGACTTCAGCTGATCCCGTGTTCAACTTTACGGGCGTTCAGACGGTTAACTTCATTCTTCCCAAAGGCCAAACATTTCTAAATGAGACTTCACAAGGTTTTCCTTGGGACAAAGATGTAAAGGAAATGGTTACAAGCGAAGGCGCGGTAGCTTCATTCTCAATACCGGGACGCTTCTTTGATCAACCCGGAAGGCAATATTGGTCATACTGGGCCCACGAATTTGGCCATGCAATGGGATTACCGCACATTGGTGTTTCGAGAGGCGAACCTAGCCTCTTTCACCCTCTGGATCTAATGGGAAATCAAGATGCGATGAGCAGAGAACTGAGCGGATGGCTTCGCTTCATAGCAGCCTGGCTACCTGATGAGAAAGTGTTCTGCAAAGAATTTACAAGTCCACTTCCGCAATCCACGTCGACGGACACTTCAAGCGACTTAAGCAACAAGAGTTGCTACAAGGAAAATGAAATCATTCGAAACTCCTTTGGAGAATTTTGGTGTTTGAATATTCAGAGCCAACTTCGCTGGTCAAAAAACAATGTATCGACCCCCGGAAATGTAACTCCTTCGCCAAGCCCATCAAGTGCCACGTCAAGCTCCTCAACAAGCACTGCAAGCTGGGCTGGCTTCGAGATAACTTTGGTTCCCCTTAGTAATGCCGAACCCGGGATGAAATTCGCCGTAATTCCAGTATCTGGCACAAAAGCGGTTCTCATTGAATCTCGACGAGTTACAAAGTTTTCCTGTGGGCCGAGCGATAGAAATGGCGTGCTCGTTTATACATACGATGCAACTTTAGGTCACGGCGAGAACTTCTTAACTCCTGCAATTCCAAAGGGCAGAACTGCTTCGAGTCTCGCTTATCCATGCCAAGCTCAACCTTTCCCAGATCCCTTGCTATACGAAGGCGACAAAGTCACGGTCGAAGGAATGACAATTCAAGTCCTTGAGAGTGGAACGTTCGACAAGATTCGCGTAACTCGTGATTAAGTGAAGAATTAGCGAAGGCGTGAAGGCGCAATCTCAGGAAACCAGGAGAGTGCCTCATCGCGGAAGTTTCCTTGAGCGCGGAGCTGGCAGAAAATTCCGGTGGTGCCAAGAGTCACGCGATGGATTAATACATATTCCGCGGGAAGATTTAACTGGAAACCAATCTTCGCAGTTGGATTTCTCGGATCGCCAACGCGGACGCTCTGTTCGCGGAGCCACTCGCGGGTGTATTCGAAATATGGAGTGCGGAGCGGTTCAACGAGCGGAAGCAAGTAATCCAGCACTAACTGTGGGTCAACATCTACTTCTGGGAGTATGAATCCATCTTCTTTAAATCCGTTGTAGAGCGCGAGCGCATCACCTTCGAGCGCGTTACGGAGCAGATTCTTAAATGGCTCCGGGAATCCATTGGGCAGACGATTACATGCACCGAAATCAAGAACGCCAAGGCGGCCATCGGCAAGGATGCGGAAGTTTCCGGGATGAGGATCGGCGTGAAGTAACCCGGCGCGCATTGGCGCAGTGAAATGGAATCGCGCCAGCTTTATACCCGCGTTATTCCGCTCTTCTTGGTTGCCTTCTGCGATTACTCGAGCGAGCGGTGTTCCCTCTAACCACTCACTTACTAGAACTTTGTCGGTTGCAAAGACAACTTTAGGTATAGCGATATCTGGATCGTTTTCATAAGCATCCCAGCAAGTCTTTTGTGCCTCGGCTTCGAATTGATAATCAACCTCTTCAATGATCCGCGCTTTAAGCTCTTCAAGGAGCGGCTTCATCTCAAGGCCGGGCATGAAGAGTTGGAATATCTTCGAGAAGCGTTCGATTTGATTTAGATCTGAGATCAAAGCATCAGCAGCGCCGGGATATTGGATCTTTACCGCAACTGGGCGACCATCTTTCCATCGTCCCTTATGAACTTGTCCGATCGATGCCGAGGCAGCTGGCTTATCTTCGAACTCAGCGAAGTTATCGCGCCAATCTTCACCTAACTCTTTGGCGAGAACTTTATGTACAACTCGAGCTGGAAGTGGTGGCGCAGCCTCTTGCAGTTTAACTAGGGTCTCGCGATAAGGCTTCGCAATTTCTTCTGGGAGAGCTGCTTCGAAAACAGAGAGCGCCTGACCAAACTTCATTGCGCCACCCTTAAGTTCACCAAGAACCTTAAATACTTGTTCAGCGGTTTTCTCTTGCAGATCGGCAAAGGCAAATTGTGGGGATTGGCCAATTAATTGTTTTCCAAATCCCAGCGCGCCACAGC
>VGAF01000129.1 GCA_016870855.1 Actinomycetota bacterium | reverse complement strand
CTGCGTGGATGAAACACCTACTTCTGCATTAGCAGGAACCGAGCTTGCAACGAGTGCAAGTGAGGTGGCTGCTACCGCTGCAAGAATTGTCTTCTTGCGTCGTAAGCTGATCATTACTTTCCTTCCATCGAGGGTTTGTTTTTCTACCAAACTTCAATGTTTCGCATGCTGCTCCCGACGCTTCCGCATCGCCTCGGCTGGGCCGTTAGGCGAGAAGAGGACCGTCAGAATCAGCAGCACGCTGATAATGAAGCCAGGCAGGTTCGTGACGACCTTCTCGGAATCACCTAATTGATGTGAGATCACATCGGCGATTTCGGGAATCACCACGAGAACTACGGCGCCAAGCATGCTACCTAGGAGGCTGGTAACGCCAGCCAGAATCGCCCCTGTAATGATTGTGAATGAGAGGCTAAGCGGGAAGGCGCTCGGGGCGACGATGCTAATCATCCCCAAGAGGGCCCCTGATAGTCCTGCCACACCGGCGCTTATGGTGAAGGCCATGACCTTGGATTGGGCGACATTGACCCCACATAAAGCTGCGGCAGTGGGGTTAGCCCTAAGGGATTTCCAAGTCCGTCCAAATCTACTGTTAAGTAGATTCCTAAGTAAGAACATCGCAATCAAAACTACAAATACAGCAATCCAGAAGAACCATTTATAAAGAGTGAACTCTTCGCCAAATCTCGCTGGCGGCAAACCTGCGTCATATACAAGTCCAGTCTCTCCGCCGAGGAATGAGAATTGGTTTGCCAGAGTTGGTAGCCCAACTGCTAACGCAAGCGTCGTGCCCGCGAGGTATGGACCCGATAAACGCCCGGCGGCAAAGCCCAAGATAAAACCAAATGCAGCGGAGACCATGACTGCGACAAGAAGTGTGAACCAAAACGGCGATTGCCAGTAAGTCTGTGCCAACGCAGCAGCGTAAGCACCAAAGGCGAGAAATGCGCCATGTCCGAGTGAGACCTGTCCGGAGTATCCAGTTAGCAAAATGATGGATGCGATCGAGAGAGTTGTGATTGCAATTGTGGCGCCTTGATAGACGCGAAGTTCATCAACTCGATCTGCAACTATGACCAATATCCATCCGAAAATTACAAATGCGATTAATGCTTTCTTAGTAGAGAGCTTATGCACTTCGCACCTTCTTATTTCCTAATAAGCCGTTAGGCCTAACAATTAGCGAAATGATTAGAACGACGAATATGGATGGGAATACAAGCGATGTTCCGACATAGTTGAGGACAATTGAAACTCCGAGACCTAAGACCAATCCACCTAAGACTGCGCCCGGCAAACTCTCTAGCCCGCCAATAACTGCCGCAACGAAACCAAAGACCAGCAATAGATCTAGTGAGTTTGGAGAGAGAATTGTTGTTGGGGTAACCAATACACCTGCAATTGCGCCCGCAACACCGGCAAATACCCAACCGAGTGTGCGAATTGGTCCAACTCGAATTCCAGCCAATCTTGCAATCTCAGGTTGGAAAGCAGCCGCTCTTAGCGAGAGACCAAGATCAGTTCGCTGGAAGATGATTGAGAAAATAATCATTACAACAACTGTGGCGAGAATAATCAACAAATTTAAGCGTGAGAAAGGTATGGTTTCGCCAGCAAGTACAAAGTTATCTGTGGAAACCGGCGAATAGAAACTTCGAAAATCATTGCCCCAAATCATTCCCACGATACTTCTAATGACTCCCAGCAGACCTAGGGTTGCAATCACGGGAGCGAGAGCAGCAACCGGGCCCTCATCTACATGTCTAAAGAGAGTGCGCATCAAAAAGTATTCAACGCCGGCGCCAATTAACGCTCCGGCAGCAACTGCAAAGAGGACGGCGAGCCAAAACACACCAGTTCTAGTCACAATTTCGTATGCAATATATGTAGTCACGATTGCTTGGCCTGCTTGTGCAAAGTTAACTACTCGAGTCGATCGCCAGACTAGAACGAGAGCGAGCGCCATCAAGCTATAAACCGATCCCAGAGTGAGTCCGATTAGAAGCGTTCCCAATAGATTTCTCATTTAATACCCCAAATATGCTGACTTGAGCGCAGGATCTTCAAGAAGTTCCCCCGCGTTTCCGGATGCAACCAATTCGCCAAGATTGAGGATAACTCCGGTATCGGCGATTTCTAGCGCGCTATTTGCGTTCTGCTCTACTAGGACAACGGTGAGATTCATACTTTTCTGTAAATTCTTTATAGCAGCAAAGATCTGCTCAATAATCAATGGTGCAAGACCTAGTGAAGGCTCATCTAGTAAAAGAAGTCTCGGACGAGAAACGAGAGCGCGACCAATCGCAAGCATCTGACGTTCGCCACCAGATAACGTGTTTGCGCTCTGCGACATACGCTCACCAAGTCGAGGGAAAAGCTCTACTGCCTCTTTGATTGCTCTCTCAGTTCCACTTTTGTCTCGTCGCCACAATCCGCCAATTACTAAGTTTTCTCTCACGGTAAGTTCTGGGATAACAGATTTTCCTTCAGAGACGTGTGAAATTCCTCGGCGGACAAGATCTTCTGGGCGCTTACCGAGAATATTTCGATCTCGCCAAGTTGCAGTTCCACTTTCAGCGTCTTTTAATCCAGACAGGGTACGAAGCAACGTTGTTTTACCGGCTCCATTTGCCCCGATAATTGCAGTTAATTCGCCCTCTTGAACCTCAAAACTAATATCTCTTAAAGCCCTAATTGCTCCATGGCTGACAGTCAGGTTGCTAACAACGAGTGAACTCACTTAGCACCTGCTTTCTTTGAGCCCAAGTAAGCTGCTATGACATCTGGGCTATTACGCACTTCATCTTTAGATCCGGATGCAATTAACTCACCAAAGTTAAGTACAGAGATTCGATCACAAATAGACATCACAACATCCATATGATGTTCAACAATAATGATTGAGGTATGACTCTTTATATTTCTAATCAGGCCATTGAGCCACTCAATATCTTGTGGGCCCAATCCGCCGGCTGGTTCATCTAGTAAGAGAATTCTTGGATTACTTACAAGCGCCCTAGCGATTGCAACCCGTTTTGTATCAGGGTAAGCGAGCGTATCGGCCCGCCTTTCGGCAAGACTTCCAACATAAACTCGTTCAAGGGCTGTTTGAGCCAATTCGCGTAGATGATCTTCATCGTGCTCGGCAAAGCCGAGGAAAGATTGAACTAGTCCAGCCTTCGCTGAAACTTGTGCGCCCATCATTACATTTTCAATAACTGTTAGATCTGGAAAGAGTCCAACTCCTTGTAGTGTGCGGGCAATACCATTTGTGACTAGTTGGTGAGGCTTGAGCCACTTAGATTTTCTTCCGTAGAGTTCTAATGAACCACTTGCTGGCTCAACAAGACCAGATAGGGCATTAAAGACCGTCGTTTTACCCGCACCATTTGGCCCGATTAAACCGAGAACTTCACCTTGATTGAGGTCGATACTTACATTTGAGAGCGCTTTAAGTCCACCGAAATTTACCGAGAGATTACGGATCGAGAGGACTTGTTCCGAAGTCATCTTTGAATTCGCTCCTCG
>VGAF01000128.1 GCA_016870855.1 Actinomycetota bacterium | reverse complement strand
CTGGTGGCTATCTAGTACTTGATAAGCCGTGGCCTTCAATGTTGCGCGGGGTATGGAAAGAACCGCAGCGTTACAAAGAGACTTATTGGTCGCGCTATGAAGGGCTCTATTTCGCTGGTGATGGCGCAAAGTTAGATTCGGATAATGCACTCTGGGTATTAGGCCGAGTTGATGATGTGATGAATGTTTCTGGTCATCGGATCTCTACGACTGAGGTGGAATCAGCGCTCGTATCGCATGATGCGGTCGCAGAAGCTGCGGTTGTTGGTGCAAAGGATGACTTAACTGGCCAAGCAATTGTCGCCTTTGTGATTCTTCGAGGTGGGGTCGAGGCTGTAAAAGATGGCTTAGAGAAAGCGCTCCGTGATCACGTCGCTAAAGAGATCGGTGCGATCGCGAAACCCAAGCAGATCATGGTCGTAAATGAACTTCCTAAGACACGGAGCGGAAAGATTATGCGCCGCTTACTACGAGATGTAGCAGAAAATCGTGCAGTTGGTGATGCTACGACTTTAGCTGATCCAAATGTGATGAAGCTGATCGCAGCAGGTCTTCAATCTGGAAAGAAAGAAGATTAAAACCAGCAACGCTCTCATAGATCCGGCTATCTTCAATCAAGTTATTTGGTAGACCCCACGGCAGATAATTAATAATCGTTAAGACAATCGCTGCAAAGATCGTAACTTGAATTAACGCGAGCGCTCCACCCAGAACTGAATCTAGGAATTTAAGCGGGCCAAAGAGAATTCGTTTTCTAAAGCCCGCTCCCACTTTTGCCATCAACCAGCTACCGAGTTGGGCGCCGGCAAAGATCGCAACCAGATAGAGAGCGACTATCGAAACAACCCCGCTCCAATCCCCGCTAAATTCCTTAGCTATAAATAGACCAACGACTCCGCCGCCTAGGTAACCGATTAGCGCAAATAAGGTAGGTAGCAATCCGCGATTGAAGCCTTGTGCGATTGCAAAGATGATTAAGCCGGCAAGAATCAGATCAAGAATCATCGGAAATCCGCATCGCTCTTTACTAGCTTCATGGATTTAACTTTATCGTTCTCACCGATTCCGAATGAAGGACATATATCTGCAAGCGGGCAAGCGCCACATGCTGGCTTTCGGGAGTGACAGATTCTTCTACCATGCCAGATCATCCGCTGGGAGAGATTGGTCCACTCTTTTCTTGGGATCAACCCCATAACTTCAAATTCAACTTTCACCGGATCAGTCTCTTTAGTCCAACCAAATCTCCTACTTAGCCTTCCGAAATGCGTATCAACAGTTATCCCTGGAGTATCAAAGGCGTGGCCAAGAACAACGTTTGCAGTTTTTCTCCCTACTCCAGGAAGCTTCACTAACTCCTCTAAAGTGTCAGGAACTTTTCCTCCGTGTTCGGTGACAATCATTGTTGCTAAGCCCTTTATGTTCTTAGCTTTTGCCCGGTAGAAACCAGTTGATTTGATGAGCCCTTGTAGCTCGCGCATATTTGCACCGGCAAAATCCTTTGCGGATCTATATTTCTTGAATAAAGCTGGCGTTACAGCGTTCACCCGCTTATCAGTGCACTGTGCGGATAGAACAGTTGCAACTAGTAGTTGCAAAGGATTCTTAAAATCTAATTCACAGCGAACGCTCGGATAACGCTTGCTAAGAATCCGATAAATGGCCATAGCGCGCTTCTTTTTCTCAATCTGCGTTGTCGCCATGATGAAAAAGGTAGTCCAATTTGCCTAATCCGTGCGTGAAAAGTAAGGTGCGCCTGTGCCAGCGAGAAATGAAGCGATCGATGAATCAGTCGTTCGTAAAGCCCCGATCTTCCAAGGCCTTGATGATGCCGCTGCTAATACCCTCCGCGCTTCGATGTCTCCGGTCAAGCTCCGCAAAGGACAATCCCTCTTCGAAGAAGGCGATGATGGCGATCATCTCTACATCGTCACTACCGGAAAGATAAAACTCGGCACGAAATCTCAAGATGGCCGCGAAAATCTCTTGATGATTCTTGGCCCTGGTGAGATGTTCGGCGATCTATCGCTCTTTGATGCGGGTCCCCGAACTGCGACCGCGACCGCTGTAGCCGAATCTCGACTACTGGTCCTTGGCCAAGACAAAGTTATTCCTTGGGTAAAGGAGCACCCCGAAGTTTCACTTCATCTTCTTGCGCGCCTCGCCTCAAGGCTTCGTCGCACTAATGAAGTTGTAGGCGACTTAGTATTTTCAGATGTGCCTGGTCGTGTTGCTAAAGCGCTAATTGAACTTGGTTTGAAATTCGGCGTTAAGAAAGATGAAGGCTTCTTGGTTAATCATGATCTAACTCAAGAAGAGTTGGCACAACTAGTCGGCGCATCGCGTGAGACTGTAAATAAAGCGCTCGCTGATTTCGCACAACGCGGTTGGCTACGCCTTGAAGCTCGCGCTGTGATGATCCTTGATTACGAGCGCTTACTTAAGCGCGGTCGTTAATCCGCAATCTCTACAGTTAACTCAACTTCTACCGGCGCATCGAGCGGAAGTTCTGCAACCCCAATAGCGCTACGAGCATGCTTTCCGGCCTCACCCCAGATATGTAGATAAAGCTCGCTCACACCATTCACCACAGCTGGTTGGGAGATAAAACCAGGCTCGCCATTCACATATCCAACAACGCGAACTACCTTCACAATCTTGTTTACGTCAGCGACAGTCTCAACAGCAGCAAGGGCGTTGAGCGCACAGACTTGGGCAAGTCGTTTCGCTTCTTCAATGCTTACCTTTGTGCCAACTTTTCCAGTACTTGGAATAGCGCCATCAACTAACGGTAGTTGGCCTGCGGTAAACACAAGGTTTCCAGTTCTAATTGCTGGGACATAAGCAGCAACTGGCTTAGCAGCCACCGGAAGAGTAAGCCCTAATTCAGCGAGCTTTGCACGGACATCGGTCATTTGATCTCTCGCTTCATGTAAGCAACTAGTTGGTCTCCGCCGCCGGGAGCTGGAACTACTTGTACTAACTCCCAACCATCAGAACCCCAAGTATCGAGAATCTGTTTTGTTGCATGTGTTAGTAGTGGAACCGTTGCATATTCGAATTTCATCAATTACCTCCTGCTAGTGCGGCTTTTACTAATGAAGAGACCAATCCTCCATCTGCTTTTCCTGCAGTCTTTGGTTGTAGCGATTTCATTACCAATCCCATTTGCGCTGGTGATTTTGCACCAGTTTCTGTGATTGCGGCCTTGATTAGTTCTTTGATCTCAGACTCGCTTAATTGTGCAGGGAGATATTCGGCGACAATGCCGCCTTCGGCGCGCTCTTGGTCAGCGCGATCCTTAGCGCCAGCTTGATCGAAGGCCTCGGCTGCTTCACGGCGCTTCTTGGCTTCACGCGATAACACAGTAATGATCTCGGCATCGCTTAAATCGCGCGCCTCTTTTCCAGCTACTTCCTCATTCTTTATCGAGGTAAGAATCATGCGAATCGTGCTCGAACGGATCTCATCTCGAGCGCGCATGGAAGAAGTTAAATCGTTCTGTAGTTTTTCTTTCAGAGACATAGCGG
>VGAF01000127.1 GCA_016870855.1 Actinomycetota bacterium | reverse complement strand
ACTGAGCATAGACTCAAGAAATGACAAGGCCTGGCTGAATTATGGGAAGTCACTTTTCAATGTTGGGGATGTTGACAGCGCCATTACAGCCTTCGATCAAGCGCTCGCAATAAATCCAGCCTCGGTCGAGGCCTATACCAATAAAGCCAACTGCTTTCGTAAAAAGAAATTACTTGAAGAAGCAGTTGCTCTCTACAACCACGCTATTGAGTTGCATCCAAAATTTGCAGAGGTGTTTAGTAATCGTGGTATCGTTTTAGGCGATCTGAATCGACATCTAGATGCCCTTGATAGCCATGAGAAGGCGATTCAACTTCAACCTGAGTTTGCCGAATCTTGGCTTGAGCGCGGCAACACACTCAGGAGTTTGATGCGTCATGAAGAGGCGCTTGAGAGCTACGATAAGGCTATTCTCTTAAAGCCTAACTACGCAGAGGCAATTTGGAACAAGGCTCTTACTTTACTTCGCTTGGGTGAATTCGACCTAGGCTGGAGGCTTTTCGAGTGGAGATGGAAACTAAAGAACTTTCCCTCCCCGCAGAGAAGTTTTCTGGGGAGGCTTTGGCTCGGTGAGGAGTCTCTTAGAGGGCGAGCAATACTGTTGCATGCGGAGCAGGGGTATGGCGATACCATTCAGTTCTGCAGGTACGTGCCGGCCGTGAAGAACCTTGGGGCGAAGATTTTTTTGGAGGTTCCCTCTGCCCTCAAAGAGGTCCTAAGCCACCTGAGCGGCGTAGACCGTGTGATCGATAGAGGCAGCGCGCTCCCCGCGTTTGACTTCCATTGCCCGCTACTTAGCCTCCCATTCGCGTTCAAGACGAGAATAGAGACAATTCCGAATACTTTTCCATATCTTTCTGTTGATGCCGCGAAGAGAATTGATTGGCGCAGTCGTACTGTCTTTAACAATAAAAAACGTTCAATTGGGATAGTTTGGGCTGGTAGTTCACTTCACGAGAACGACACTCGACGCAGTATCCCGTTTCACCTTTTTACGCGGCTTATCTCGGCCGATTTCAACTGGTTTAGTCTTCAAAAAGAAATTGTGGAAGGGGACTCCTCACTGCTGAGGGGCCTTAATGTAAAGGATTACACGCGTGAGTTGAAAGATTTTTCAGACACTGCCGCGTTGATCTTGAATCTTGATCTTGTCATTAGTGTTGACACAAGTGTTGCGCATCTCAGTGGCGCTTTGAACAAGCCTGCTTGGGTTTTGCTTCCCTATGTTGCAGACTTTAGGTGGATGTTGGGACGGGAAGACACTCCTTGGTATGCCAGTATGCGCCTTTTCAGGCAGTCTTCCGAAGGGGATTGGGGGAGCGTCCTTTCCTTGGTTGAAAAGGAATTGCGTGATTACGACTTCTAACCATGAGGCGCCTATGCGCTTGGAGACCTTAAGCGGTAGATCACCCCAGCCTCTTTGCTTGCATGAATCAATTCGAACGGTCCCCATCGGCTCGGCTGCTGGTGGTACAGGATTACAAAAGCAGAGTTGTCTGAATCGTAGCCCTGCAGGGACTCCCTGGGAATTGTCGCTGTTGCAATGTTAAAAATAGTAAGCATCTTGTCTTGTAGGTCGCTTGGAAAGAATATGTATATATCTTTGTGAAGGTCTATCGCTTTCTGTAACTCTGGTCTTCTTGGGAAGGATTCTCTCAGATCGGCTTCTGCGAAGTAGGCAGAAAATCGAATTTCGTCGGCGGCGTAATTCCAGTTTGGGGAGATGAGCGCCCTTGCAATATAGATATTTTTTATGTTCGCCGGATTGCCTCCATCTGTCACAACTTGGAATCCAGTCTGATATCGAATTTCATACCCATAGTCCCACCACGATACAACGATGGCTTTCTTGGGGTCCGCATTTGTCAGGGCTTTCGTGAGCTGCCGGATTTCCTCTGCTCTCACTACTGGTGGGGGTATGACTCCCGGGGGTGGCAAAACATTGGCAACCCGCAAGGCTGTCAACATAAGGACAATCGAAAGTATGCGGATTGGGAGGAGATATCTATATGGCGCTGCACCTGGCTGTGCAGTAACGTGAGGGTTGGTGAGCCCGCTTCCGAGGTAGCGTCGCAGCTTTTCTAACTTTATTTTTAAGGACCTCACAATTGGATTCACAACACTGGCTAGGATTACGAAAAGTCCAACAAGGGTCAGGGGCGCCGCGTAGAAGGAGAAACGCAGCCCAGCTACAAAATACAGCATTAGGAATGCGACGAAGGGCAGTGCGACAGAGAACCGTCTCCAGTCTTGGAAGAGCCAAATCACAATTCCGATCAGTGCGCATATAAATGCGATGACGCTACCATAGTCGTTGCTTATGAGGTCTTTTGTTACTCCCGATATCTCGCCGATTGTCTGGAATATCAATGCTTCAACATCAACTAGGTTTTGATTTTTTGTGCTCAGTGCCTCCGTGTCGGTTGCCGTCGGGACATATAGTCGCAGGAAAGATTGAAGCGATTGCCATGCTGTTCCGTAGTCTCGAGCGCTCGCAACAACCAGGAATGAACATAGAAGGACGAAAGCTCGTTTAATCTTTTCTTGATGGGAAACTAGCATCGCAACATAGGTTGCAAGGAACATCAGAAGAAAGCCCGGACGGGGGTACCACAGGGTGAATAAATGATATAAGAGGGCCGCACCCAGAGCGAAAG
Organism: Actinomycetota bacterium; assembly: GCA_016870855.1. Classification (GTDB taxonomy): domain Bacteria; phylum Actinomycetota; class Actinomycetes; order Nanopelagicales; family Nanopelagicaceae; genus MAG-120802. Next base: position 910 of record VGAF01000127.1, on the reverse strand, counting down.
CACTTGCAAGCCATAAGTTTCTTGAACGTATTGAGGCCATTAGTGCGGTTAAGATCAGTAGAAGAAAAAATAAGTTCAGTTGGTCAGTGTCAACCATCCCGAGACTTGTTCGCCCATAGACTGGGAAGAAGAACACGATCGCGCTCGCAACCAAAATTCCCAGATGAGATTGGCGCAGACTAAGCAGCAAAAGATAGGCCGAGAAGGCGGTTAGCGTTACAGCGATATATACGAAGATTCGTCCGGCTTCTTCAAGGCTTATCGCTAGAAAGAGTGATAGAGCGCCAATAAGATAGCCTGGGAGCTCGGAGGGTCGCAATTGCCAAAAACCCAAGCCCTCAATTATCTTTGTTTTCCAAGTTGACGCCATCTGCATGAAGAATCCGGCGTCGTTTGTTGTCGATACATTCCGCAAGTCCGCGAGGAAATAACTCTCCGGGGCCAACGCCATCACATCAAATTGTCCTTGCCTTGAATACAGGGCTAGGATGAAAAGCACACAGAGTACGATCAGGGGCTCAGCCGTGGCTCGCCATGCGACAGACGCAACTCTCGGCATAGGTTTGTCATTCGGTTCGAGCGACGATGCACTCCGAAGGTTACCGAAGTTATATGTGTGCTCTGATACCAGTCCGGAGAACGCATCTAGTCTCCGAACGAGTTCCCGATAGTATTTAGTAAGTGCCACGCCCATTCCCACCACTTTTCACGACGGTACTAGTTTAACTTGGGAATTCGGTTGGCTGAAGAGCGCTCAGTTGCCCTTCACAATCGTGCACATCTCACCCCAGATGCCCAGAATTCGCTCGTAGGAGCGCTCGACCGAAACAATCTCCTGGATGTTTCCAATGCGCCGTGCATTCTCAATAGACGCATCGCCATAGACAAGCATTCCCGCCACATTCTTGGC
>VGAF01000126.1 GCA_016870855.1 Actinomycetota bacterium | reverse complement strand
ATCGTGAGCCAAAGACTCCGCCCGCCTCTTCATCGCCGAAGAAAACAATTACTATTTTCCGTTTCGGCCTAAATCCATGTCTTGCCCAAAGTCGAAAGACTGCCAAAATCATTGCATCCATATTTTTCATATCTACAGCGCCTCGACCCCAAATGCAGCCATCCTTTAGTAATCCAGAGAATGGATCGACGCTCCAATCTGCAGCGTTAGCTGGGACGACATCGAGATGCCCATGGACAACTAAACCGGGAAATGCAGGATCAGTTCCCTCCAATTCGGCAACTACGGAGCAACGCTTTGGCGCACTTTCATAAATCTTTGAAGGAATTCCTACTTCTTGCAATTTCGCAGCAACATAATGCGCAGCAGCTTCTTCATCGCCTTTACCTTCACCGAAGTTAACGCTCGGGATGCGGATCAACTCCTGGCAGAGAGTTACAACATCAGCCTCAAGTTCTTCCCGTAAAGCAGGGGTAAGTTCCATGGGCTAAAGTATGCCGTCTCTTGTCCGGGTGGCGGAATTGGCAGACGCGCTAGCTTGAGGTGCTAGTTCTCGAAAGAGATTAGGGGTTCAAGTCCCCTTTCGGACACTAATGATGGTTATGCTCCGGCCGTGGCAACATCGCTAGAGCGAGCGCTCTCCTTAATCGCAGATGTACCTGATTATCCGAAACCTGGAATCCTCTTTAAAGATATAACCCCGCTTCTGGCCAATGGCGAAGGGTTCTCAGTCGTTATTGATGAGTTGGCTCGAAAGATCTCTGCAATAACACCAAAAGTGGAAGCGATTGTTGGAATTGAAAGTCGCGGATTCATTCTCGGCGGGGCGCTGGCGAAGGCGTTAGGAATTGGCTTTGTGACGGTAAGAAAACCGGGAAAGCTCCCCCGAGATGTACACCGCAAGGATTACCAACTCGAATATGGGTTTGATGCTTTGGAAATGCATAAAGATTTAATAGATCCTACGAGCAATGTCGTGATTGTCGATGACGTCCTTGCTACTGGAGGGACGGCGTTGGCCTGTCATGAATTGGTTGGATATACCGGTGCAAAGACCTTGGCTCACATTTTCCTTCTTGAGATCACATTTCTCCAAGGTCGACCCCTGATTAACAGAACACATCCTGAAGTTGAGATAATCTCGCTACTTAGGACTTGAGGAACTCGGCGAAGACCATGGCAGAACTTGTTTATTATTGCGGAACAATGGATAGTGGAAAATCAACGCTTGCACTACAAACCGCCCATAATCATCAGAGTCGGGGCCGAGCCGGTCTGCTCTTCACCAATCGCGATCGTGCCGGAAGTGGAAAAATCTCATCACGGCTAGGTCTGACTTCAGAAGCGCTGGAAGTAACTGAAGAGATGGATTTACATAAGTTCGTTGTCGAGCAATTATCACTAGGCGTGCGAATCGATTATGTCATTTGCGACGAGGCGCAATTTTATGCACCCGAACAGATCGAGCAGTTAGCACGGATCGCAGACGGCCTAGGTATCGATGTCTTTGCCTTTGGAATTCTTACTGATTTTCGTACCAAACTCTTCCCGGGCTCAGCGCGACTAGTTGAGTTGGCAGATCGAGTCCAAACCCTCCAGGTCGAGGCGCTCTGCTGGTGCGGCGAGCGAGCTACGCATAATGCGCGAACCCTCGACGGAGTAATGGTCACAGAAGGTGAACAAGTTGTCGTTGGAGATACTGGCGGGCGAGATGTTGTCGCATACGAAGTCTTATGCCGAAGACATCACATGCGAAAAGTTACTGCACGCGCCAGCGGCGAAGCGCATCAGTCAATAGATCCACTTCCCTTCTCCTAGAGCAGATTACGTAAACGAAGCCTATGAACAGACGGTTGCTAGCGATGTCAAATATCGCTTCGTAATCGATGGGAAAACTTTTTAGATACTCGCTGCCAAAAGCGCAAGAAGTGGCGCAAGAGCAAGGGCTGGTAGTAAATCACCGATAGCTATCTCTTTGATTTTCAACAATTTAAACGCTATCCCTAATAAGAGAACTCCACCGGTAGCTGTCATTGCCTGTACCTGATAGTCATTGAGGATATTGCCGAGGCCAAACCCAACAACGGTCCACAGCGCTTGATAAATGCCGACTGGAATGGCTGAGAAGGCAACGCCCCATCCCAAACTTGCTGCGAATGCAATTGATGCGAAGAAGTCCAAGATGCTCTTTAGCAGTAGTTGATCAATCCCAGTAGACATTCCATCGCTAATGCTTCCCAATATTGCAAGCGGGCCAATCACAAAGATGAGTGATGCGGTCACAAAACCGGCAACGAAATTCTCATTGGAAGCTGAGTTCTCAGAGGCAGCAAATCGCTCCTTGAGAGTGACTCCCAAGTTATTTAGGCGATCTTGAATTCTCAACCATGAACCAAGTAACCCACCAAGGATGAGCGACCCAAGCACTATTAAAATAGGAAAGCCATCTGGGAGAGCGGAAGCAAGCTCATTTTTGAAGAGAGAAGTGAGAGCGGATGCAGCGCCAATTAGCGTGACTGCTCCAAGTACATCAGTAAGCAGATCTCGCGTTCGCAAACTGATTCGATTTCCAAATAATCGACCGAGAAATGTTCCTATGAGAATTGCCAACACATTTATGAGTGTTCCAATGCCAACGAACATATGACTATCTTAGAGTAGAGTGCCGAAGTGATTTCTTGGATGAGCTTCTTTCGTCCTCATAAAACAGTTCCGAAAACGCCTTGGACTGGATCGCACACGTGGGATCTTGCTCTCATCCGGGTTGTAATTCTCTCGGTTGGACTTTTTATATTCGGTTTAGGAGATTCGCTAGTAATCCAGTCCACGCTAGGAAATGCACCTTGGTCCGTTCTCGCGCAAGGAATTTCTGGACAACTAAACGTCTCTATTGGAACTGCGACTCTCCTGGTTAGCGCCTTTGTGCTTGCCATGTGGCTTCCCTTGAGGGAACGGCCAGGTTTTGGAACGATAATGAATATCTTGATTATTGCCGGAGCGATTGATATCGGCATTTGGCTTTTTCCTTCGCCAACAGAATTTCCTTGGCAACTTGGTTATGTCCTCTTTGGTATATCGATGGTTGGCGCTGGCTCTGCCCTTTACATCACCTGCGGACTTGGTCCTGGACCGCGCGACGGTTGGATGACGGCGCTACATAAACGAACTGGGGTTCGGGTAGGGCGAGTGCGCCTCGGTATTGAGTTAACTGTTCTCACCCTGGGGTGGTTTCTGGGCGGCACTGTTGGTTTAGGAACAGCCCTCTTTGCACTCTTCATCGGCCACTCGGTAGCAATCTCCTTTGGTGTCGTTTCCCGGCTTACTACTCGGTAGCAAATAGCTTTGGCTCTTCCCTCAGCCCGTGGACTGCCTCCACGCGGTGTCGCAACCACCACCGTTAAAAAATTAGCGATCTCTCACTTTAGTGTTGAGATGAAAGGCAGAAGATGCTGGATACCTTCTTCAAAATCTCAGAACGCGGATCTTCCGTAGGTCAGGAAATTCGCGGTGGCGTTGTTACCTTCTTCACGATGGCATACATAGTCGCTCTTAACCCATTAATCATCGGACTTGCAAAAGATGCCGATGGAAAATACAT
>VGAF01000125.1 GCA_016870855.1 Actinomycetota bacterium | reverse complement strand
ATTGGATTGATTCGACTTTAAATGGTTGGGAAGAAATCGCTCGCCCACTTGTGGAGGGAATGAGCGATGCGATGGCTGGGATGTTAAAAGATAATCTCGGCGATAATGGGATTTCCCTGGATCAGTTAGGAATGGATCCGTCGGGTATGAATCAGTTCGGCATGAATCTAGCCGGAGCACAGATCCTCCAATCACTCCTTGCAACAATCATGGGAACATTTATGAGTTCGCTAATCAGCACCCAACTTGGCCAGACCATCGGAAATCTCTCCACAACTGTGACTGGCGCAAATGATGTTGCGCTACCTCTCTCTAAAGAGATTCGCCCAGCATTCATCCCACAGAATGCGGCGAATTGGGGCTCAGGTTTAGGTATCGATGAAGGTGAAGTTCGCATTTATCTGGCGTTAAGAGAGTTGGCTGCAGCTCGATTATTTGTGAGCGCTCCCTGGCTCCGCGAATATATTAAGAACGCGATTGCTTCTTACGGCAAGGGAATCCGCGTAGATATAACTGCGATCACTGAACAAGCTCAAGAAGCGATGAGCTCAGGTGAATTAGATCCAGCAAATCCAGAATCGCTGACACTTGCCCTCTCCGGTGGAATGTTTACGCCGGAAGAGACTCCCACCCAGAAGGCTGCGCTGGAAAATCTTGAGACAGTTCTTGCGCTAATTGATGGTTGGATCGACTCAGTTGTAACGCTTGCTGCTAAGAATCGCTTGCCCTCACTGGTTCAACTTCGCGAGTCACAACAGCGCCGCCGCGCCACAAAGTCGCCAACCCAAGAGCTCTTTGCAACGCTCGTTGGATTGGAAGTCTCGCCTCGTCGAACAAGAGAGGCGATTGCATTCTGGGAGAAGATCGTTGAACTAAGAGATGTGAAGAGTCGAGATGAGATTTGGGATGAGTCATTCTTACTTCCCCGGGCCGATCAATTGGGCGATGCTGAAGATTTCCTGAAGAGCCGGACCGTGCCTGATGATCTATCTGGCTTGATCTAGCTAAGTAGCTCTCAGCAACTATCTCTAGAACCTCAGAAATAAAGAGCGAAGTCCCCGGGCGCACAATTCATTATCTGCCTTCCCCTTGCAGATACTGAACGGTTATCCGAGGACTTCGTACGCGCAAAGTACGACATCGGCGAGCATGAAGGCAACTCTCCCGCACAGATTGATACTCTTAAATTACTGACGGTGAGGCGGGTGTGTGGATAACTTCATTCAAGAAGAGATCTTCGAGGCTAACCTCCCGGCCGTGCGCGCCCAAGCTTCTAAACCAACTAGCGAGGTAAGGATTCCTCCTACCGAAATCGCAGGCGGGGCAGAGGTTCGAGTTATTAAGAGCTCAAGGCGGCGTAGGTCCATTAGCGCTTACCGTGAACATGGCGCGATAGTTATCCAAGTCCCAGCGCGACTCTCTAACTCAAAGATTCAAGAGGTCATACCAGAAATGGTCGAGAAGATTCTCTCGCGGGAAGCGCGCGAGAAGATGAGCGATAAGGCTCTCTTTGATCGCGCCTTGGAACTTTTCAATCAATACCTCCCGGAGTTTCGGGTTCGGCCGGTGAGCGTGGTCTGGCGGAGCATGAATGAGCGTTGGGGTTCTTGCACAACTCTCGATCGAACGATCCGTATCTCAGATCGTCTCAATGGCGCCCCTTCCTATGTTGTTGACTACCTCTTGCTCCATGAGTTAATCCATCTTGAGATTCCTGACCATGGGGGCGAATTTGAAAAGCTCCTCGCAAGGTTTGAAGAGAGCGAGATGGCAAACGCCTACCTCGATGGCTATGAGGCAGGAACTCGGGGCTAGCGCTTAATCTATTCGGGCAAAACCTCTCCCGATTTACCCACTTCTCCCAGAGTCTCCCCAATTTGAGCGTGGCGGGGGAAGGAAACGCCCCGCCTGAGCGTGAATTGCGAGGGTTTGAGCGTGGCGCGGGGGTATGGTGAGGGCATTCGCAGGCAGAAGAACCTGTGAGGATCGGAGGAAAGAATGGCTGAAACATATAAGGGTGAGGCCTACTGCGTTAAATGCAAAGAGAAGCGTCAGTTCGAAGGATTCGTGAACGTTTCTGACTCTGGTCGTCGTATGGCGAAGGGCAAGTGCCCTGTGTGCGGCACCACGGTCAATCGCATTTTAGGCAAAGCCTAAAAAATAAGCATTGCAGGCAAAGCCTAAAAGTACCCATAAGGAGTAAGGGGGCGGGGCGCTACGGCGCCCCGTTTCTCTTTTCTCGGGGCAAGTTCAGCTCACTCGTCCCACCTAACATCGGCAAGCCCCCTGAGTACTCACCGCGCATCTATCAACAACCCTGATCAATATTCATAGAAGCATCGGTAGGCGGGGCGCATTATTCGCGCCATGTCAAAGCCATCTAGCTCCAAAATTTCCGAGCTAAAAATCCATTCTCGAAAAACTGCGCCAAGGCTGAAGTCAGGCATCCGTTATTGGCGAAGCGACATTACCCGCCAACTTCATATCGGCTCACGTTTCTCAAACTTCCTGCTACCTAACCAGATTGGCTCAATAGAACTCGAGCCGGCATTAGCTTCACTCGCAGATGGAAAGCTTCAAAACTCCTCAAACGTACAAGACTTAATCTCAGTCCTTATCGACCTCTCGCTAATTGATTTAGAAGAGACCGAGATCAATTACCGATATGGCAATGAGGAGAGTCGGAATATCGCTGCATCAATTAGACGAAGCGTCGCCCAAGAGAGTTTTCTCTCCCGGATAAAGATTGAAGCAGATGGAATCACTCGCACACCAAAACTCAAAGATGGTGGAGTCCGGAAGGTATTAGAACGGAGAGAGTTTGCCATTGCGATTTACGGATCGGGGCGAATCGCATTTGCGCTACTTGGAACCTTGATTGCGGCTGGGTTTGATCTCGCCGAGATTGCCGAAAATGTTGAAGTGCTTGGAAAAGATGTAATCGGCGGTTGTGTAAGCAAAAAGGACATTGGCTTGGTGGCGCGACTGAAAAAGAATGAACTTCTAAGTGAATCCTCGCTTTATCCAGAACCGCTAAAAGTTTTGAAGGGTGCTGATCTAATAATCTCCATCGGAAGACCACTTCCCGAAGTACAACTAACGTGGAATCGAGAGCGAATCCCCCAACTGTTTATTGATTTTGATAGCTCTGGGGAGGCTCGAATTGGTCCATATGTAGAACCTGGGTCGAGCGCTTGCTACAACTGTGTAAATCTCGCAGAAAGTGAAGGCGGCATACCCTCGCTAAGCACGCTTAAGGGATCTCTTCCAAAGCATGATTTAGATGTAACAGCTGCGGTGGCGACTTTCTGTGCCGGGACTTTGGCCCTCGCCGTAACCCAGATCGCCGATACCGGTAAATCTGATTTATATGAGAAGAGCGCGCTCTATTCGACCTTGAATTACCTTGAGCCGCAAATCACATCTTGGGAGCGCAGTCCGCGCTGTGGATGTAACTGGAATTAGCTCGCTCGCGCCGCAATAAAGAGCGCTTCAACTCGCGCCGCCTCACTGTCTCCAAGAGAATTCCACCGTGGCAAATGAGATCCCGCGCAAAACAAGTACTCGCAGCGCCAAGTTAGCGAGTATTCCTTTAGCTGTTGCTGGCCGTGGCGCGCTGGGATTTGGAAAA
>VGAF01000124.1 GCA_016870855.1 Actinomycetota bacterium | reverse complement strand
TTCCCCCCCTTTCTCCTTATTGGAGATGAGGCACGCATATTGGCCGCGTTCTTCTCGCTACCTAAGAACTTATCTTTCGACATTGCCTTAATGACTTGATCGATGACTTTCTGGTGCTTGATATTCCCCGCCACCGACACGACAATGTCTTGCGGCAAGTATTTCTTCTTGTAGTAATTAAAAACTGAGTTTCGGGAGATCCCATTTATGGATTCAACCGTACCGAGAATCGGCCGGCCGACAGGAGTGTCGCCAAAGAAGGTCTCAGAAAATAGGTCGTGAACTAAATCAGATGGATCATCATCGCGCATTGAGATTTCTTCCAGAACTACTTTGCGTTCTGATTCAACATCTTCTGGGCGACCCAGCGATGAAGTAATCAAGTCAGCAATGACATCAATCGCAAGAGGTAGATCTGTATCTATTACTCGAGCATAAAAACAGGTGTATTCCTTAGATGTGAATGCATTCATCTCACCACCGACTGCTTCGATAGCAGATGAGATTTCTAGGGCAGTGCGAGTCTTAGTGCCCTTAAAGAGTAGGTGCTCTAGAAAGTGCGATGCTCCGGCAACTTTTGGGGATTCATCACGAGATCCAACATTGACCCAGATTCCAAAAGCGGCGCTTCGAACGCTCGGGATTTCTTCAGTAACAATGCGCAAGCCGCTCGGATGAACGGTCTTGCGCAGAGTCATAACTTCGAACTACTCGCTTGCGGTCTCTTCAAGTACAGGTACTAGAGATAGCTTGCCCTTTGGATCGATCTCCCCGATCTCAACATGGACTTTATCTCCGACCTTCATAACATCTTCAAGGTTCTCGATTCGCTTTCCGCCATGCATCTTGCGAATCTGTGAGACATGAAGCAAGCCATCTTTACCCGGTAGAAGATTTACGAATGCGCCGAAGGCAGCAAGTTTCACAACGGTTCCGTTGTAGCGCTCGCCAACTTCTGGGAGTTTCGGATCAGCAATCGCGATGATTTGGGCCTTAGCGGCATCTGCGGCGGTGCCATTTGTGGCGCCGATGTAGATAGTTCCATCATCTTCGATTGTGATCTCCGCGCCAGTCTCATCTTGAATCTGGTTGATGACCTTGCCCTTAGGACCAATGACTGCGCCGATTTGATCGACTGGAATCTTGATACTCATGATGAGTGGTGCAAGCGGATTCATATCGTCTGGGCGATCGATTGCCTCGTTCATGACGTTAAGAATCGCTAGTCGAGCTTCCTTCGCTTGAAGGAGTGCGCCAGCAAGAACGCTTGCTGGGATTCCATCGAGCTTTGTATCAAGCTGTAGCGCAGTTACAAATTCCTCTGTGCCAGCAACTTTGAAATCCATATCGCCGAAAGCATCTTCAGCTCCAAGAATGTCTGTCAGCGCTACGTATTCGGTCTTCCCATCTACCTCATCTGAGATAAGACCCATGGCGATACCAGCAACCGGCGCCTTTAGTGGAACGCCAGCATTCAAAAGTGAGAGCGTTGAGGCGCAGACAGATCCCATTGAGGTGGAACCATTTGAGCCAAGCGCTTCTGAAACTTGGCGAATCGCATAAGGGAACTCTTCGCGCGTTGGAAGAACTGGGAGAAGAGCACGTTCTGCAAGAGCACCATGACCGATTTCGCGGCGCTTAGGTGAACCAACTCGACCAGTCTCACCTGTTGAGTAAGGCGGGAAGTTGTAGTTATGCATGTAACGCTTGTGATCTTCTGGATTTAAAGTATCGAGCTGTTGCTCCATCTTTAGCATGTTCAAAGTTGTGACGCCAAGGATCTGGGTCTCACCGCGCTCAAAAATCGCAGAACCATGTACGCGCGGAATCACTTCGACTTCAGCGGTCAATGGACGGATGTCCTTCAAGCCGCGGCCGTCGATACGAACCTTCTCGCGAAGTACTCTTTGACGCACTAGCTTCTTAGTGAGCGAGCGAAGTGATGCAGAAATCTCTTTCTCGCGACCTTCGAACTGCTCGGCAAGGCTCGCCTTTATATCTTTAGAAATCGCATCAAGTTCAGTTTCACGCTCTTGCTTTCCAGAGATAGTCAGAGCTTTTGCGAGGCGATCCTTCGCAGCTTTTTCGACTGCGGTGAAGGCATCTTCTTGGTAATCAAGGAAGACTGGGAATTCAGCGGTTGGTTTTGCAGCAACTTTCGCTAACTCCATTTGCGCTTCGCACAAGATTCGAATGAACGGCTTTGAGGCTTCAAGGCCCGCTCCAACGATCTCTTCAGTAGGGGCGCCAGCGCCACCAGCCACGAGCGAAATTGTCTTTGTGGTTGCTTCAGCTTCCACCATCATGATCGCGACATCATCGCCAGCAATTCGTCCAGCTACGACCATATCGAATACGGCGCGCTCTAGATCGCTGTGGTTAGGGAATGCCACCCATTGGCCACCAATCAGCGCAACGCGAACGCCACCGATTGGTCCAGAGAATGGAAGTCCAGCAAGTTGGGTGGACATTGAAGCAGCGTTGATCGCAATCACGTCATACATGTGATCTGGATTTAACGCCATAACAGTTACAACGATCTGTACTTCGTTACGAAGTCCTTTTATAAAGGATGGGCGAAGTGGGCGATCGATAAGGCGGCAAGTGAGGATTGCATCCTCAGATGGACGACCTTCGCGACGGAAGAATGAGCCTGGGATTCTTCCAACCGAATACATACGCTCTTCCACATCTACAGTGAGTGGGAAGAAATCGAATTGATCCTTCGGGTTCTTTGATGCAGTTGTTGCAGAGAGCAACATGGTTTCATCATCGAGATAAACAACTGCAGTTCCTGCAGCTTGGCGCGCTAAGCGCCCGGTTTCGAAACGAATCTCTCGTTTCCCAAATTTGCCGTTATCTATCTTTGCAACGGCATAACTAACGTCTTGACCCTCCATGGGTCTCTCCTATTCTCTATTCCCACCACGGCCACCAGAGAATGGATCTTCGATCGAAGCCCACGGCAATCATCCGTAAGCCACCACCGAGGACCAGTCATCCGGCCCGTGGCGAGATTTATTAAATTATTTCAAACTAGCGGCGGATGCCGAGCTTGTCGATGATCGCGCGATAACGAGCGATATCGGTCTTTGCAAGGTACTGCAGAATTCTGCGACGGCGACCTACGAGAAGAAGCAGACCACGACGGTTGTGGTGATCGTTCTTATTTGTTTGTAGGTGCTCAGTTACTTGCTCGATGCGCTTTGAAAGTAGCGCTACCTGAGCCTCAGGGCTTCCTGTGTCTGATGCAGAGGCGCCAAACTTGCTAATGAGTTCTTTCTTTTCGGCAGCTGTTAATGCCATGGTCTAACTTCCTTTACATCTTTCACGAGGGCCCTCGGTCTTATTCACGAGCGCACGATTTCTCGCTTGCGGGGTGAAATCTACCAGCGCGCTCAGAATGTGAGAAATTGAGTGGGAATTACGCGTGATATCGGGTCAATTCCCGCGCTTTATCGCAATCAATTTTCATCTGGGCAAGGAGAGGTTCAAGGCCAGCGAATTTGATTGTGTCGCGCAATCTCCAACCAAACTCTACTTTTGCAGCCTGGTCATACAAATCTAAATCTTTCTCATCAAGTGCATATGCTTCGACTTGTCGACCACGAACTCCATCAAATGTTGGGTTAGTTCCAATTGAAATCGCAGCCGGCCAACGATGGGTACCAACAGTTA
>VGAF01000123.1 GCA_016870855.1 Actinomycetota bacterium | reverse complement strand
GCCTCACTTGATGAGGTTTCAGTTGGAGCTGATTCGGCCGCTTCGCTAACTACTTCTTCTGCGACCTTCTCACTCATTACTTGCCTTCGTCGACGATTTCAGCATCTTCAACGCCATCTTCTTTGGGTGGTTGAGATGATGCCTGTGCGGCGTTGGCAGCATAGAGAGCGGCACCTAGTTGTTGACTTACTTCAGCCAACTTTTCGGTCGCGTTCTTAATTGCGTTGGAGTCGGTTCCTTCTAGGGCCTTCTTAAGTTCAGACATTGCGCTCTCAACTTCGCTCTTCTTTTCGGCTGACTCACCTTCCTTCAGTTTCTCTTCGTTATCTTTCAAAAACTTATCGGTCTGATAGACGAGAGAGTCTCCCGAGTTACGAACCTCTGCCTCTTCGCGACGCTTCTTATCTTCATCTGCGTGCGATTCAGCATCCTTCATCATTCGTTCAATTTCATCTTTTGAAAGAGCTGAGCCGCCGGTGATTGTCATCCGTTGCTCTTTACCAGTTCCAAGATCCTTTGCTGATACATGAACGATTCCGTTTGCATCGATATCGAAGGTGACTTCGATTTGTGGAATTCCTCGTGGAGCTGGGGCAATTCCAGTTAGTTCAAACATTCCCAGTCGTTTGTTGTAAGCAGCCATCTCGCGCTCGCCTTGGAAGGCTTGGATTTGAACAGCTGGTTGGTTGTCATCTGCGGTAGTAAAGATTTCGGAGCGCTTTGTTGGGATAGTGGTGTTGCGCTCAATTAACTTTGTCATGATGCCACCCTTAGTTTCGATACCAAGAGATAGTGGAGTTACATCAAGAAGTAGAACATCTTTAACTTCACCTTTAATAACGCCGGCTTGAAGGCTCGCACCAACAGCTACGACTTCATCTGGATTTACGCCCTTATTTGGCTCTTTTCCGCCGGTTAGCTCTTTAACTAAATCAACTACGGCCGGCATACGGGTTGAACCGCCAACTAGAACTACGTGATCGATCTCAGAGATTGGCACACCTGCGTCCTTAAGTACCGCTTGGAATGGGCGGCGGCAACGATCAAGTAGATCAGCGGTCATACCTTGGAATTGAGCGCGTGTAACAGTTTCATCTAAGAAGAGCGGATTCTTCTCGGAATCGACTGTGATGTATGGAAGATTGATTGAGGTCTGTTGTGAAGATGAAAGTTCAATCTTCGCCTTTTCTGCAGCTTCACGTACGCGCTGCATTGCCATCTTGTCTTTCGTTAAGTCAACGCCATGTTTGGATTGGAAAGTCTTTACTAAGTAGTCGACAAGTGATTGATCCCAATCATCTCCACCTAGGTGGTTGTCTCCATTTGTTGCCTTTACTTCTACCACTCCCTCACCTATTTCAAGTAATGAAACGTCAAAAGTTCCACCGCCAAGGTCGAAGACAAGAATCGTCTGCTCTTTATCGCCCTTATCTAAACCGTAGGCGAGAGCAGCTGAGGTTGGCTCGTTAATAATTCGAAGAACATTTAGCCCTGCGATTTCGCCAGCTTCTTTTGTTGCTTGGCGTTGAGCATCATTGAAGTATGCAGGGACTGTGATGACTGCATCTGTGATTGTCTCGCCTAGATAAGACTCGGCATCGCGTTTTAATTTCTGCAGAATGCGGGCTGAGATTTCTTGGGCGGTGTATTTCTTGCCATCAATATCGATAGTCCAGGTTGTGCCCATGTGGCGTTTTACGGAGCGGATTGTTCGCTCAACGTTTGTGACAGATTGACGCTTTGCTACCTCACCTACGAGGACTTCGCCATTCTTCGCGAAGGCGACGATTGAGGGGGTAGTGCGGGCGCCTTCGGCATTAGCGATAACGGTGGCCTCGCCACCTTCTAGGACCGATACGCAACTATTTGTAGTGCCAAGGTCGATACCAACTGCTCTTGCCATATTTGTTTGCTCCTTGAATTTCTGACTTTGACCCTTTAACCCATGGCCTCGGCGAGTTATTCCCGGGTTTGACCTCTTAGGCTCTCCCTGTGACCTCTCTTCTTGCGCTTGTTAGTTATGGGATCTCGGTTGTCGCCGTAGGGCTATTCGCGGTTAAAGCACTGGAAATGTATCGGAGGATCAAGGCTGGTCAGCCCGACCCAACTCGTGGGAATCTAAAGAGTAAGCGTTTTGCTCTTATGGCAAAAGAGGTTTTAGGTCATACCAAGATGCTCAATTTCACCGTGAGTGGAATTGCTCATTGGTTTGTGATGATCGGGTTCGTTGCGTTATTCGGAACTTTAATGACTGCCTATGGCCAGATTTTCAATCCTAAGTTTCATCTGCCACTTATTGGTACTTGGACTCCCTACAACTTATTTGTTGAGGCAATTGCTTGGCTTACTGGAATTTCCGTTGTTGCTTTGATTTCGATTCGGCAAGTAACTCGCTTTGTTCGCAAAGATCGGGCCTCTAGGTTTTTTGGTTCTTACTCTGGACGTGCATATTTCGTTGAAGCAGTAATCCTGGCAATAGTTTTCTGTGTAATTGCGCTACGTGGGCTAGAGGGCGCTTTGATGGGCTACCAAGGTAATCCTTGGGATTTTGCATTGAGTAAGCCGGCCGTGAATTACTTTGCTGGATTTGAGTACTCAAGAATTGAAGAGCTAATACCTATTGTCGCAACTTTAAAGATCGTAATTTCGATGAGTTGGTTCATTGTTGTTGCATCAAACTTACGGATGGGCGTTGCTTGGCATCGCTTCTTGGCACCTTTTAATATTTTCTTTAAGCGAAATGTTGATGCTGCGCCAACTTTAGGTGCTTTGCCTGAGATGCTTTCAAAGGGTGCTCCGATTGATTTTGAGGATCCTAAAGAAGATGATGTTTTTGGAATTGGTAAAGCCGCGGATATTTCTTGGAAGGGCTTGCTTGATATGGCGAGCTGTACTGAGTGTGGACGGTGCCAATCACAATGTCCGGCCTGGCATACAGATAAACCGCTCTCTCCGAAGTTGTTGATTATGGCGATGCGCGATCACGCGCTGGCAAAAGTGCCTTCGGATAAGCCAATGGTTGGGGAGACGATTTCGCAAGATGTTCTCTGGTCCTGCACAACATGTGGCGCATGTGTTAACGAGTGCCCGGTAGATATTGAACATATAGATCACATTGTGAATATGCGCCGATTCCAAGTTTTGGTCGATTCAGAATTTCCAACTGAGTTAGGTGGGACTTTCCGCAACCTTGAGAAGGCTGGAAACCCTTGGGGCGCGAACCGGATGGATAGGAATTCTTGGATTAAGGAATGTGATTTCCCAATTCAAGTCATTGAAGGTGAGTTGCCAGAATCAGTTGAGTATCTATTCTGGGTCGGTTGTGCCGGTGCGTATGAGGAGCGGGCAAAGAAGACAACAAAGGCAGTTGCCGAGTTGCTTTACATGGCCGGTGTTAATTTCGCAGTTCTTGGCGCCCGCGAGACTTGCACGGGCGATCCTGCACGTAGAGCGGGTAATGAGTTCTTGTATCAGATTCTCTCTAGAGAAAATATTGAAACTTTCAAAGAGGTTTATTCAAATTACAAAGGAAGTAAAAAGGTTGTAGTCACCTGTCCTCATTGCTTCACAACTATTGGGCGTGATTACAAGCAACAAGGTTATGAATTAGAGATGGTTCATCACACCCAACTCTTAAATACCTTGGTTAAAGAAGGTCGCTTAAAGCCAGTCAATCGGGCG
>VGAF01000122.1 GCA_016870855.1 Actinomycetota bacterium | reverse complement strand
TGCGATTCGCAAGACAAAATCGATTGCTCAAACCACCTCAGAAAAATTCCGAATTCCACTCTGGGTGAAATACCTGCTAATCGCGGGTGGAGCGCTCTTTTCCATCGTGCTATTGGTAATTCTTTACGCCTGATTTATCGCTGCTTTGGTAGCCTCGCTTCGTGAGTAGCTCCGCAAGTCCTGCCTCTATTTCAATCACTTTAGATGGAAAGCCTAAGACCGTATCTTCCGAATTAAGGGTGACCCAAGTTTGTGAAGAGGCATACCCCGATTCCATGAAACCGGGCCCAAACGCGATAGTGGTTTGTCGGGTAAATGGAGTCCTAAAAGATCTATGGAGTGAGCTATCCGAGGGTGACGTTGTCGAAACAATCAAGATTGATAGTGCAGATGGTTTAAATGTACTTCGACATTCAACCGCTCACGTTCTCGCTCAGAGCGTCCAGAGCCTTTTTGCTCAAACGCGCCTTGGTATCGGCCCGCCAATAACGGATGGTTTCTATTACGACTTTGACCCGGAGCGACCATTTACGCCTGAAGATCTCGAGAAGCTCGAGAGCGGAATGCGCAAGGTCATAAAAGAGGGACAGAGATTTAAGCGAAGAGTAGTAAGCGAGAGTGAAGCGCTCGATGAGCTTAAAAATGAAAAATATAAATGCGAGCTAATTAAATTGAAGAGCGGGGATGTAGCTGAAGGCGCATCAGTTGAAGTTGGTGCTGGGGAATTAACTATTTACGACAACTTAGGTCGCGACGGAAAAGCTGTTTGGGGCGACCTGTGTAGAGGACCCCATCTGCCATCTACAAAGTACATACCGGCATTCAAACTTATGCGTTCCGCTGGGGCATATTGGCGTGGAACCGAGAAAAATCCCATGTTGCAGAGAATTTATGGAACTGCCTGGCCATCCCAAGAGGCTCTTGATAATTATTTAAATCTTTTGGCAGAAGCAGAGAAGCGAGATCATCGCAGGCTCGGTTCCGAATTAGATCTCTTCTCATTTCCAGATGAGATCGGTTCGGGTCTAGCAGTTTTCCATCCGAAAGGCGGAATCATCCGCATGGCGATGGAAGAGTATTCAAGAAAGCGCCATGTTGAAGAGGGTTATGAATTTGTCTATTCCCCGCACCTAACTAAGGCAGCCCTTTTTGAGAAATCCGGACACCTTGATTGGTACACCGAGGGCATGTATCCGCCAATGGTTATGGATGAAGAGCACCATGCTGATGGAACGCTAAAGCGAGCCGGCCAGAAGTACTACATGAAACCGATGAATTGCCCGTTTCACAATCTCATCTTCGCATCGCGAGGTCGTTCATATAGAGAACTTCCGCTACGACTCTTTGAATTTGGAACGGTTTATCGTTACGAGAAATCTGGAGTAATCCATGGAATTACCCGCGCTCGTGGGTTTACCCAGGATGACGCGCACATTTACTGCACTCCCGAGCAGATGTCAGATGAACTGGATAGTCTCTTAACTTTCGTTCTCAATCTACTTCGCGACTATGGCCTTCAGGATTTCTACTTAGAGCTATCTACCAAGAATGAAGAGAAGTTCATCGGTTCAGATGAAGATTGGGAGCGCGCGACCGAAACGCTCCGCAAAGCTGCAGAAAAACAGGATCTCGAGCTTGTTCTTGACAAAGGTGGAGCAGCCTTCTATGGGCCGAAGGTGAGCGTGCAAGCAAAGGATGCGATTGGAAGAACCTGGCAGATGTCTACAATCCAAGTAGATTTCCAACTGCCACAGCGATTCGAGTTGGAATATCAAGCCTCCGACGGTTCAAGGCAGCGACCAGTCATGATCCATAGAGCGCTCTTTGGTTCGATTGAACGTTTCTTCGGCGTGCTAACTGAACATTACGCTGGCGCTTTCCCGCCCTGGCTAGCACCAGTTCAAGTTCGAGGGATTCCGGTAGCCGAAGCCTTTGTTCCCTATCTTGCCGAGATAATTCAGGAGATGAAGAGGGCTGGCATACGCGCAGAGATTGATTCATCTGATGATCGTATGCAGAAGAAGATTCGTAACGCGCAAGCAGAAAAGATTCCGTTTATGTTAATCGCCGGCGAGGAGGACCAAAAGTCGGGCGCTGTCTCCTTCCGGTTCCGCAATGGCGAACAGCGAAATGGCGTGCCCATTCAAGAGGCGATTGCTCTAGTTCAAAGAGCTGTTTTAGAACGAACTCAAGTTTAAGAAGTTAGTCGATGACCGAAAATTCTCTTGATGGCGTTGGCATTCCAGATCGTTGGCAACGTCTCTGGGCGCCTCATCGCATGGCATATCTTTCGGGCGAAAACCGACCGCTTAGAGGAAATGATGTTGCCTGTCCCTTCTGTGAAATTCCCAAAGGTGATGATGAGAATTCATTGATTGTTTATCGGGGAGAGCTGGCATATGTAGTACTGAATTTGTATCCGTACAACCCAGGACATCTTCTTATCTGCACCTTTAGACATGTTGCTGATTTAACAGAAATCTCAGATAAAGAGCGCCAAGAGATTTTTAAGCTTACATCGGATGCCATGCGAGTGATTAGAGAGGTCTCTAAGCCCGCCGGTTTTAATCTAGGAATGAATCAGGGCGCCGTATCAGGAGCAGGCGTCGCCGAACATATCCACCAGCATGTGATTCCAAGATGGTCGGGAGATGCCAACTTCATGCCACTAATTGGCCAGACTAAAGTTCTTCCGAAATTACTTAATGAGACCCGCGCAGAATTGGCTAACGCTTGGAAAGCGCTTCAATAACCATATTCAGTTCTGGGATACCGAAGGCTTTCTCACTACCTACGGGAATTGCAATTGCAAAAATTCCTTGGAAGAAGCCATCTTCACCGAGCTCCTCATAGAGTTGTAGGTACTCTTCTTGAAAATCGGCAATCAAATCCATCAGTTCATTATCAGCCGAGAAGCGATTCTTCTCTGCGCCTGAATAATCATGTACAAGATTATCTTCAAGTGAGATCAGCGCTGTTGGTTGGCCAAGATCATCATGGAGGACAAGATAAGGAGTTGCGAACTGTTCAAGCACTCGATTGCCAATCAAGACAATGTCATCGAAGTCAGATTCCGAAAATTCAATTCCTTGCACAATCATTGCTCGTGGGAATTGCCGATCTTGAAAGTGGTTCCACAGCTCAATCATCTCCTTTGAGATTCCACTTCTAGCATCGACCAATAAGGCAAAAAGATCGACCGACTCTAGGTAGTCCAATTTGGAGCGCGGAATGGGTAGCGCCACAACCTCTACTTTGGCCTTCAATGCGGTGAGGCTGGGAGCCGGCTTAACATCGGGATGATGAGCAAGGAGTAGCTGAATCTGTGGCTCACTCATGTAGAGAGCCTACGATGTATCCAATGATTCAGAGACGTTTTAAAGCTCCGGTCACGGCCTTCATTACACCGATCTGCCGGGCGCTGCTTCGCATCGGTCTTAGCGCTAATGCGATTACCGCAATAGGTGCGGCAGGTGCGACTTTTTCATCTATCTACTTTTTTGCACGAGGGGATTTTTTCCTTGGAACTTTGCTGGTTTCACTATTTGCCTTGAGCGATCTTCTTGATGGAACGATGGCTCGAATATCCAAGACCGATGGAACCCGTTGGGGCGCATTACTAGATTCGACCCTAGATCGAGTTAGCGATGCAGCTATTGTGATTGGAATCTGGATCTACCTTCTTAATGAAG
>VGAF01000121.1 GCA_016870855.1 Actinomycetota bacterium | reverse complement strand
TCCTTCTCGCCTTCTTCTTTAGATCAGATCGGACTTTGAAGATCTGGACTCGCGTCATTTACATAGTGTCTGCAGTATTCATTTCCTTGATTGGAATTCTTCTTCTAATTGGTGAGCGATATTTCCCACAAGAATCTACGTCCGAAGTAATGGAACCAAGACTCAATGAAGTTCTTCGAGACGGTGCATTTCTGGAGGCAATTGGGCCACGCCTTGAGCTCTGGGTCTTCGGACTAGTTACTGGAATCTTCCTTCAAGGCGGCATGGCCTTTGCAGCATTTCTGCTCGGAGTTAGGTTGGCGAGAAGTAAATTCCTGACTTCTCCGATTGATCGAGTTCAAAATTCCCGGATGATTAAACGGGGCTTTGTCTTCGGACTTCCGATTCAGATTGCTGCTGCATCGGTAATGGTAAGAAATGAGCAATCGGTTGATCCATCTGAGGCGCTTTATCTATGCTGCTTATTCCTTACATTCTTAGCCGCTCCCCTGTTATCGATGGCTTATGTGGGTCTGATACGCAAACTGGTAGAGGATAAAGTTCATTTAGTTGCTTGGATGAAGCCAGCAGGACAATCGTCACTTACCGTTTATATCTCCCAATCAGTTATCACTTCTTTGATTTTTGGGCCTTGGGGTCTTGGGTTATTTCAAGAACTTGAAACTTGGTCAGTGCTGATATTGGCTATCGCAATCTGGCTTCTTCTAGTAGCGCTATCAAATCTCTGGTTGAAACGCTTTAACCAAGGTCCACTCGAGAAAGTACTTGGCCTGCTGACAAGATCTAGAAAGATTAGTGCTTAAGAGTTCTTGTCATCTTCTGATAGAGCTGATCGGGTTTGCTTCGACTAAATTGTGGTTCACCGAGCTTTTCAAATCCACATCTCTCATAAGCACGGATGGCAACTTCATTGTTGGGCCACACGCCCAGACCTTGGATATTCCAACCTTCTGCTCTACAGATAACATCTAGCTCGCTGATCATTTTGGCTGTTATTCCGTTACCGCGCAGATTGGGTTCGACCCAACACCCTCCTAGCCAGCAATCGGTCCCTCTAATGGGATCTGCCTTCTCTACTGTCATGATTCCAACATCTCTTCCATCATGTACGTAGATGATCCAATGCATCTCTTCAATCAACGATCGCCACTCTTCTTCACTTCTATTACTTTCTCTCCTGAAATCCCCAGCAAACCATTGAGGGCTATCTTCAAGAGCCCGCAAGCGAAGTTTCACTACCCGTTGCCAATCTTCAGGTTTTGCCCGTACCGCTTTAAATTCAACCTTCACTTGCGTTAACGAACGACGTTTTGGGAGCGTCCTAAAGCGCTTCTGCAGAGCACACTAATAATCTCTTGGTATTTCTTACCGGTTGCCGCCCAGAGCATCGGAAAGACTGAGCGCGGGGTGAAGCCGGGCATCGTGTTTAACTCATTGATGATTACTTCGTTCTTCTCAGTAAGGAAAAAATCGACCCTCGCAAGACCTTCACAACCTAGAGCCACAAATG
Source organism: Actinomycetota bacterium (assembly GCA_016870855.1). Taxonomy (GTDB): domain Bacteria; phylum Actinomycetota; class Actinomycetes; order Nanopelagicales; family Nanopelagicaceae; genus MAG-120802. Next base: position 2,212 of record VGAF01000121.1, on the reverse strand, counting down.
CAGTGATTGCAGCATCTCTTATCTCTTTAGTGAAGTTTTCAGGGATGCTTGCCGGAACATCAAAACTTGTGGCACCGTCCAAATATTTCGCTTCAAAGTCATAGAACTCATGGGGTTCATGTACTCGTACCTCACCAAGAACTGATGCGTGAGGTGTTCCATCTACTTCAAGAACAGCGCATTCAATCTCTCGCCCCTTTATAGCAACTTCAACCATCGCTCTTGGGTCATGTCGATGAGCAGCATCGATTGCGGCTGGGATTCCGGAGGCATCCTTTACTTTTGTGGTTCCGCGACTTGAGCCACTTCGTGCTGGCTTAACAAAGAGTGGGAAACCAAGGGAACTAATCTTTGCTATCTCCATAGATTGATTAGCGCGCCAATCGCGCTCGTGCACGGTAAGTCCATCGGCAACTTTCATTCCAAAGTCGGCATAGATTGGCTTGGCGAAAGTCTTATCCATCGCAACAGATGATGCGAGTACTCCAGAGCCAACATAGGCAATTCCAGCCATCTCAAAGAGCCCTTGAATAGTTCCATCTTCGCCATAAGCGCCGTGAAGAACTGGAAAGGCCAGATCAACTACAAGAGGTTCACCATTTTCCTTCTTGATACCTGCACTTGAAATGGAAAGTTCATTCTTCTTCTCTGGAACCGAGGGAAGGCCATCTTCACCCGGGGTAAATGAATCTTTCCCATTTAGCAGAATCCAATTTCCAGTTTTAGTAATCCCAATGAGAATTGGTTCGTATTTGCTCCGATCTATAGCTTCAAATACGCCTGTGGCTGAGATGCAAGAGATCTCATGCTCACTGCTCCGTCCGCCACAGATTATGGCTACCCGGGTCTTGCTCATTGGTGATCGATCTCCGCTCCAGTATTTACGCGCATCAATCGAATGATGGCCTCTGTAGGGGTAATCGTATTGGTAACCACATCAGCAACCGCCTCCATGATTGGAACTTCTAAACCCACGGAGTGGGCTAACTCGACGATAGAACTAGCGGTTGCCACTCCTTCAACAGTGGAGGTTGCGCCCTCTACCGCCTTCTCCATCGAGCCGCTTCGGCCCAGCGTTTCACCAAATGAGCGGTTTCTAGAGAGTGAAGATCCGCAAGTTGCAAGGAGATCACCAACTCCAGCAAGTCCTACAAAAGTTAGTGGCTTCGCGCCGCGCGCCATTCCAAGTCTTGTTAATTCATTTAATCCGCGAGTAATGACGAGCGCTTGAGTGTTCTCACCAAATCCCATTCCGATTGCCATACCTACGGCGAGTGCGATGACATTCTTCGCAGCAGCTGCAAGTTCGCAACCGACTACATCAGTTGAGGTATAGGCACGGAAATATGGAGCGTGGAATAACTCAGCGGTTAGATCAGCTAATTCTTGGGAGGTAGATGCTGCTACTGCGCCAACTGGTTGACGCATAACTACCTCACGCGCAAGATTTGGACCAGTAATTATTGAAATCTGATCTTCATGTAATCCAAGAACATCTTGAATCACTTCGGTCATTCTTAAATGTGTGCCGAGTTCAATGCCTTTTAGGGAGGAAATGACTGGGAGGTGGGTCGGGAAGACAGCTTTAAAATCAGTTAAATTCTCGCGCAACGATTGCGATGGAATAGCGAGAAGCACCGCTCCGGCATCTTCAAAGACTTTTTCTTTACTGGTAGTTGCTGTTATCGAGTCAGCGAGTTCTATGCCAGGAAGTGATTTGCTGTTGCGATGTGCATCGTTGATCTCCGTTGAGACCGTTGGGTTTCTACCCCACATCGCCACTTCATTACCGGCATCACTGAGGACTTGCGCTAGAGCGGTCCCCCATTGCCCGGTACCGAGAATTGAAATCTTCATCGCTTCTTCTTGAAGTCTCCAGTTCGAGGAAGGTTAGATTTCTTTGGATCAAAACGGATGGCAGGCGCTTTTCCGCCGCGAATTACCTCAAGAAGCTTGGTAATTTCATCCATAATCGCTTCGGTTGCCTCCTCAACCGCTGCAAGATCATCGGCTTTACCTTTCCACTTCGACAAATCAACTTGGTCACCCATAATCACCGAGACTTTGGTCCGTGGAAAGAGCTTTATCTTCTTTCCATAGGGAGGGATAACTCGCTCCGGGCCCCATGAGGCGCATGGATAAACCGGGACGCCAGTTTGTAACGCCAACCGGGCAACTCCAGTCTTTCCCTTCATTGGCCATAAATTCTCAT
>VGAF01000120.1 GCA_016870855.1 Actinomycetota bacterium | reverse complement strand
CCCTCAAAACACATCTTGGTATTACTACCACGAAGTTTTACATGGGATTGGATTTTCCCTGCATGCCCCAGGAAACATGCACTTACTCGGACCAACAAACATTGAAGTTCAAATTGGAAGAGATTACGGATATGGCTCACCTGCATATGTAGATATATGGAGCGGTTTTGTCAATGGTTGGTATGACGAAAAAAACATAACATGTTTAGAAAAAGCGACGTTAAAAGAGACCAGTATTCAACTTGAATCAATAGACATAAATCCTAAAGGCCAAACCTCGGCGATGATTAAACTTAGCAACCACGAAATTCTTGTTATTGAATCGCGACGATCCGGACCATATAGTAATTTTCCAAAAGGCATGGCTGGCGTCACCGTGACTAAAGTCGATACAAGCAAATTGTATGCAAGATTTGATCGAAGTGATGATGGATTTGAATGGGAGCAGAAGCAGTGGGCTTTTTACGCGCGCGTGGACCAAGAGAAAACTCCTGAGTGGTTTGTGAGGCCGGATACCCCAAGCAAAATTCTTGGTTATGAGGGTGAATCGTTTACTTTAGATGGAATAAAGATAACTGTGACAAGATCAGGGACTTTTGACACAGTCAAAATCGAGAGAGTTACTGCCTAAGTCACTGGGCAAAAATCTATTCGCAAGAAATGACAAGCGCTTAGTGAGAAGAACTAGCGCCTGCGTTTTGGGAGATGTATCAATAATGCAAAGTCAAAGACTTAGCACCTAAAGCGAGTCTAAATGTCTGAAACAAGTGAATCTGGTGGGCGCTGAGGGTTTTGAACCCCCGACCTACTCGGTGTAAACGAGCCGCTCTACCACTGAGCTAAGCGCCCTACTTGTTACTACTTGGAACGAGTGCGGAGTCTATAACGAAGCAAGCGCAGCCTTGTAATCAGCGAGATTTCTCGCTTCAGCTGGGCTATTTACAACGCTCCAACGCACGATTCCTTGTTTATCGATTATGAAAGTGCCGCGTAGTGCAAGGCCACGCTCGGAGTTGAAGACTCCGTACTTTTCCGCGGTTGCTCCATGCGGCCAGAAATCTGAGAGTAGTGGGAATTGATATCCCTCTTTTTCGGCGAAAACTTTCTGGGTAAACATCGCGTCGCAAGAGATTGCAAGGAGTTGGACTTTTTCGTTCTGGAATACCGATAGGTCATCACGGAGCGCACAGAGTTCGCCGGTGCAAGTACCGGTGAATGCAAATGGGAAGAAGACGACTACAACGTGCTTGTTGCCTCTAAAGGATGAGAGTTTTACTTTCTCACCGTTCTGATTTGGAAGTTCGAAGTCAGGAGCTTCTTGGCCAACTGCTATCGTCATTTTTTTCCTATCTTCCGTGCAACAAGTCTTGTTGCAATCCAATCCTTCGATGCCTGGAAGGTCGAAGTTAAACTCAATCCTGCTGTTGGTGCTGCATCTTTGATGTCGCTGGGTTCAACATGTCCATCTCGTCCAACTTTTGGAGTAAGAAGCCAGACCGCGCCACCCTCGGTTAGATAGGTAAGGCAATCAACTAATTCATCTACAAGATCGCCATCATCTTCGCGCCACCATGTAATGACTGCATCGACAACTTCTTGTGAGTTTTCATCGACTAGCGCGCTTCCTGAGACCTTTGCAATCTCATCGCTAATTGCTGAATCGCAATCTTCGCCGAAGCCGCGTTGGAGAACTAAGAAACCCGCTTCGATTCCCATCCGGGCTGCAATGCCCGACCCCGCAGGGGTGCTCAATGGATTCTCCTTTTCTGCCGTTGCGAGTGAGATAAGTCCACCCTTTGAGAAGGAGATACGCAACTCCTGACCTGCATCACACCGTCAAATTTCGCCCTAACCGGCATAAGACGGAAAGATAGGGGCGTGAGCGTAGATAAGCCGAACTCCATTCAAGACCTCCACCTCTCTCAGCTAGTCGATTCCAATCCCGAGGAGACGGCTGAGTGGCAGCAATCCCTCGAGGCGCTAATCAAGCATGCCGGCCCGCAACGCGCTCGTTATTTGATGCTCTCGCTTCTTAAGCAGGCTCATGAAAAGAACGTTGGACTTCCAAATCTCCGGGTAACTGATTACATGAACACGATTCCACCCGATAAGGAACCGGCATTTCCTGGCGATGAATTTTTAGAACGCCGTATCCGCGCATACATCCGATGGAATGCAGCGATCATGGTTCATCGCGCCCAGCGTCCGGGTGTTGGAGTTGGTGGACACATTTCTACTTTCGCTTCCTCAGCTGCTTTATATGAAGTTGGTTTCAATCACTTCTTCCGCGGTAAAGATCATCTCGGTGGCGGTGATCAGATTTTCTATCAGGGCCATGCATCACCTGGAATGTATGCGCGCGCTTACCTCGAAGGAAGATTTAGCGAACAGCAACTAGATGGTTTCCGCCAGGAACTTTCAAACCCGGGCGGTGGGCTCTCTTCTTATCCGCACCCAAGGTTGATGCCAGATTTCTGGGAGTTCCCAACAGTCTCGATGGGACTTGGTCCAATCAACGCGATCTATCAAGCGCGCTTTAATCGCTATCTAAATAACCGTGGAATTAAAGATACTTCCGATCAACGCGTCTGGGCCTTCCTCGGCGATGGTGAAATGGATGAGCCAGAATCAGTCAGCGCGCTAACGCTAGCTGCACGTGAGAATCTAGACAATCTAACTTTCGTAGTTAACTGTAACTTGCAACGCCTTGATGGCCCGGTCCGTGGAAATGGAAAGATTATTCAAGAGCTCGAAGCGCTCTTTACCGGCGCTGGTTGGAATGTAATCAAGGTTATTTGGGGTCGTGAATGGGATCCGCTATTTGCGATGGATTCCGAGGGCGCGCTAGTCGATTTAATGAATACGACCCCTGATGGCGATTTCCAGACTTATAAAGCTGAGAGCGGAAAGTTTGTTCGCGACAACTTCTTTGGCCGTGATCCTCGCACTGCGGCGATGGTTTCTAATTGGAGCGATGATGACATTTGGAACCTTAAGCGTGGTGGCCATGACTATCAGAAGCTTTTTGCTGCGTATAAGGCCGCTTCTGAACATAAGGGCCGTCCAACAGTAATTCTCGCGAAGACAATTAAGGGCTGGACTTTGGGGTCGCACTTTGAAGGAAGAAATGCAACCCACCAGATGAAGAAGTTGAAGAAGGATGACTTGATTGCACTTCGCGATCGTCTCTATCTTGAGATCCCAGATGATAAGTTGGATGAGAAGTTGCCACCTTATTTCCATCCTGGCCAAGAGTCTCCTGAATTTAAGTACATGATGGATCGACGCAATGATCTAGGTGGCTCGATTCCAAAGCGCCGGCGCCACTCGCGGCCATTGCCACAACCTGCGGAGTCACATTTTGATGTAGTGATGCGTGGCTCAGGCAACCAGGAAGTTGCTACCACCATGGCCTTTGTGAGACTTCTTAAGGATCTTGCTAAAGATGAGGGAATTGGCGCTCGGATAGTTCCGATCATTCCTGATGAGGCACGTACCTTCGGTATGGATTCACTCTTCCCAACGATGAAGATCTACTCGCCCCATGGCCAGAAATACATCTCAGTAGATCGCGAACTTGTTCTTAGCTACAAGGAATCAACAACAGGCGTGATTCTCCATGAGGGCATTAACGAGGCCGGATCAACTGCTTCATTTACCGCAGTGGGAACTTCGTATTCGACCCACGATGAACCAATGATTCCGGTTTATATCTTCTACTCGATGTTTGGCTTCCAGCGCACCGGCGATGCGTTC
>VGAF01000119.1 GCA_016870855.1 Actinomycetota bacterium | reverse complement strand
TATTTAGGTAAGCCCCACCTTCTTTTACGATTCTCCGCGCCGCAGATTTTGATTCGACCAGACCGGTTGCAACAATCAAATCAACCCAAGTTGGAATTGGCGCGCCCCTAGCAATATTTGTCCGCGGTAGTTCGCTAAGTGCTCCAGAGAGTGTTTCTACATCTAATTCAGCAAGCTCGCCTTGGCCAAATAGCGCCTTCGCGGCAGTTTCAACTTTCAAAGTTTCAGATTCACCGTGAATGAGAGTTGTGAGTTCGCGAGCTAAAGCTCGATGCGCCTCACGCGCCCCCGGATTTGTTTTTAGCGACTCGAATAATTGCTCTAACTCTTCATGGTTTTTAAAGCTAAAACTCCGTAGTAGTTGCTCAACATCTCGATCATCTGAATTTAAGAAGAATTGGAAGAAGGCATATGGTGAAGTCATCTTGGGGTCTAGCCAAATCGCACCACTCGCAGTCTTTCCAAATTTTGTTCCATCTGCCTTTGTCATCAACGGAATGGTGAGAGCGTGTGCGCTCTTTGCTTCCACCCGTCGGATCAAGTCAACACCGGCAACAATGTTTCCCCATTGATCGCTTCCACCGATTTGTAGCGCGCAATCCTGGCGTCGGTTCAACTCTAGATAATCAAAGGCTTGGAGGACTTGATAAGAGAATTCGGTATATGAGATTCCGCCGGATTCAAGGCGAGCAGATACCGACTCCTTTGCAAGCATCTGATTTACAGAGAAATGCTTTCCAATATCGCGCAAGAATGTGATGGCTGAAACCGGCGCAGTCCAATCAAGATTATTTGCCATGACGGCCGCGTTCTTCCCGGTGAAATCAAGAAACCCCTCTAATTGCGCGCGAATTCGGCCGACCCAATCCGCGACCACCTCGACCTCATTTAAGGAGCGCTCACTGCTGCGACCGCTCGGGTCTCCTACTAAACCGGTCGCTCCGCCCACTAGCGCGATTGGCTTGTGGCCAGCGAGTTGGAATCTACGGAGCACGGTGAGGACTGCCAAGTTTCCAAGATGAAGGCTCGGAGCAGTTGGATCAAAACCGAGATAAAGGAAACGGCTTCCTCCGTTGAGGAAAGTCTCTAGTTCTTTCCGATCAGTTGTCTGAGCAATTGATTTACGCCACTGGAGATCATCGAGCAGAGAACTCGTCATTGGGACATCATGCCGGAAAAACGTTTCGACTCGTTGGATATCCATTTTCTATCGCGTCGAATTGAGTTCTTCACCGCCGTTTGTTGTTTCAATACCGACTTCGGCGCCGTTCCACTCGGACTGGTACGAGATGTAACCGCTCCTTTAGCATCTAAGAATCTCTTGACTCCCCCATCGAGTTTTGGATGAGCGCTTAGTAGCTCTCGCTCGCTAAGTTGGTGCAGTTGTTTTCCTACAGACTCGCATAGACGGACGCATTTCCCGGCGGCTTCATGAGCTTGGGAGAATGGGATTCCCTTTCGCACAAGATAATCAGCAATCTCGGTGGCGAGTGAAAAACCTTCCGCAGCGCTTGCTGCCATTTTAGCTCTATCAAATTTAGTTGAGGCAACCATTCCTGTAAGTGGCGGGAGCAATAGAAGTAGTTGATCAATTGATGCGAAGACCAATTCTTTATCCTCTTGAAGATCCCTGTTGTAAGCGAATGGCAGACCCTTCATTGTGGTCAACAAGCCCATTAGATTTCCAATCAACGGCCCCGCTTTTCCGCGAGCCAATTCCGCGACATCTGGATTCTTCTTTTGGGGCATTATTGAAGAACCGGTCGCATAGGCATCATCGAGCTTCGCCCAGCCAAATTCGCTAGTGCACCAGATGGTCCACTCCTCGCCGATTCGCGACAAGTGAACTCCAATCAAAGCCATTATGAAGAGCGCTTCCGCCGCAAAATCGCGATCAGAGACCGCATCGATGCTGTTACCAGCGATACCGGAAAAACCTAGTTCGCGTGCGCTCTTGCCGGGGCTAACCAATAGCGAACTTCCAGCAAGCGCTCCAGCGCCAAGAGGTGAGAGATTTGTGCGCTCATACCAATGCTTAATTCTCTCCAGGTCGCGATTTAGCGCGGCAGAATGTTTTGCTAATTCGTGGCCAAATGAAATTGGCTGTGCGTGTTGCATATGAGTGAAACCAGGCGCGACTGCATCCACGTACTCCCTTGATTTCTCAGCCAGAGCCTCATTGAGTTCGCAGAGTTTGGATGCGAGATCGAGCATGTTATCCATTAGAAAGAGCTTGAAATCAGTTGCAACTTGATCATTTCGGGAACGCCCAGCTCTTATCGCCCCGCCCAGCTCTCCTAGTTTCTCTTTAAGTCCTCGCTCCAGGGCTGAGTGGACATCTTCATCTTCAGCCTTTGGAAGAAACTTCCCATTCCTTACTTCATTCATTAGATCTTTTAGTGCCTTAGACAATTTTGTTGCGGTCTTTACATCAATCAACTTATTCTCTTTAAGCGCTTTTACATGGGCGAGTGAGCTTGCTAGATCGTAAGGCGCAAGTCGCCAATCAAAATGGACACTTCTCGATAGAGCGAAGACCGCGTCATCAGTTTTGGATTCAAACCTGCCACCCCATAGAGCCATTACTTCGTCGCCTTTCCTCGCAGGAATTGACCTAATTGACGCTCAAGTTGCTTGCCACCTGTTGGCGACTTCGAGACGACTAGGACTGTGTCATCTCCGGCAATAGTTCCAATGATAGTTCCAAGGACCCCACTACTTGCGGCGCAATCGAGAGTGCTAGCGAGAAGTTGCGCTCCCCCCGCTGGTGTTTTTAAGACCACCAAATTCCCACTCGCAACGATGCTTAGGACAAGTTCATCAGAAGCTTTGGAGAACCGAGATCTGTTCTCATTACTCTCAATGAGAAATTGATATCGAAGAACTCCACTCTGATCCCGTCCCCTGACTGCGCCTATCTCCTCCAGGTCGCGGCTAGCCGTTGCCTGGGTGACATCAATTCCCTCATCTCCCAAAAGCTCAACTAGATCGTTTTGAGAGTGCACTAGGCCCTGATTCACATAAGAGATCACCAGCGCTCGGCGAGCATTAGTTGATAGCGCAGATTTCTTAGCCATCGTAAACCTCCTCACAAATTTCGGCGAAGGCCCCAGCAAACTTAATGATTTGCCGTTCTGTGATGATAAATGCGGGAGCAATGCGGATGACATCTTCACTAGTCGCATTAACAAGATATCCGGCAGTTGCCAACTTGCTTGTGATTTCCTTGGCTTTACCATCCTTGACTTGAATGCCAATAAGTAGACCTCTTCCTCTACATCCAATCACGCCTTCAATCGGCGAGAGTAAATTGCGAAGCAGAGCGCCTTTTGTGGCGTTGAGCGATAGATAGCTGGATCTTTCTATCTCGGAGATCACAACATTTGCCGCAGCGCAAGCAATTGGGTTTCCACCAAAAGTTGTGCCGTGGCTTCCCGCTGTGAAGAGTTGGGCGCTATGGCCAATCGCGATCATTGCGCCAAGTGGCAGACCGCCACCTAATCCCTTAGCTAGCGTTATGGCATCAGGCTTTATTCCCTCATGTTCAAAGCCGAACCAATTTCCAGTTCTACCCATGCCAGTCTGAACGCAATCAATAACCAAGAGTGCGCCAGTTCTATCGCAAATTTCGCGAGCTGCCTTCAAATAGCCTGGTGGCGGAAGTACGACGCCGGCTTCACCCATTATCGGCTCAATAATTAGCATTGCTGTCCGACCATTTACTTTTCTATGTAGAGCTTTTACATCACCGTAGGGAACGTGAACTACTTTCG
>VGAF01000118.1 GCA_016870855.1 Actinomycetota bacterium | reverse complement strand
ATGGACCAATAAGCGCAGTAACTGTGCCAGCGGCAAAGTCGAGTGATACATCAGCAAGTACATGGTTCTTTCCGAACCAGGCATGCACGCTGCGTGCTTCGAGGCCAGTGCCTAGGGCATGCTTCCCGAGAGATCTATTGGCATTTCCTGCTGCCACGCTCGCCAACGATGATGGCTTCACATTCTCGGTCATCTCTATCTCCTGGCCTTCCCCAAACGTCGTGCCGAAAAGAACAAGATCATTACAAGTGCTAACAGCACCAAAATTGATGCCCATGCTCGAGCATTAGATTCAGCCGAACCTGAAATCAGCGCCTTCCAGATAGCAAATGGAATTGAACCCATTACGCCATCAACAGGATTCAAATTAGTCACATCGCCACCACCGGTGGTGAAAAGTAGCGGTGCCGTTTCACCCGCGATCCGAGCGATACCAAGAATCATTGCTGTAATGAGCCCACTCTTTGCGGCTGGGACAACCACCATTGCCACAGTGCGCCATTGAGTAGCTCCTAAAGCAAGCCCTGCTTCTCTCAAATCTTCTGCAATCAATAACAAGACTTCCTCAGCAGTTCGGGCAACTGTCGGCAACATCAAGATTGCAAGGGCGAGTGCACCCCACAAACCATTAAATCCTCTTCCCGAGCCAGAAATAATCGCCGAGTAGATGAAGAGACCCGCAACAATTGAGGGAACTCCGCTCATTGCTTGCACTAGGAAGCGAATCAATCTAGACCCTGGGCCACGAATCTCAGTTAGATAAATTGCAGTTGAGATACCAAGTGGAACTGAAACTAAAGTCGCGATGATAATCATGATGAAAGTTCCAACAATTGCATGGAGAATTCCACCGACATTCAAGGGATCGTTAACGCTTGCCAGGCCCATATCGGTCGTGAAGAAACCTACATAGAGCCCCTTCGTACCGCGTACTAGCACTGTTCCCAAGATGCTAATTACTGGAAATATCGCTAGTAAGGCGAGTGAAGTAATAATCGATGCAACTGCTGCATTCTTCGCAGCTTGCTTACCTCGGCTTCTACCCGCAAGAAATGTAGAGACTGCTGTAGTGCAGATAACAACGCTTACAAAGGCACCTAATTTCCCAGCGAACCCAGTAAATTCAACTAACGCCCAAGTACCTAGAAGCACCATTAATATCCCAAGATAAGTAGGAATCAAGTCGCGTTGCTTTGGTCGCCACGGCTTTTGTGGTTTTGGGTAATTCAAGGTTGTAGTACTCATTATTACCGACCCTGCTTAACTGTTCGACTTACCAAGAGGTCGGCTAACATATTTACAAGGAGTGTAAGCAAGAAGAGCATCAAGCCTGCAGCCATCAACGCCTTGATTTCCTCGGCTGAGGCTTCACCAAATTTAAGAATGATCAGCGATGCAACGTTTCCACCGGCTCCAAGGAGTATCTGGAAATTAGCCTGGAAAATAATGTTTAGAACGGTGAACACAGCAACGGTCTCACCCATTGCTCTACCCAATCCCAACATCGCTCCGCCAACTACGCCGCTATATCCGAAGGGAAGGACGACGGCACGGATCATGGTCCACTTGGTTGCCCCAAGCGCATAAGCCGCCTGAATTCGATCAAGCGGGGTCTGCGAGAACACCTCTCGCGCAATGGAGGTGACAATCGGAATGATCATGATCGCTAGAACTAATCCGGCAATAAATGGCGATCTCGAAAAGAACGGAGTGGATACATCAAATAATGGAATCCAACCTAAATATTTATGGAGAAGCTTTGCCCAATACTCACCGCTTGGCATCAGAACATTGAATCCCCATAGCCCAAAGAGAATCGATGGAAACGCGGCCATGAGATCAATAACGCCAACTAAGAAACCGCGAATAGCGTTCGGGGCATAGAAGTTCAAATAGAGCGCCGCCGCAATAGAGATAGGAACGCCAATTGATACAGCAATTAGCGCGGTAATTATCGTTCCTATCAACATCGCACCAATGCCGTAAACGGAAGGATCTTCGCCAGCACTTCCATCCGAATTAATAGAGGAGTACCACTCGTATCCAGTAATGAAAGAGAGTCCTTCGCGAGCCAGGATTTCAAATCCACGAAGCCCCAAGAAAATCGCGATTGCCGCGAGAATTACCAGCGAAGAAAGGGCGCCGGTAAATATGACTGCCCGAAAAATCTTGTCTGAGGTTCTGGGTTTTGTGGTTATGACGCGTGGCGTTGGTGCGGTCATCCGCTTCTCTTCAGCCAAGGTCACGGCGCGATACTGCTACCAACCGCGGCGAAGGGGGTTGAGTAATAGTTAACAGAAGGTGAACGAGCCGTGAAATCTCACCTTCCCCATGCCTGCCCTTAGCCTTGCCTCATGGCTAACGAGAACCCGCCCTTGGTCTGGGTCGATTGCGAGATGACCGGGCTGGACCTCGATAAAGATGCCTTAATTGAAATTGCCGTCCTTGTAACCGATGAAAACTTAAATGTCTTAGGCGATGGAATAGATCTAGTAATCCAAACAGAGACAACAAAGTTGGATGAAATGAGCCCCGAGGTACGAGCGATGCATACCGAATCTGGACTCCTAGAAAAACTTAAAGATGGCGTGCAGATGAGTTTTGCTGAGGAGAAGATCCTCGAATACCTATCCAATTTCACCGCAGCTGGGAAATCCCCCATTGCTGGAAACTCAATTGGTATGGATCGAAACTTCATAAATAGAGATATGCCGAAGCTCGGCGCTTTCTTGCACTACCGGTCCGTTGATGTCTCATCGATAAAGGAACTGGCGCGAAGGTGGTATGCAAAAGTTTATTTTGCTGCCCCAAAGAAGACTGGAAATCACCGAGCTCTTGGAGATATTCAAGATTCAATCGCGGAAATGAAGTACTACCGCGAGAACATATTTATCTCAAACGCCTAATCGATTTAGCGCTTCAACAAGAGTCTCATCTGCACTAAAGAAAGTACTCGAGAAATCCAACTTTGGCTTTATCGTATTTGCCAATCTAAAAATTAAATGCCCAGCTCCTTCCTCGTCCCCCAAAAGCAGCAATACAAATGTCCGCTCTCCCATTCTCGCTAGCAAATCGCCACCGCGTAGCTCGCTATTTAATTTGCGGGCAGAATCAACCAGAACATCATCGGATACCTCCGGTAATCGAATCGCTATGAGGGCGAGAGCTTGACCTTTTCGATTTGCCCAGGATTTCACGCGCTTAGCGCTCTCATAAAAGTGGAATGAGGTCATTAAGCCCGTCAATTTGTCATACATTAGCTCACTCACTCCCTAAGGCTTCCCCACCGTCAAGGGATAAAGAAGTGATTTCTCATCCCCTATTCTTCGGATATGCGAGTGAGGAAATGGGCTGCTGCTTTCGCCAATCTTGAGGCGCTATTCCTCATATCTCTAGCTATCTATCTCTTCGCAAGATCTGTTACCTCCGAAGTAGAAGAGTTAGACGCAGTAATCGCTGAAATCATCTTCCTGATTGCTGGAGCAACGGGGCTTTTCTTCGCCGGACGAGGAATTCTGCGTGGCAAGAGATATGGAAGAGGTCCGATTGTGATGGCAAATCTCATCGCCCTTGGAGTCGCCTATTACATGATTGATGGAAATCGAATCACTTGGGGAATCATGCTTGGTGCTGTCGCAATTACGACTGCGGGACTAGCAATTGCAGCGATTCCTCACCGAATTGGGGGTAATGGCTCCACATCACTATAGTTTTCCCCGCTTCACGGGTTGTTAGCTCAGATGGTAGAGCAGGTGACTCTTAATCACCGGGTCGGGGGTTCGAAAC
>VGAF01000117.1 GCA_016870855.1 Actinomycetota bacterium | reverse complement strand
AAGATCACTCGCTCCTTGCGCAGAAGTCTTTACTTCTGGGGCTACCGATTCAGTTAGAAATGCTGATCCGGCAATCAAAGTGAAAGACCAACCTAACCCCAGTAAAAAGAGTCCAATTCCAAGTGTGATTGCATCATCAGCGGCTGCAAAACCTGAGATGAGGGCTGAGAGCAACAAGGTAACAATGCCGATTTTTATGGTGTTGATTCGTCCGATTCGATCGCTAACAGATCCCACAATTGGTGAAAAGGCGTACATGCCAACGACATGAATACTTATAACTAGACCAATTATGGTGAGCGTTACATCTACATGGGCCATATGGACCGGCGTCATAACCATGATTGAGACCATCGCAACATGGCCAATAGCTATTGAGAGAATCGCGAATAGCGCTTTCTCATTACCTCGAATATGAGCAAGGGCTTGCTTAGTGGAGCGCTTTGCAGTTGCTGCAAGAGCTGATTCTTTCTGCGCCAATAGATATGGATCTGGCCGTAGGAAGATTTGAATCACCAATGTCGCAAGGAATAGCGCAACCGCTGAGATCAGATAAGGACCAACCAGCCTTGGTAGCCCAACTCCCTCGGCAAGATTTCCAGAAGGTTCCATCAAATTAGGTCCCGCAACTGCGCCGATTGTTAAGCCCCAGACGACAAAGGAGAGTTGTTTAGCGCGCGTTTCATTTGTAGCTAGATCAATCGCAGCAAATCGCGCTTGATATCCGGCCGCTGATGCCGCACCAACAAAGAAAGTTCCGAGGAGCATAAGAACTAAGTTCTCCTCAGCGCCCCCGAGGATTGCAAGAAGTGAACCAACTACACCGGCGACGTATCCGACTGATAGCGCCGACCTTCTTCCACCACGGGCGGTCAGCCTTGCTAATGGAAGCGCTAACGCAGCCGCACCTAAAACAGAGGAAGTTTGCGCAAGCCCAGCAAGAGTTTCTGAGTCAGTAATCGAAGCAACGAGCAAAGATCCGGCAGCAACTGTTCCAGCAACTCCGAGGCCGTTTAAAACTTGAGCAGATGCAAGAACCTTTACAGTCTTTGCCTGCTGCGTTGCAATCACTTGGTGCGCAACCAGACTGCAGTATCTGGCGGAAGTGTGAAATCTCTAATTGGCGAACTTGAAACTAGTAGCTCGCTTTCTGGAAGTTTGATCTCGGCGCCAAAGTTAACTAGGCATAAGAAATTTCCAGGTCTACGGAAAGCAAGAACATCAGCTCCAAAATCAACCCACTCTATTTTGCCATCGCCAAGACCCGCTTCTTTATGCCTGATCTCAAGTGCAGTTCGGTACATATTTAGAGTTGATGCTGGATCTTTATCTTGAGATTCAACGGAGTAATCGCCCCACCATTTTGGTTGTGGTAACCAGGCCTCATCCGGTGTAACTGATGCTGTTCCGGAGAATCCGTATGCAGAATCTGAAGAACTCCGCCATGGAAGTGGAACGCGACAGCCATCGCGACCTTTATCTGAATTATTCGACATATTCCAACGTGGATCCTCTAAGCGATGTTCTGGGATGTCGCGCACCTCAGGTAAGGCCAACTCTTCACCTTGATAAATGTAAGCACCGCCAGGTAGCGCCAGCATCAAGAGCGCGCCTGCGCGAGCGCGCTTCTTACCTAGCTCAAGATCTAACTTGTTGACATCGCCATGTCGATCAAGAGTTGTCTCACCAGTTCCTGGCTGTAGCCCTAGCGCGAAACGATCTACAGAGCGAACGACATCGTGATTATTGAAAACCCACGATGCTGGAGCTCCCACATCTTGAATTGCTTGAAGCGAGGAGTCGATATTCTTCTTTAAATCCTTGATTTCCCACTTGGAAGTAAGGAAATCAAAGTTAAAGGAGTTCGCCAACTCATCTTTACGGAGATAGAGCGCAATTCGAGAAGCTGGCGAAACCCAAGCTTCTGCGACAGCCATCCGATCTCCTTCATAAGAATCAAAGATCTTCCGCCACTTTCGATAAATCTCGTGAACGCCTTCTTGATCCCAGAATGGCATCCGCTGTGCCGCCAACATCTCAGGCGTTGCATTTTCTATATCTAATACATCGGGAAGTCCATCGGCTTTGACCATTCCATGAGCAACATCGATTCGAAACCCATCTACGCCACGATCGAGCCAGAAACGAAGCGTCTTCTCAAAGTACTCATGTACTTCTGGATTCTCCCAATTGAAATCTGGCTGCTCGACTGCGAATAAATGTAAATACCATTGGCCAGGTTTTCCATCGGCTTCAGTTATTCGATGCCAAGCAGGACCGCCAAAGACAGCTTGCCAATTATTTGGTGGAAGTTCCCCATTAGCACCCTTGCCATCGTGGAACATATAGCGATCACGCTCTTTAGAACCAGGCTTTGCGCGTAGCGCTTCTTGGAACCACACATGTTGATCTGAGGAGTGATTTGGAACGATATCAACGATTACGCGAATTCCCATCGCATGCGCTTCTTTTACTAGAACTTCTGCATCTTTCAAGGTTCCGTAATCTGGTTCGATATTCATGTAATCCGAAACGTCATAGCCATGATCTTTTTGGGGCGATGGATACCAAGGAGTTACCCAAATCGCATCAATTCCAAGTCGCTTCAAATAAGGAAGTCTTGAGCGAATACCTTCAACATCGCCCTTGCCGTCACCATTTGAATCAGCAAACGAACGAATATAGATCTGGTAGGTAACGGCATCGCGCCACCAAGGACGCATGCTGCGTGGAATTGAGCTTGCCACTTAACCCTCCTGGATTAGGTACTGCTCGAGGAATTTACGTTCATCCTCATTAAGTGGTCTCGACTTTGAGACTGATTCATCAACGCCTACTTGAACGGTACGAATCCTCGCACAGAGCTCATCGCCATTTCGGATTTCGTAGACCATATTGAAAGAGGAGTTTCCAATCTTTTCGACCCAGAGATCTACATCTACAAATATCCCACCGAGCATGATTCCCTTGAAGAAATCCACCTCGGCCCTAGCAACGACCATCGCCAGTAGCCCAGGCATCTCGCCTTTGGAGTGATGTTGCATAAATGACCACTCAAATCGCGCTTCTTGGGCAAAGGTCAAGTACTTAGCGTTATTCACATGACCCATCGCATCTAAATCATCCCAACGAACAAATGCTTTATGTGAATACTTCATCGAGTTAACTTTCTATATGTAACGCGATGAGGACGGGCTGCTTCCGGTCCAAGTCTTTCGATCTTGTTCTTCTCGTAAGATTCAAAGTTTCCTTCAAACCAGAACCATTGGGAGTCGCCTTCGTAAGCCAAGATGTGCGTAGCGACGCGATCTAAGAACCAGCGATCGTGTGAGATAACAACTGCGCATCCCGGGAAATCAAGTAGCGCATTTTCGAGCGAGCCTAAAGTTTCAACATCAAGATCGTTTGTTGGCTCATCTAGCAAAAGTAGGTTTCCGCCCATCTTTAAAGTAAGCGCAAGATTCAATCTATTCCGCTCGCCGCCTGAAAGAATTCCTGCTGCTTTCTGTTGGTCTGGACCTTTAAAACCAAAGGCCGAAACATAAGCGCGGCTCGGCATTTCAACTTGGCCAACCTTCATAAAATCCAAACCATCTGAGACAACTTCCCAGAGTGATTTCTTAGGATCAATGCCAGCACGGGATTGGTCAACGTAAGAAATCTTTACCGTCTCACCGACTTTGATACTTCCAGAGTCAGGTTTCTCTAAACCAAGAATCATCTTAAATAGCGTGGTTTTTCCCGCACCATTTGGCCCGATAACACCGACGATTCCATTTCGTGGCAA
>VGAF01000116.1 GCA_016870855.1 Actinomycetota bacterium | reverse complement strand
TCCCCAATAATTGAGTAGGGATGATGCTCTGGCGAAGCGAGACTGTGATTACATTCCAAAGCACGGCGAAGATCGTCGTTCCAGCAATCATCACCCAGGCGATATACCAATTAGATGTAAGCCCAATAATCAAACTCATGATTGGCATGGAGAGAAGGGTTAGGTAAAGCGAAGGTCCGCTTCCTAACTTCTTAGAAATCTTTGGACCGAGAATTCCGCCGAGCGTTCCACCAATTGCGCCCGAAGTTCCAAGAATTGCAAATTCAAAGACTGAGGTTTCCAGAATCTCTTGGGCGAAGAGAATGAAGGTGGCTGCAGTAATAGATCCAACTAAGTTGAGGGTTCCAAGAATTATCGCCATCGGCCTTAGTAACGAATGGCCCCAAAGCCAACTAAAGCCCTCTTTGATCTCGGCCCGAAAATTCACTCTCGGCTTTACTTCTACTTCGTTAACCGGTTTTGGAATTGTCACGATTAATGCAATTAATCCAGCTGCGATAAAGAAGGTAGCGCTATGGATGAAGAATGGAAGAAAGACCGCAACGCCAAGAAGGAAGCTTGCTAAAGGTGGGCCTACGAAACTATTCATTACATACTCAGCTGACCACAATTTTCCATTGGCGCTTTCCAAGTTCTCCTTAGCGACCACCGATGGTAGAAAGGTTTGGCCGGCGTTATCGCGGAGCACTTCAGCGAATCCAAACAAAAGTGAGATTCCGACCAAGCTCCCATATAAGAGGTAATTGGTTTCTATGGCCGTTGATGCGGTGAGGTTGTTGAGCGCTGGAAGTGAGTTCCGCTCTAGGTAAATGGCGCCGGCAAGCACTAGGGCGAGCGCCCCTTGGGCGATATCCATCGCCACAATAATTTTCTTCCGATCAAAGCGATCTGTGATTACCCCCGCTGGGAGAGTGAAAATCAACCAAGGCAAGCGGCTCATTACCGTAATTAGCGCGATCAGGAATGGGTCTCGAGTTACGGCGGAGGCAAGCCATGGAAAAGCCACGGTCGCTAAGCCATCTCCGAGATTACTTGTGGCATGTGCGGTCCAAAGTCGCCAATAATTTTTTCCGAGTTTGGCCGATTTATCGCTCATGTGAAGACCCTAAACCATGGGCGCGCTGCTTTAGATGGTTCAATTGAGCGCTATGTCATTTTCCTTCGAAGTAAAGCGCACAATTCCGCAAGCGCTTGGACGAAGCGGAGTTATCGCTACCCCACATGGTGCGATAAAGACTCCCGCTTTTATACCTGTCGGAACTAAAGCGACAGTTAAAGCGGCCCTTCCAGATTCAATCGAAGATCTTGGCGCACAAGCAGTCCTAGCAAATGCCTACCATCTTTATCTACAACCCGGCCCAGAAACTCTTGATGCCGCAGGCGGCCTTGGAAAGTTTATGAATTGGAATAGACCGACATTTACCGATAGCGGCGGATTCCAAGTTATGTCACTTGGGGTTGGCTTTAAAAAAGTCATCGATATGAATGGTGACTCCCTAAATTCAGATGATCTGATTGCCGAAAAACGCGAATGCCTTGCTCATGTTGATGATGATGGCGTTACCTTCAAATCTCACCTAGATGGCTCAATGCATCGCTTTTCCCCTGAAGTTTCGATGCAGGTCCAACACCAAATCGGTGCTGACATCATCTTTGCCTTCGATGAGTTAACTACCCTTCATAACACTAGGAAGTATCAAGAGGAGTCCCTCGAACGCACCCGGCTCTGGGCTATCCGTTGCCTCGATGAACATAAGCGACTTACTGAATCAAGAAGCCATCGCCCTTACCAAGCGCTCTTTGGAGTGCTTCAAGGCGCCCAATATGAAGATCTACGCCGCAAGGCCGCCAAGGATCTTGGCGAGATGGAATCAAATGGAATCGCCTTTGATGGATTTGGTATCGGTGGCGCGCTAGATAAATCTAAGTTGGGAACGATTGTGAGTTGGGCGGTTGAAGAACTGCCGGTAAATAAGCCCCGTCACTTACTCGGAATTGGCGAGCCTGCTGACTTATTCGCCGGCGTTGAAAATGGCGCGGATACCTTTGATTGCGTAGCTCCCACCCGTGAGGCAAGAACCAGCGCTGTCTACTCCCCTACTGGTCGCTTCAACGTTTCCGGCGGCTCTTATCGAAAAGACTTCTCACCCATTGATTCCGAGTGCACTTGCTACACATGTAAGAACTACACCCGGGCCTATTTAAATCACCTTTTCCGCGCCAAGGAAATCCTCGGACCCACATTGGCCACGATTCACAATGTTCACTTCATCGTAAATCTTGTGGAGCGGATGCGCCTAGCGATTGGATCAGGAGACTTCTTTGAGTTAAAGAAGGAGTTCTTGGGGCGCTACAAGAACAGCGACTAGCTCTTTAGGTATGGTTCGGAACGAACCGAACAAAATCTAATTAATAGCGAAGCAACTACCGTCGTAAGAATCACATAAGTGATCGTTAGCGACTCAAGTTCAGTTGCAAAAGTCGTACTAGCGGCAAGTCCAGCGATGACAATTGAGAACTCTCCTCGCGGAATCAATAGCGCTGCGACCCGTCTTACTCCATGTTCCTCATCAACATCTTTCATCGCCCACCACGCAGTTACCCACTTGCTCCCGACTCCAATTGCGGTCAACACGAGCGCAGGCACCAATACGGCAGGAATGTCTGAGGTATCTGTTTGCAGGCCAAAGAAGAGAAAGAAGATTGCGGCAAAAAGATCACGAAGTGGGGCAAGTCGAACTCGTGCAACAATTGCTACATCTCCCGTAAGGATTAAACCAACCAAGAAGGCCGCGACTGCACCGGAGAAACCAATGTAAGTTGCAAGCCCAGAAGCAAGTAGGGCGGCACCAAAGACGGTCAAAAGAAGGGTCGCTGAGTCGCCCATAATTATTGGTGCGTGTGGGATATGAATTCCGCGAGCTGCCAAAATGAGCGCTCCGCCAGCAATGATTAGCGCGACCGAGATTGAAATTAGCCCAGTCACTAGAGCGACTGAGGCAATCAAAGCGCTCAAAATAGGAAGATAAACCGCAAGGAATAGGTCCTCGATAACAAGAACGCTGATTGCCCGCTTAGTTGAGGTGAGGCCATTGAGCCTTCCATCTTTAATAAATTGTGCAGCGATTCCCGATGAGGAGACATAGGTAATTCCGCCTAGAGCAAGCGCCCCGACAAATCCCCAGCCCATCAAAAGCCCAAAGAGCGCTCCCGGAATTCCATTTATGAGTACATCCATAATTCCAAGTGAGCGTCGCTCCTTCACAGTTTCAACTAACTCGCCCGCGGAATACTCAAGACCTAGAAGAAGTAGTAACAGAATCGCACCGATTTGGGCTCCCAAATTTAGGAAGTCATCGCTCAAATTTAGTTCGACAATCCCGCCGTTTCCGAAAAAGAGCCCAGCTCCTAAGAAAATCGGAACTGGAGAAAATTTGAACTTCGACGCTAAAAATGATGCAACACCAAGTAGCACCAGAACTGAGCCGATCTCTCCAAGAACAAGGCCATCCTCACGAGTTAAGGCTGCAGCTAATTCCATAAACTAACCCTGGGCAGCTTTAACGGCTTGCTTTAAATGAGCCCGTACATGGCGAGACATCATCGCCACATAATCAATAATCGTAATCTTCTCTCCATTTTGACGAACGCCAGCTCGAGCTAATTTCGCGCTATCTAAAGAGCCCAAAATCTCTAAGTTTCCTTTGCGAAGTGAATTAAAAGTGTCAACGGAAATCTTGAGTTCTCTATCTTCTTTGATTACTGCGAATGCATCTTCATCCCACGAGATGAAGTTGTAGTCATCACTTGTAAGCATCATTCTTAAGCGAAGTGAAAGTGAAATCTC
>VGAF01000115.1 GCA_016870855.1 Actinomycetota bacterium | reverse complement strand
ACTCTTCAAATTTGGTTTGTGGCGTTACTTCTGTTCCGACCTTCTCTGAGATCGCGCCATAGAAATCGACTTCGCGCCAAGTTCCGCCGAGATCGCTCTCGCGGCCATCGTGGTGCATGACTTTATGTGAACCGAAGACCGCCATTGCTGCGTTCTGAACGAGCTCGCGGGTTAGCTCCTTCATGTTCTGCCAATCGGCGTAAGCCCAATACATCTCAAGCATCGCAAATTCTGGTGAGTGGCTTGAGTCGGCACCTTCATTACGGAAATTACGGTTGATTTCAAATACTTTCTCGATACCACCGACAACGCAACGCTTTAGGAAGAGTTCTGGTGCGATGCGTAGGAATAGATCCATGTCGTAAGCATTTGAGAATGTCTTAAATGGTCGGGCCGCAGCGCCACCATGCATGACTTGAAGCATTGGAGTTTCGACCTCGATGAAGCCAGCTTTATCAAAGGTAGAACGGAGTGATTTAAGAACTTGGGGGCGGACGCGCGCTGTTTCTCTCGCTTCGGGGCGGACGATTAGATCGACATAACGCATCCGAACCCGGGTCTCTTCGTTTAGCGGATTGTGTTCATTAGGAAGAGGTCTAAGTGATTTAGATGCAATTACGTATGAATTAGCAAGGATGGAGAGTTCGCCGCGCTTTGAGGTAATTACTTCACCGGTAACGCTTGCGATATCTCCGATATCAACATCGGCTTTCCAAGCTTCGAGTTGGGTTTCACCGACTTTATCGAGGGATAGCATTACTTGAAGTTCAGTGCCATCGCCTTCGCGGACCATTGCAAAGCAGAGCTTTCCGGTATCGCGTTTGAAGATGATTCGCCCAGCGATTGATTCGGTTTTCCCGGATGGAGTATCGGTAGCGAGATCTTTAAAGCGCTCGCGGATATCCTTTAGGGTAGAAGTGCGAGGGACTTGGACGGGATATGCCTCAACGCCGCGAGCAAGAAGTGAATCGCGTTTCTCGCGCCGAATTCTTAATTGTTCGGGAAGGTCACTCTCCGTCATAGTGACGCGAGTCTATCCATTCCGCTCATGTACAAGGCGGAGCCCGATGAGCGTTAAATCTGGTTCATGAAATTCGAGGGTCTCACTTATGCCAAGAACTAGTGGCGCTAATCCACCAGTAGCGATGACCGAGACTTTTTCATTATTTGGGTAGAGATCATCTAGCTCATCTGCGATGCGATTTACCAAGCCATCGACTTGGCCAGCAAAGCCGTAAATAGTGCCGGATTGAAGGGCTTCTACGGTGTTCTTTCCGATTACCGACTTTGGTTTAACTAGCTCCACTTTTCGAAGTTGGGCGGCGCGGGCGGCAAGCGCTTCAACTGAGATTTCAATTCCTGGTGCAAGTGCGCCACCTAAGAACTCACCCTTTGGTGATACGACATCAAGATTTGTAGAGGTTCCAAAGTCAACAACGATGGCAGCGCCATCTTTTCCATATAAGTGGTGTGCAGCGAGAGTATTTACGATGCGATCTGCGCCGATTTCTTTTGGATTATCTACTAATAGTGGAACGCCGGTTTTAACCCCGGGTTCGATGATGGTAACTCGGATATCTTGGAAATAAGAGTTGACCATAGTCCGCGCTTCGCGGAGAATGGCGGGAACGGTAGAGCAAATCGCAAGACCAGAGATTGTGTAACCGGTGCTCAGTGAGCGCCATTGCAACCAGATCTCATCGGCGGTATCGCGGGCATCGGTCTTAACTCGCCAACTATCGACTAACTCATCTTGGTGAAATAGTCCAAGAACGGTATTTGTATTTCCAATATCAACGGTGAGAAGCATTAGAAGTCCAATCCGATATCCAAGATAGGGGCTGAGTGGGTTAAAGCTCCGACGGCAAGATAAGTAACGCCGGTACTTGCATAGGCGCGGGCGTTCTCAATGGTGAGGCCACCGGAAGATTCCAGTTTGGTATTTGTACCTTTAGTTATTTCAACGGCCTGCTTAGTTAGTTCCACGCTCATGTTATCTAGGAGAACAATGTCTGCCTTAGCGGTAAGCGCTTCTTTAAGTTGTTCGAGGTTATCAACTTCAACCTCAAGTTCCAATCCGGGGAATTCTTTACGTACTCGAGCAACCGCTTCAGTAATTGAGCCGGAGGCTGCGATGTGGTTGTCCTTGATGATTGCGCCATCCGAAAGGTTCATCCGGTGGTTCAATCCCCCACCCATTCGGACTGCGAATTTCTCGAGTTGGCGCATGCCGGGCGTTGTTTTTCGGGTGTCGCGGATCTTCGCCCCGGTACCTTCGATTGCATCGACCCACTTCTTTGTAAGGGTTGCGATACCAGATAGATGGCTGATGAAGTTCAGTGCGATCCGTTCGCTACGCAAAATATCTCTTGCATTTCCTTCGATTACCAAAATTGTCTCGCCCGCTTTAACTTCTTGGCCACACTCTTTTTCATAAGTAATAGATGTAATTCCGAGCCTTTCAAAGACAAGAGCGACGACACATGTCCCAGCAACTACGCCATCTTTACGAGCGCGCATAAATGCCTTAGAAGTTTTCTTGGCATCGATTGTTGCAAGGGTGGTCTTATCGTCACCTTCTGGCATATCTTCAGCGAAGGCGTGGGAGATAAGACTTTCGAGTTGTGCGATATTAATACCGTAACTCTCAAGTTTATTTATGCATGATGCTGAGGTCATCGAACACCTCCTCATAAGAAGTGCGCCAATTCCCGATTTCATCTAAACCTTGATGGATCCGCTTCTTCCAATTGTTTGAAGTATCAGCAAAGTCTTCCCGCCAATGTGAGCCGCGTGATTCAGTTCGATCTAGCGCAGAGCGAGCAATCGCAGTAGCAAGAAGATAGAGATTTGTGGTCTCCCAAGCATCGGCATTTGCATAGATAGTGGTGGCATCTTTCAATCGTTCTAAGGTAACTAGAGTCTCTTTGAGAGATTTCTCGGAGCGCACCACAGCAGCACCGCGTGACATAGCTCGTTGTAGTTTTCCGCGAACTGATGGCGAGATGAGGATCTCGATTGGGTCTGGAGTAATTGGGTCTTCCCAAGTCGGTAAGTTCTTAGCGATGTCTTCAGCGATCCGGGCGCCAAAGACAAGACCTTCGAGAAGTGAGTTTGAAGCGAGGCGATTGGCTCCATGTGCTCCGGTACACGCTGTTTCACCTACGGCATATAGGCCCGGAACTGAGGAGTGGCCATTCAAATCAGTGCGAATTCCACCTGAGGCGTAATGCGAAGCCGGCGCTACTGGGATGAGATCGGTGGCTGGATCAAGACCTTGTTGTTTACATGATGCATGAATCGTTGGGAAGCGTTCAGCAAAATCCTTAATCTCGCGGGCATCTAACCAGACATGTTTTGCGCCGCTCTTTGTCATCTGGCGGGAGATTTCTTTAGCGACAACATCGCGGGGCGCAAGATCGGCGAGCGGATGAACATCTTTCATGAAACGTTCGCCACGGTCATTTACAAGAACGGCGCCTTCACCACGTACTGCTTCACTTATTAACGGTTGTTGGCCGCGCGAAGTTTCACCCATATATAAAACTGTGGGATGGAATTGAATAAATTCAACATCAGCAACATCCGCGCCAGCGCGAAGCGCAAGTGCGACGCCATCGCCGGTAGAAACCGCTGGGTTTGTAGTTTGTGAGTAAACCTGACCTAAGCCACCTGTTGCAAGGACAACAGAGCGCGCCAAGATCTGACCAACTCCATCACGACTTCCTTCGCCAATCACGTGAAGCGTTACGCCACAAACGCGACCGCTTGGACCTTTGAGCGCATCAAGCACAAGAGCATGTTCAATTACTTCAATACCAGGATCTTTTGAAACTGCGGCAAGAAGCGCGCGTGAAACTTCCGCACCCGTTGCATCGCCACCA
>VGAF01000114.1 GCA_016870855.1 Actinomycetota bacterium | reverse complement strand
TAACTTTCGCCATCACCAGCGAAATAGAGCCCTTCATAGCGCGACCAATAAGTCTCTTTGTAACGCTGCGGTTCTTTCCATACCCCGCGCAACATTGAAGGCCACGGCTTATCAAGTACTAGATAGCCACCAGAGCCAGGACCGACTTCTCTTCCAGAATCATCAACAACTTTCGCGCTAATTCCAGGAAGAGCGAGCATCGCAGATCCCGGTTTAGTCGCAGTAACTCCAGGAAGTGGCGAGATCATGATCGAACCAGTCTCGGTCTGCCACCAAGTATCAACAATCGGACAATTACTTTTACCGACAACTTCGCGATACCACATCCACGCCTCCGGATTTATTGGCTCACCAACTGATCCCAATAAGCGAAGCGATGAGAGATCAAACTTATTTGGATACTCATCGCCCCACTTCATCCAAGTTCTAATGAGAGTTGGAGCGGTGTAGAGAATCGAGACTTTGTATTTCTCGATCATCTCGAAGATGCGACCCTTATGAGGTGTATCAGGAGTTCCTTCATACATAACTTGGGTTGCGCCATTGATCATCGGCCCATAAACGATGTATGAGTGTCCGGTTACCCAACCAACATCAGCGGTGCACCAATAAATATCTTTATCAGGCTTGATATCAAATACAACTTGGTGGGTGAAGGCGGCTTGGGTGAGATAACCACCGGTTGTGTGGTGAATTCCCTTTGGTTTTGCGGTTGTTCCCGATGTGTAGAGGATAAATAAGGAGTGCTCGCTATCAAAGCCTTGGGCTTCATGTTCGGTGCTCTGTGAATCAACTAACTCATGCCACCAAATATCCCGTGCGCCCATCGAAACTTCTTGGCCGGTGCGCTTAACCACTAGAACGTTTTCAACGCTCGTTTCGCCCTTAAGGGCATCATCAACGATGGGCTTTAGCCCAAAAGCCGCACCTTTTCGATAGCCACCATCAGCGGTAATAATCAACTTTGCTTCCGCATCTTGGATACGGGCCAAGAGTGAATCAGCAGAGAATCCACCGAATACAACAGAGTGGGTTGCGCCAATTCGAGCACAAGCGAGCATCGCAGTCACAGCTTCTGGAATCATCGGCATATAAATCGCAACGCGATCACCATCCTTAACGCCGAGCGAAAGGAGCGCATTCGCAGCTTTCTTAACTTCGACCAAGATATCGGCATAAGTGAGCGTGCGAGTATCTCCGGGCTCGCCTTCAAAATAGAAAGCAACGCGATCACCGCGACCTTCAAGGACATGGCGATCAAGTGCGTTGTACGAAGCGTTTAACTCTCCGCCGACAAACCATTTTGCAAATGGTGGTTGCCAATCCAAAACTTGATCCCACTTCTTAAACCAGTGCAAACGAACGGCTTGTTTCTCCCAGAAAGCCAATCGATCACGTTCTGCTTCATCATAAATATCAGCCTTTGCATTTGCATTCTTGGCAAATTCAGGCGATGGCGCAAAGGTGCGATTCTCACTAAGAAGATTTGAGAGCGACTCAGTCACAAATGCGAGATTAGCACCATGCTCAATCACCTGCAATGAATTCAGTGGCTAGATTATCTAGACTCCTCGTTAGAGAAGAACGCAAGATCGCTAAGAGCTCTATCATCAACAAAAACATCGGCATGAGGCTTTCCCATTATTAACTTATGATACATAACCCCCCAAGCGTGCAATTGGCTCTCGGTAAGGTCTTTCCAGTCTAAACCCGAAACCGCACCCCTGGCTGTGAAAAAATTGATCTCATGGCCATCCTGAAACAACTTATTAACGATTTGGATTCTTTCGTAAATAGGAGTTGATAGGTGGTAGTTGGCGTCAGGAGTTACACAGATAGTTCCATCGATGTCAAAGCAATAGACCGCCACAGAACAAGAATACTGATGTGGAGAGATTCCACAACCTCTAGTCTCAAATCATCAATCGGCAATTTTTGGGTCAGAATTTGAATCCAATTCATTGAATTAGAAAGGAAGAAAATGCATCTCATTTTTTCAGGCCTGTATCTCTTCTCATCACTATGGGATTACCTCTTTAAGGTCTTTGGCTCTGAGCTCTCCCGGACGCTTATCTCCTACATCGTCCGTCAGTTTCTAGCCGCAATCCACCTCTAAAGCGCGCCACGATTTCTCCTCGGCCTCGAGTTATGGTGGAATTTGCCGTAATCCTCGAGGTAGGAGAGTCGTGCCAGCCATAGTTCTACTTGGTGCTCAATGGGGCGATGAGGGCAAAGGAAAAGCAACCGACCTACTTGGCGATAAAGTCAAATATGTAGTCCGCTATCAAGGCGGAAATAACGCCGGCCATACCGTTGTAATTGGTAATGAAAAGTATGCCCTCCATCTTCTTCCATCTGGAATCCTCACACCGAGTTGTATCCCGGTAATTGGAAATGGCGTCGTAATCGATCCCGCTGTTTTACTTGAAGAGATCCGCGGATTAAATGAGCGCGGTGTTGATACCTCGAAGTTAAAGATCTCCATAAATGCACACCTGATTACTCCTTACCATCGCACTATCGACAAAGTCTCCGAACGATTCCTTGGAAAATCTAAGATAGGAACAACTGGGCGTGGAATCGGACCAGCTTATGCTGACAAGATAAATCGAATTGGAATTCGCATCCAAGACCTCTTTGATCCCTCCATCTTGCGCCAAAAATTAGAGAGCGCGCTCCGCGATAAGAATCAAGTCTTGATAAAAGTTTTTAACCGAAAAGGTATTGAAGTCGATGATGTTCTAAATGAATACCTCGGCTATGCCGAGATTCTCAAGCCATATGTCACCGATACTTCGCTTCTACTTAATCAAGCGCTCGACCGAAAGGAAGTTGTTCTTCTTGAGGGATCACAAGGAACGCTCCTTGATGTCGATCATGGAACCTATCCCTTCGTTACCTCATCAAATCCAACTGCTGGCGGCGCATCCACCGGTTCTGGAATCGGCCCCACCAAGATCTCTAGGGTCATTGGAATCATTAAGGCTTACACGACCCGCGTTGGCTCCGGCCCCTTCCCAACCGAGCTCTTCGATGAAGATGGCGAGAAACTCCGCTCTATCGGCGGCGAATTTGGTACTACTACCGGGCGCTCCCGGAGAACTGGTTGGTATGACGCTTTGATCGCGCGCTATGCGGTTCGAATCAATGGCCTCACCGATTTCTTCCTCACCAAATTAGATGTGTTAACGGGTTGGGAAAAGATCCCAGTCTGTGTCGCTTATGAAATAGATGGAAAACGGGTCGATGAGCTCCCCGCATCTCAAACTGATTTTCATCACGCAAAGCCGATATATGAATACCTACCCGGCTGGAGCGAAGACATCACTAGTGCAAAAGAATTGAAGGACCTACCCGCAAACGCCCGCGCTTATGTGAAATACCTTGAAGAGATTTCAGGTGCTCCGATGAGCGCTATCGGAGTGGGACCTGGTCGCGACCAGACTATTGCGGTGAAAGACTTCGTCTCATGAGCAAGATTCTTGTAACTGGTGGCGCCGGATATATCGGTGCACATGTATGTGAAGTCCTAACTTCAAATGGTTATCAAGTTCGAGTGTTTGATGATTTCTCAAATGGTTTGAAGCGCCGAATCGCTGGAAGATTTGAAGATCTCTTCGAAGGCGATGTGACCGATCGAGAAGCCTTAGTTAAGGCGTTAGATGGAATCGATGGCGTAATCCATCTTGCCGCTAAGAAAGCGGTTGAAGAATCGCTTGCAAATCCACTTAAGTACTACAGCAACAATGTCGGTGGAATATTGAATCTCTTAGCTGCGATGTCACTTCGAGGGGTAAAGAAAATAGTCTTCTCATCAAGCGCCGCGGTCTATTCCTCAAACGACAAACCCGCTATCGAAGAGAGCGATCCGACAGTTCCGCTCTCGCCCTATGGT
>VGAF01000113.1 GCA_016870855.1 Actinomycetota bacterium | reverse complement strand
GTAGCTATCGCTTCACAAATGACCTGGCAAGATGCCATGGGACTCGTTGTCCTCGAAGGCATCATCATCACAATCTTGGTCTTAACCGGTTTTCGTACCGCGGTATTTCGCGCGGTACCTACCCAATTAAAGATCGCAATCTCTGTAGGTATCGGTCTCTTCATCGCTCTTATAGGACTTGTTGATGCCGGTTTCGTACGGAGAACCGCTGCAGGCCCGGTACCGGTCACTCTGGGTGATGGTGGCGAGCTAGTGGGTTGGCCAATCGTCGTATTCTCATTTGGACTCTTCCTTACCATCGGCTTGATGGTCAGAAAAGTCAAAGCTGCGCTTCTTCTTGGAATCGTAGTTTCTACTGCTCTCGCAGTTGCAATTGAAAATGCATTCAAGATTGGTCCAAACTTCGACGGAACCAATGTAAATCCAAAGGGTTGGGGACTAAATGTTCCTGCTGTTCCTTCGGATATCGTCGCAACTCCAGATTTCAGCCTCCTCGGGCAGTTCAATCTATTTGGATCTTTCGAGAGAGTTCCGCTGATCACCGCACTCTTGCTTGTATTCACACTTCTCTTGGCAGACTTCTTCGACACCATGGGAACGATGACAGCAATTGGTCAAGAGGCCGGGTTAAACGATAAGGATGGAACGCCACCTAACGCGGAGCGAATCCTTCTTGTGGACTCACTGGCTGCCGTTGCTGGTGGAGCATCTTCAGTCTCTAGCAATACTTCGTATATTGAATCTGCTTCAGGCGTTGGCGAAGGTGCGCGAACCGGTCTTGCCTCAGTAGTAACCGGAGTCCTCTTCCTTCTTACAACGTTCCTATCCCCGCTTGTTGCAATCATTCCTTATGAAGCAGCGGTGCCTGCTCTAATCATCGTCGGCTTCTTGATGATGACCCAGATCAAGTCAATTGATTGGGAGGATTATGGAATTGCAATTCCTGCCTTCTTGACAATCATCTTGATGCCGTTTACCTACAACATCTCAGTAGGTATCGGAGCAGGATTTGTTTCATATGTCGCAATCCGTGCCATTCAAGGACGAACGAAAGATATTCATCCTCTTCTAGCCTTGGTTGCTGGTCTCTTCATGATTTACTTCTTGAGCGACCCAATCAATACCTGGATCGGATAAATACAGATATCTATTTAGTGAGGGGCTCGGGGAACCGGGCCCCTTTCTAATTCAAAGATATGAGTTACCAGGAGATCGTTTCTCTTCCCATCGCTTCTAAAAGGGTATTGACTTTCGAGAATGGCTTGGAGCCTAGGAAGCCGCGGTGCGCCGAGAGTGGACTTGGATGGACACCCTCGACTAGCCGTTCATGTGGAAAGCAGTTTGCTAGTTCGCGAGCGGAGTTTCCCCAGAGCAATCCAATCGCTCCATTTTCACCACATACTCGAGCGATAGTTTCAGTTATTAGCTCCCAGCCCCACTTGGCGTGAGAACTGCTTGCTCCTGCCGTCACGGTAAGAACGCGGTTGAGCAACATAACCCCTTGCTGCGACCACTTTGTTAGGTCACCATCGGAAGTATTGGTAGACCCGATGTCAGTCAGTATCTCCTTCTGAATATTCATGAGGGATCCTGGTAGGCCGGATTTCCTTGGTTGAACCGAAAAGGCAAGGCCACAAGCATCTTGAACATTGGGATATGGATCTTGGCCAATTACGAGAACCTTCACATCCTCAGGATTTAGCTCGAGCGCTCGAAAGACCCATTTCTTATCCGGCAAGATTCGCTCGCCACCATCGGCAAGCTTCTGAAGTTTACTTCCTATCTCATTTACTAAATCGCGATGCGGTTCAAGATGCGATTGCCACTTCGCTGGTATGGATTCGAAGAGCATCTCAACGATTACGCTCGTTTCGAAATAGCAGAGTAGCGGCGACCATCGTGCGATAAAGCAATCTCCACCCCAAAGAGCTGATTTAGATTGGATTCGGTCAACACGCTGTTGATCTCTCCTGCCGCGAAGATCCCTCCAGCGCTAAGAAGAAGCACGTGTGTCGTACCCCGTGGAATCTCTTCTATATGGTGAGTAACTATGACCGAAGCAGGAGCTCCTTCTTCGTCAAGGTAACGTGATATCCGCTCCAGAATGTCTTCTCGCCCACCTAGATCAAGCCCAGCAGCTGGTTCATCAAGAAGGAGAATTTCAGGGTCTGCCATTAGGGAACGAGCGATCTGCACGCGCTTTCGTTCACCTTCGCTAAGAGTTCCAAATCTTCGCTCAGACAACTCTCTAACGCCAAAGATGTCCAATAGCGCCTTTGCCCGCGATTCATCCCAGAGGTCGTACTCCTCTAACCATCGCCCCGTTATCGCATAGGCTGCAGTCAGGACTAAATCAACCACACGCTCTTCGCCAGGTAGAGAATCTTGGAGAGCGCTTGAAGACATGCCAATTCGCGGACGCAACTCGAAAACATCAACGCTTCCCATTCGATTTCCAAGAATCTCTACCGATCCAGAACTTGGATGTATTAGCGCCCCAACGAGAGCCAATAACGTCGTCTTTCCAGCGCCGTTTGGTCCAATAATGACCCAGCGTTGACCAGTAGATAGGCTCCAACTGATCGGCCCGAAAATGACCTTCCCATCCCGAAGAACAGAGACATCCTCCAGCTTCAATAAGGCGCTCATGACCGAGAAAGATACCTGTCGTGCTTCTACAAAGTTGGAAAATGAGGTTATGCGGAGCGTCATCAAGATAGCCCTCTAGGATTCCTCGGTGATTGCAAATTCGAACTTAACCGCCAGAGCATTAATACTCGCTTCCGGCCCTGATAATCCCGCGGCAGCCGAGATAGTAAGTGCGGCTTTGCGAGATGTTGTCTGTGAAGAGATCGAACTACAGCGAATAGATCTTGGCGGTCGAACAATTCTTGCCCTGCTCATCGCTCATGATCCAGCTCATGGTGAGGCGATTAGATTAGATCTAGAACGAGTTGGTCCTGAGAAGAACCTCGATATCGCGATGTTAGAAATTGAAGAAGAGATGCCGTGAAATTCAAACTCATCCTCTCTGATGTAGATTCCACATTAATCCAAGAAGAAGTAATTGATCTTTTAGCTGCAGAGTCAGGACATGCAAGCGAAGTCTCGGCGGTAACCGCAAAGGCAATGGCTGGTGACTTGGACTTTCGAGAGGCGCTTTTAGCGCGCGTGAAATTGCTCGAGGGTCTACCGGAGTCGGTATTTGAGAAGGTCGCCTCGCAGATAACCCTCTCCCCCGGGGCGTTGGAACTGCGTACCTTCTGCCGCGAAAATCAGATCAAGTTTGGCGCAGTAACCGGAGGGTTCCATCAAGTACTAGAGAGAGTCTCGTTCTTCGGCGAACTGGATTATCTAGAAGCGAACTCGCTTGATGTCGCAAATGGTTATCTGACTGGCATGGTTAACGAACCGATCATTGATCGTGAGGCAAAGGCCCGACACCTCAATCTCTTCGCAGAGTCGTATGGGATCAATCTTGAGGAAACTATCGCGATTGGAGATGGAGCTAATGATCTTTTGATGCTCGAACAGTCAGGTTTCGGAGTTGCTTATAAAGCAAAACCCATTCTACGCAAAGTTGCTGCACTCTCAATCGAAGGAAATCTCGCTGAGCTAATCGCTACCCTGAAAAGCTCTTAAAGCTATAGACGGCAAGAGTGGATATCGGTCACAAGAATTCCACGGGCGCCGATCGCCCATAATTTATCCATCGAAAGGTGAACTTCACTCCGTTTCACCATTGCCCGAACGGCTACCCAATCAGGTTTTGCTAACGGTGAAATTGTTGGGGATTCAAGGCCCGGGGTGATTTGGCAGGCGTTCTCTAAATTCTTCTTGTCGATGTCATAGTCGACCAGAACATATTGGCGAGCAATCACAACGCCAGAAATTCTTCGAATCA
>VGAF01000112.1 GCA_016870855.1 Actinomycetota bacterium | reverse complement strand
CTTTCAAATGCTTGCTTATTTTGCCCATTCACAACTATTAAGAATTCTCGAATTTGCGCCAACATCAATGTTGCGAGCGGGTAATGAATCAAAGGTTTGTCATAGATTGGTAGAAGTTGTTTAGATATCCCAAATGTAAGTGGCCATAACCTGGACCCTCTTCCGGCCGCTAGTACTATTCCCTTCATCCACTAAAGGGTACTTGAAGTGAGAACCAAGTAAAGAAAAGGAGTCCGGATTCATGCGGGCTTTAGTAACAGGAGGGGCCGGTTTTATCGGCTCCAATCTAGTTAAACAACTTCTCCAACTAGAAAACTCGAAAATCTCATCGATCAAGGTGTTAGACAAACTCACTTACTCGGGAACTCTTACCAACCTACAAGATACCCCAAAGGACTCAATCGAGTTTATTCAAGGCGACGTTACTGATCCGAAGGTCGCGCACGAGGCAACTTCAAAAACGGATGTTGTTTTTCATCTCGCGGCCGAATCACACGTTGATAGGTCTATCGATTCATCTCGTGTTTTTGTAGAGACAAATACATTAGGCACACAAACGCTCTTAGAAGCTTCGCTTAAAAATAGAGTTGAGACTTTCATTCACGTCTCGACAGATGAGGTTTATGGAAGTATTGGTGAAGGCTCTTGGACTGAAGATTTTCCCCTTTCACCTAATTCTCCATATTCAGCATCTAAAGCAGCCTCAGATCTAATCGCTCTTACTTACGCACGAACTTATGGGATGGATGTTCGCGTAACTCGGTGTAGCAATAACTACGGCCCAAACCAGTTTCCAGAGAAAGTGATTCCACTGTTTGTAACAAATTTAATAGATAACAAGAAGGTGCCTTTGTATGGAAACGGAAAGAATGTTCGCGAATGGCTCCATGTTTTCGATCACTGTGCTGGGATATATCTTGCTTTCCTGAGAGGCAAAAGAGGAGAAATCTATAACATCGGCGGCGGAAGAGAGTTAGACAATTTGGAGTTGACTAGAATGCTTCTAAATGAGTTTAAGGTTGGCGAAGAGAAGATTGATTATGTAGAAGATCGCAAAGGGCATGATTTGCGCTATTCGCTAGATATTTCGAAGGCCCAACGAGAATTGGGATACTCCCCACAGATCGATTTTGAAACTGGTCTTAAATCCACTATTAAGTGGTATCGAGAGAATTCGAATTGGTGGCGTCCCTTGAAAGAGAGCCGACCCCAATAACCTCACAGATGCCGCGTAATTAGGTATTTTGCCAGGTCTTCCGCTTACACTTGACCTCATTGTGCGCAGCGCCGACACAGGTGGCGCTGTCTCGTGTTCAAATAGTTAACTGGAGGAGATATGAGAGCCAACCTAACGGCTAACTCACTCGTAGAAGTAACCGGAAACAATTTGAATCTGGTTTACCTAGTTCTTGGGGTTTCACTAGTAGCCCTCGCAATTGCCTTTGCACTTCGCGCCCAGGTTCTTAGCGCATCTGAGGGAACTAAGAAGATGCAAGAGATCGCTGCCGCTGTCCAAGAAGGCGCAGCCGCATATCTCGCTCGCCAATTCCGGACTCTCTCCTTCTTTGTTGTAATGGTCGTCTTCCTTCTCTTTGCTCTTCCTGGCGATATGGATGTAAAAATCGGTCGCTCCATCTTCTTTTTAATCGGCGCCGCATTCTCAGCAATTGTTGGCTATCAAGGTATGTGGCTCGCGGTTCGCGCAAATGTGCGCGTCGCTGAAGCCGCTCGCCAAGGCTCAGCCGAGCGCTCTGTTCAAATAGCCTTCCGCACCGGTGGCGTCGTTGGAATGATGACTGTTGGTCTTGGCCTTCTCGGCGCTTCAGTCGTTGTGATTATCTACCGCGCCGATGCCCCAGCCGTTCTTGAAGGTTTTGGTTTTGGCGCAGCAATGCTCGCTATGTTCATGCGCGTTGGCGGAGGTATCTTCACCAAAGCTGCCGATGTTGGCGCAGACCTAGTTGGTAAAGTTGAAAAGCACATCCCAGAAGATGACCCCCGAAACGCTGCAACAATCGCAGATAACGTTGGCGATAACGTCGGTGACTGCGCTGGTATGGCCGCCGACCTCTTTGAGTCCTACGCCGTAACACTCGTTGCCTCACTCATTTTGGGCAAGGCTGCTTTTGGAGATAGCGGTCTCATCTATCCACTAATTGTTCCTGCTATCGGAATCCTCACTGCGATCCTGGGAATCTTCCTCACTCGACTTCGCTCAACCGATAAGAGCGCAATGAGTGCGATTAATCGCTCATTCTTTATCTCTGCCATTATTTCTGCAGTGCTTGTAGGCCTTGCAACTTATACCTATCTACCAAACAGCTTCACCGCTCTAACAGGAGTTGATTCAACTCTCGCTGCTGAAACCAGCGTTAATCCACGAGTTCTAGCGCTCGGCGCAGTTCTAATCGGAATCATTCTTGCTGCAGCAATCCAAGTGCTAACTGGATTCTTCACTGAAGTTGGAAAGCGCCCAGTAAATGATGTTGCCGCCTCTTCAAAGACTGGTGCCGCAACAGTAATTCTTGCCGGCGTCTCGGTTGGTTTTGAATCAGCAGTCTTCTCCGGACTTCTAATCGCTGCCGCAGTATTCGGTGCTTATCTATTAGGTGGCGGAACAATCGTTCTATCTTTGTTCGCAGTAGCCCTTGCGGGTTGCGGTCTACTAACCACCGTTGGCGTGATTGTCGCTATGGACACCTTCGGCCCAATCTCAGATAACGCCCAAGGAATCGCTGAAATGTCTGGCGATGTAAAAGGTGAAGGCGCAAAGATCCTTACCTCACTTGATGCTGTTGGAAATACAACTAAGGCAATTACAAAGGGAATCGCAATTGCAACCGCAGTTCTCGCCGCAACTGCTCTCTTTGGCGCCTTCACAGATGCAATCAAGAACACCGTTAAAGAATTTGGCT
The DNA here is from genome assembly GCA_016870855.1 of Actinomycetota bacterium. Lineage (GTDB taxonomy): Bacteria > Actinomycetota > Actinomycetes > Nanopelagicales > Nanopelagicaceae > MAG-120802. Next base: position 992 of record VGAF01000112.1, on the reverse strand, counting down.
CAACTGTTACAAACCTCGGCCCAGAATTCCAAGGCATCCTCGATGTTGCCGATCCTCGTAATCTTGTCGGTCTAATAATCGGAGCCTCAGTCGTATTCCTCTTCTCAGGCCTTGCAATTAATGCCGTTTCTCGTGCTGCTGGCGCCGTTGTTATGGAAGTTAGAAATCAATTCCAACTTCACCCTGGCATCATGAAGGGAACCGAGAAACCTGAATATGGCCGCGTTGTAGATATCTGTACGCGCGACTCACTCCGTGAGCTAGCAACCCCAGGCCTATTAGCTGTTATGGCGCCAATCGCTGTTGGCTTCGGTCTTGGAGTTGGCGCTCTTGGCGCTTACTTAGCGGGATCTATTGGAACGGGAACATTGATGGCGGTATTTCTAGCTAACTCCGGTGGAGCTTGGGATAACGCCAAGAAGATGGTCGAAGATGGACATCACGGTGGGAAAGGCAGCGATGCCCACGCCGCAACCGTTATTGGTGACACTGTCGGCGATCCCTTTAAGGACACCGCTGGTCCAGCAATCAACCCACTAATTAAAGTTATGAACCTAGTCGGCCTTCTAGTAACTCCTGCCGTTGTGAAGTTCTCACTCGAAGGTAAGGACACACTAAATATGGCAATCGCACTAGTAGCAACGGCAATCATTGTTGCCGCGCTAGTTCGTGGTCGCCGTAAGTCCACAGCAATCGGCTAACCAATTTGGCTAAAAGGCTTAAGAAGCTGGTGATTGTTGAATCACCAGCTAAAGCAAGAAAGATCGGTGGATACCTCGGCGATGATTACATCGTCGAGGCCTCAATCGGTCACATACGCGATCTTCCACAGCGTGCTGCGGATATCCCGAAGGAGTATAAGAAATTCCCTTGGTCGCGCGAAGGTGTAGATATCGAAAATGACTTTGCGCCGCTCTATGTCATAAGTCCAGATAAAAAGCAGAAAGTTCAAGAGCTCAAGGATCTTTTAAAAGAATCAGATGAACTAATCC
>VGAF01000111.1 GCA_016870855.1 Actinomycetota bacterium | reverse complement strand
CTTCGTCTTCAGATTTTCTACTCTCGTACATAAATAGTTCACGGAACTCTTGATCCACATCTTCTCGCAACTCATCTAAGCAGCGACCGCACTCCCCTTCGGCTTCGCTTACTACTCGTCCAGAGATAAGCACTCCATCAGAAACGGCCTCGGCTTTAAAATCAATCTTGAGATCACTCCCGGCCTTGATTGCAAGCATCGGTGTTCCAATGGGCTCAGGTGCTTGAAATTCAAGGTGATAACTCTTCATCTCCCCCGCTCTACGCGGTAACTCATGGAGATTTACTTTAAATGGGGATTGGGAATTACTTTTCATTCGTCCGCTAGTTGAGAAAGAACATCCTTATCACTAGCTCCAGCCAATCGTTCACGTCCGCGATTTACCGCTTCGAGGGTCTTATTCAAGATAACTTCAAGGGTCGCAAGTCGCGAGTCAATGTATGCATCCACGTCTGCTCGCTCTTTCTCAACTTGGGCATGGGCCTCATCTACTAAGCGACCGGCTTCCTCTCTAGCGGCAGCGACTATCGCAGTCTGTTCAACCATTCGAGCTACTTCCTCGCGAGCATGTGCAATCAATTTTTCTGCAGATTGACGACCTTCTTCAATTATTTCTTCGCGGTGCGCCAGCAATTTCTTAGCGCTGGTGAAGTCGGTAGGAAGAGATTCGTTTATCTCATGAAGGATTCCTAAAAGTTCACCGCGATGGACGACGCACGAGGCAGAAAGAGGTACGGCGCGAGACTCCTTCACCATTGTTATGGCGGCTTGGATCTTCTCTAACGATTCCATTACTTACCCCCTGCTTTAGATTTCAAGGCCTTCAAGACTCCAGCTGGAACTAGCGCAGAGACATCGCCTCCGTACTTTGCAATCTCTCGCACGAGCGATGATGAGAGAAATGAATAAGTTGGTTTGGTGGCCATCAGCAAAGTATCGACGCCCTTCAATTGAAGATTCATCTGGGCCATTTGTAACTCATAATCGAAATCACTTACAGCTCGAAGGCCTTTAACAATCGCCTTTATCTCATGAGTTTTGCAGTAATCAACAAGTAGACCTGACCAGGTATCTACTTTTACATTTGGAAGATGGGCCGATGCTTCCTTTGCCATCGCAATCCGCTCTTCCATTGTGAAGAGGCCGGTCTTTGAGGAGTTAGCTAGAACTGCAATTGTTACTTCATCAAATAAACCGCTCGCACGCTCGATTACATCGAGATGCCCGTTAGTGATTGGATCAAAGGATCCAGGGCAGACCGCTCTTCTCATAGTGGGGCAACGCTAACACGCCTCGGCATAGTAGATAGTGGCGGAACCATATTTACGCTCCTTCAGCGGAGCGAATCCCTCGGGCCATTCGATAGCTTTACTCTTGGAGTCTCTCTCAATTGCGACTACCGAACCATTTTTTAAAAAACCATTTTTGAAAAGTAATTTAAGCGAATTCACGACTTCTTCCATTCCTAATTCATAGGGTGGATCCATAAAAACTACATCGAATTTATTTTCGCTCACCTTATCTAGGTACCTCGATACCGCCATCGTTATGACGCTACTGCTTCCAATTCCTTGAAGATTTTCCAACATCTCGTGATTACTCCTTGCAACGCTAGTTGCCTTCTCCTCCTTATCAACAGCTTGCACAAAAGCGGCGCCTCGAGATAGCGCTTCGGCACTCACCGCTCCCGAACCACAGTAAAGATCTAGAAAGTGAAGATCGCTCATCGAGCCGAATTCGGACTCTAAAGTTGAGAAGAGCGCTTCACGCGCCCGATCAGAAGTGGGTCGAACCGCTCCGGTAGGTGAGATTAGATTTCTGCCTTTGCCAAGGCCAGCGATGATTCTCAATTTAGCCCCGCTCTCACTTCTTCTCCAAGTAAGTCGCCCGCTCTTCTTGGCGCAATTTATCAACTGCATCGCACAAGGCAGTATTTGACCTTAGTTCCGGGTCCTTCTCTAGTATTTGTTCAGCCACGGTTCGGGCGCGCATGATCACTTCTTCGTCACGGATTACTCGAAGAAGTCGAAGGTGTGAGGTAGCGCCGGATTGAGCGCTACCTAAGACATCGCCCTCTCTGCGCTGCTCAAGATCTAATCGACTTAGCTCAAATCCATCGGTTGTGCTTGCTACCGCCTCTAGCCGAGCCATTGCAGGTGTAAAACTCGCTGCGTTGGAAACCAATAAGCAGAGACTGGGAACGCTTCCGCGTCCTACTCGGCCACGTAATTGGTGTAGTTGCGAGACGCCGAAGCGATCAGCATCCATGATCACCATTATTGAAGCGTTGGGAACATCGACGCCAACTTCGATTACGGTCGTAGAAACTAGAACATCAATTTCGCCAGCGGAGAATCTGCTCATTGTCTCTTCCTTCTCCGCGTTACTCATCCGCCCATGTAGAGCGCTAACTCGCGCGCCCTTTAGAGCCTCATCTCTTAGTTGAGGAAAGAGCTCTTCGACTGAATACTTACCTTTTACTTCTTCGCTCTCGGATTCCCCAGACAATCTCCGGGCGATCGCTAAAGCCTCACTTGTGAGCCCAAATCTAGAGAAATCTGAGTTATCGGTGGCCGAAATTCTCGGCGCAACAACATAAGCCTGTTGTCCGCGTGCTACCTCTTCAAGAATTCTCTTCCAAGCCCGATCCAAGAACTGTGGCTTCTCATTTGCTGCAATGACATGAGTTGGAATTGGTGTTCTACCCAGTGGAAGCTCATCTAAAGTCGAAACATCCAAATCTCCAAAGACTGTCATCGCAACTGTTCGCGGAATTGGCGTTGCGGTCATCACCAGAACATGTGGTGGGAATTCAGATCTATTCCTCAAAACATCACGTTGTTCAACTCCAAATCGGTGCTGCTCATCAATAACTAGGAGCGCAAGATCATCGAACTCAACACCTTCACTCAGTAGCGCATGGGTTCCAATCAGAATTCCGATCTCGCCACTCTTTGTAGTCCTGAGCGTCTCGCTGCGATCGTTATTCGGTGTTGATCCAGTTAATAGGGCAATTCGAGTAGCGAACTCGGCCGTTCCCAGCATTCCCTGTAGTGCAAGATCACCTAAGAGCTTCTGAAAGTTCTTGTAATGCTGCTGTGCTAAAACTTCCGTTGGCGCAAGTAGAGCTGCTTGGCCACCAGCGTCAATAATTGCAAGCATCGCACGGAGCGCCACAATCGTCTTTCCAGAACCAACATCGCCTTGTAAGAGTCGAAACATCGGCGAACTTCCATACAAGTCGCCCTCAATCTGGTCAGATACTCGCTTCTGGCCAGCCGTTAGCTCAAATGGCAACCGGGAATCGAATTTAGCAAGAATGCCTTCTCTATTAACTCTCTTTCGCAACTTTGTCCGTTGCTTCTTTATCTCATTCTTCCGAGCAAGGAGAAAGAGCTGCATTGTGAGCGCCTCATCGAAAGTTAGACGCTCTCGCGCTAAATCAGCTTCTGCTAACGAACTCGGTAGATGTACCTGCTTTATCGCTTCGACCATCGTTGGAAATCCGAGCGCGCTGCGATATTGATCAGGGAGTGGTTCAGCGAGATCTCCCAAGGAATCAATTCCTAACCGGACACATTGCGCAACTTTCCAAGAGGGAAGCTTCTTTGTTGCTGGATAGACCGGCAAGTACTTTCCAGCAAAGTCACTTACTGCTTCTTCTTTATTGTCGCCATCAGGGATCAACAAGTAATCTGGATGAGATAGTTGGCGCTTACCCTTAAACACTCCGACTTTTCCCGCAAACAAGCCCTCGCGTCCTTCCCTTAAATCTTTGGTTCGCCAGGCTTGATTAAAGAATGTCAGGATTAACCTCGCCCTTCCATCCGAGACAATTACTTCAAGGAGTCCACCCTTTCGCCCGGGAATCCGTTTCACATTTACCTTCTCAATCTGCGCCATTATTGTCACTTCTTCACCTTCA
>VGAF01000110.1 GCA_016870855.1 Actinomycetota bacterium | reverse complement strand
TTACCGCGATCCTCGGAATCTTCCTTACTCGACTTCGCTCAACCGATAAGAGCGCGATGAGCGCAATTAATCGCTCATTCTTTATCTCTGCGGTTATTTCTGCAGTCCTTGTAGGCCTTGCGACTTATACCTATCTACCAAACAGCTTCACCGCTCTAACAGGCGTTGACTCGGCTCTCGCAGCTGAAACCAGCGTTAATCCACGCGTTCTAGCGCTCGGCGCAGTTCTAATTGGAATCATTCTTGCCGCTGCTATCCAAGTGCTAACGGGATTCTTCACCGAAGTTGGAAAGCGCCCAGTAAATGATGTTGCCGCCTCTTCAAAGACTGGCGCTGCAACAGTAATTCTTGCTGGCGTCTCGGTTGGTTTTGAATCAGCAGTCTTCTCAGGACTTCTTATCGCTGCCGCAGTATTCGGTGCCTATCTATTGGGTGGCGGAACACTAGTTCTATCCCTATTCGCAGTCGCCCTTGCAGGTTGCGGTCTACTAACCACCGTTGGCGTGATTGTAGCTATGGACACCTTCGGCCCAATCTCAGATAACGCCCAAGGAATCGCTGAGATGTCTGGCGATGTAAAGGGTGAAGGCGCAAAGATCCTTAGCTCACTTGATGCTGTTGGAAACACAACTAAAGCAATTACAAAGGGAATCGCGATTGCAACCGCAGTTCTCGCCGCAACCGCTCTCTTTGGCGCATTCACAGATGCAATTAAGAACACAGTAAAAGAATTTGGCTCAACTCTTACAAACCTCGGTCCAGAATTCCAGGGCATCCTCGATGTTGCAGATCCTCGCAATCTTGTCGGTCTAATAATCGGAGCCTCAGTCGTATTCCTCTTCTCAGGCCTTGCAATTAATGCGGTTTCACGAGCTGCCGGCGCCGTTGTCATGGAAGTTAGAAATCAATTCCAACTTCACCCTGGCATCATGAAGGGAACCGAGAAACCTGAATATGGCCGCATTGTAGATATCTGTACTCGCGATTCACTCCGTGAGCTAGCAACCCCAGGCCTATTAGCTGTTATGGCGCCAATCGCTGTTGGATTTGGTCTTGGAGTAGGCGCACTTGGCGCTTACTTAGCCGGATCTATCGGAACTGGAACTCTAATGGCGGTATTTCTAGCTAACTCTGGTGGAGCTTGGGATAACGCTAAGAAGATGGTTGAAGATGGACATCACGGCGGAAAGGGCAGCGATGCCCACGCCGCAACCGTTATTGGTGACACTGTCGGTGACCCTTTCAAAGACACCGCTGGTCCCGCAATCAACCCACTAATAAAAGTTATGAACCTGGTTGGCCTTCTAGTAACACCTGCTGTTGTGAAGTTCTCGCTCGAAGGTAAGGACACGCTAAATATGGCAATCGCACTAGTCGCCACAGCAATCATTGTTGCTGCGCTAGTTCGCGGTCGCCGTAAGTCCACAACAATCGGCTAACCAACTTGGCTAAAAGGCTTAAGAAGCTGGTGATTGTTGAATCGCCAGCTAAAGCAAGAAAGATTGGCGGATACCTCGGCGATAATTACATCGTTGAGGCCTCGATCGGTCACATACGCGATCTCCCACAACGTGCTGCCGATATTCCAAAGGAGTACAAGAAATTCTCTTGGTCGCGCGAAGGTGTAGATATCGAAAATGACTTTGCGCCGCTCTATGTCATAAATCCAGATAAGAAGCAGAAAGTCCAAGAACTCAGAGATCTCTTGAAAGATTCAGATGAGCTAATTCTCGCCACCGATGAAGATCGGGAAGGTGAAGCTATTGCATGGCACCTAATGGAAATTCTCCACCCTAAGGTTCCCGTTAAACGGATGGTCTTTAATGAGATTACAAAAGAGGCAATCCTTAAAGCGGTAGATGAAACAAGGGATATCGATCAACGCTTAGTCGACGCCCAAGAAACAAGGCGCGTTTTAGACAGGCTCTTTGGCTATCGCCTCTCCCCGGTTCTCTGGAAAAAGGTTATGCCCCGAATCTCAGCCGGCCGCGTTCAATCTGTTGCTACTCGCTTAATCGTTGAGCGAGAGCGTGAACGGATGGCTTTCATAGCCTCAAGTTGGTGGGATTTAACGGCACTCACAGATCAAAACTTCAACGCAAGGCTTATCTCGGTCGATGGAAAGAGGCTTGCTACCACTAATGATTTTGACTCCAATGGAGCCTTAAAAGAGAAGATCGCCAATCAAATCCTTCTTCTTGATGAAGCCCAAGCAAGTCACCTAGCAACCTCTGTAAAAAATGAAAAGCTCACTGTTAAATCAATAGAAGAGTCACCAAGAACTGAGCGTCCAAAACCACCATTCACAACTTCAACGATGCAACAAGATGCGGGAAGCCGACTTGGTTGGGGCGCACAGCTAACGATGCGAATCGCCCAGAGCCTTTACGAAGGCGGTTACATAACTTATATGCGCACCGACTCTGTAAATCTCTCCGAGACCGCAATCAAAGCTGCAAGAAGTTCTGCTAAGTCCCTCTACGGCGCCGATCACATCCCAGACTCACCAAGGATCTATGAAGGAAAGACAAAAAATGCCCAGGAAGCTCATGAAGCAATCCGCCCCGCTGGAGACAGTTTTAAAACTCCGGGTGAGCTAGCTCCAGAACTAACCAGAGACCAACTAGCACTCTACGACTTAATTTGGAAACGCACCGTCGCATCCCAGATGTCCGATGCAAAGAAGATGCAGGCCCGCGTCGACTTTGATGTAAAAACCAAAGAGGGCAAGAATCTAATCTTTAGGGCAAATGGCTCAGTCGTAACCTTCCCCGGTTTTCTAGCTGCTTACGAAGATGTAACTGATGAAAAGAATGAAGACGAGACCGATAAGCGCCTGCCTGCAATGCAAGAAGGTCAGAGAATAAATGTAACTGAGTACAAGTTTGAATCGCATGAAACAAAACCGCCGGCCCGCTATACCGAACCAACCCTGGTCAAAAAACTTGAAGAACTCGGTATAGGAAGACCCTCAACCTTCGCCTCAATCATCCAGACAATTCAAGACCGCGGCTACGTTGTAAAACGAGGAAGGGCGCTAGTCCCCACCTTCCTTGCCTTTTCCGTAACCGGCTTACTAGAACAGCACTTTTCCAAGCTGGTCGATTACGAATTTACAGCAAGCATGGAAGAGGACTTAGACAAGATCGCAAACGGGGAAGCAGAGCGCATTCATTGGCTCACTAACTTCTTTTATGGCCACGATAATCAACCTGGCCTACAAGATCTCGCCGCCGACCTCGGCTCGATTGATGCTCAACAGATAAACACAATGAAGATGGGCGAAGATATCGAAATTCGCGTTGGTCGCTATGGCGCATACCTACAACAAGGCCAAGGTGATGACCGCAAATTCGCAAACATTCCTGAGGGAATGGCGCCTGACGAATTAACCCTGCCAAAAGCAATCGAACTTCTTGCTGCACCCGCTGGCGAACGCGAACTTGGAACTGACCCAACAACAAGTCTTCCCATCATCGCCAAATCTGGACGCTTCGGCCCTTACATAACCGAAGTCCTTCCTGAGGGGGAAGGAAAGAAGAAAAAGAAAGAAGTAAGAGCCAAGACTGCTTCGCTTCTATCAACCATGACCTTGGACACGGTAACTCTTGATGATGCTTTAAAACTCTTATCGCTACCAAAAATTCTAGGAACAGATAGCCAAACCGGCGAAGAGATATCAGTTCAAAACGGAAGATATGGTCCCTATCTAAAGCGAGGCACCGACTCTCGAACTCTTACATCAGAGGATCAACTTTTCTCAATAACTCTCAATGAAGCAGAAGAAATCTATAAACAGCCAAAGGTTAGACGGCGCGGAGTTGCAAAGCCACCACTCAAAGAGCTTGGCGCAGACCCTGAGACTAAACGCCAAATCATCATTAAAGATGGCAGGTTTGGAATGTATGTAACCGACGGTGAAACCAACGCGA
>VGAF01000109.1 GCA_016870855.1 Actinomycetota bacterium | reverse complement strand
AATTCGACCCTGAACCAGCTGAGGGGGAAAGAGTCTTGGCTATGTGTTACAGGGTCCCATCCGGTCAGGTTTCGCCTCGGTGACTAAATTAAGTTGAGCGTTACGGTTGTGTTAACAAGTTTGCTACGTAGGCCGAGGGCTCAAAAATCTCTAGGTCTCCCTCGCCCTCCCCGGTTCCGATCATTTTCACTGGGACTTGAAGGGTCCGCTCCGTTGCCAGCGCTATTCCACCCTTGGTCGATCCATCAAGCTTGGTAACAATTAATCCCGTAAGGGCAACTGCTTCCATAAATGATTTTGCTTGAGTAATTCCATTTTGGCCGGTCGTCCCATCCAAAACAAAGAGAACTTCATCAATTGGGGTTACCTTCTCGACGACTCGACGGACCTTTGTAAGTTCTTCCATCAAGTTACTTTTCGTATGCAATCTGCCCGCTGTATCAATAATCAAAATATCGAAGTGCTCTGATGTGGCTTTAGTGGCAGCATCAAATGTCACAGATGCAGGATCGCCATTTGGCTTTCCAACTACTACCGGGGTTCCGATTCGTTCACCCCAGGTACTTAGCTGTTCAACGGCGGCTGCTCTAAAGGTATCTGCAGCTGCCAATAAAACTTTCTTCCCCTCACCCTTGAAGCGTTTGGCCAGTTTGGCAACTGAGGTTGTCTTTCCGGTTCCATTTACTCCAACCACAAGGATTGTGGTAACTCTTCCAGGTTTGAATTCAATTGACCTTGCGCCTTGCGAGAGCGAGCCAAGAATTTTCTCGGTTACCTTCTTCTCTAGAACTTCAGCGCGCTCTTTTCGAACTAGATTAATTATCTCTTCTGTAAATTCAGCGCCGATATCTGATTCAATCAAGACGCGACGAAATTCATCAATGTCCTCTGGGGTTGCCTTGTTCCCTGAGAATTTTGCGAAGAAGGAACCGATTAGACCCATCTAATTAATCGTTCTAAACAGATTCGGTTTCAACTTCACGGAGTCTTTGGGATATTACTTCTGAGACTCCATCGCCTCGCATGGTCACGCCATAGAGTGAGTCAGCAATCTCCATGGTTCGTTTCTGATGCGTGATGATAATCAACTGTGAAGCAGCACGAAGCTCCTCAAGAATATTTAACAATCGCCCGAGATTTATATCGTCAAGGGCGGCCTCAACCTCATCTAGAACATAGAATGGGCTTGGGCGGGCCTTAAAGATTGCAATGAGAAGCGCGACTGCCGTGAGCGAGCGTTCACCACCAGAGAGAAGTGACAGGCGCTTTATCCTCTTTCCCGGCGGACGAGCTTCGACATCAACGCCCGAATTAAGGAGATCACTTGGATCAGTAAGAATCAATCGGCCATCTCCGCCAGGGAAGAGTCGCGCAAAAATCTTCTCAAACTCTCTTGCGGTATCGCGATAAGCCTCTTCAAATATTATTTGGACTCTCTCATCGACTTCTTTGATAATATCCAAGAGATCCTTCTTTGACTTCTTTAGATCCTCAAGTTGCTCGGCAAGATACTTCAGCCGCTCTTCCAGCGAGGAATACTCCTCGAGGGCAAGAGGATTAATTTTTCCAAGGAGCGCCAGTGATTTTTCAGCGCCGGCTAGCCGCTTCTCTTGCTGTTCGCGTACGAATGGAATGTACTCCCCTTGAGTTAGTTCGCCACTTTCAGTTTCGGTAAATGTTGGAACTTCGCGATCGGGACCAAATTCGGCAATTAAGGTCTCCGAATCAACTCCAAATTCCTCCATGGCCTTTAACTCTAGTTGTTCGATTCTTAACTTCTGTTCAGCACGAGCAATTTCATCTCGGTGCACACTTGAGGTTAGTTGATCTAACTCGCTCGCTAGGTCCCTTACTTGGGCGCGAATATCGAGAATTTCACCGTCTCGCAAAGTTCGTGATTCTTCGAGTCGAGATCTCTCATGTCCAGCTCTGGTGATCGAGTTCTCGATCTGAATGAGAGCTTCATAAGCAGCATCTGCAACGGCTTGTGCAGTAATCGCTCCTCGCGCACGCGCCTCTCGTCTAGAGATCTGTCGAGCGGCAGATTCACGCTCAGCGATCGCAGCTTGTTCTAGTTCTGATGCTCGTTGCGAGATCGCCGCAACTCGCTCTTCGATTGTTCGCAACCCCAATCTCGCCTCAACTTCTACAGCGCGAGCAGTTGAAATAGAAGCGCGGAGATTCTCAAGATGAGTGGTGTCTGGTTCGACTGGTTCAGAGCCAGAGTTAAGCGCGCTTGATGCGGTGGCGAGTTCAGCCTCATCACTCTTAAGTGAATTAAGAACTTCCGCTATGGAGCTCTCTAACCGCTCAATCTCAGCAACGCCACTTTTTACACCCTGTCCAGCAGCTGCCATCTGTTCAGCGAGTCCAGCCATGCGCGCATCAGATTCATTTAGTTTTGAAAGTGCCGCGTCGTAGTCAAGTTGAACTTGGCGTAAGGAGTTTTCTTGCGAGGAGATCTCAAAACTTAAGCGGTCACATTCATGACTTACTTTTGTTAAGTCAATCTCGCTCTTTTCAATTAGCGTGCTAATCTCAATAAGCGAAGTTGCTTGGGCCGAACCACCACGAGCACGCCCGCGACCAATCATGTCGCCATCGCGCGTTACCGCAATCAATCCTGGATTCGCGCTAATGATTCTCTCTGCGTGATTTAAAGAATCTGCTGCGATGTACCCGTCTAACAGATTAGGGAGAACCGGCCCAAGTGTTGCTGAGGAAACCTTTGAAACTAGGGAGACCAAATCACCAGGGTAAGAAGTTCTCTCTTGTGTTGAGTTAGAAACCATCAGCAGTTCAGCGCTGCCTGCGCTCTCACTCTTTAGGAATGTAATCGCAGAAATCGCGCTCGATGCGTCATTTACTACTAGCGCGTCAGCGAGTGACCCTAGGGCTGCGGATACCGCACTCTCCCAGCCTGCCTCTACAGAAATTAGCGATGCGACACTTCCCCGAATCTGGATTCCGCGATTATTCGTAAGCAGCGCACCGCTTCCATCTTTATGAAGCGTTGCTTGTCTAAGCGCATCGACTTTGCTCTGAAGTGCGCTGCGATTTCGCTCTGCTTTATTCAATTCGGAATTCAAAGTTTCGAGTTTATTTCGGTTATCTTCTAGGGTTCGTTTTGCTCGTTCATAATCTGCATCTAGACCCAGTTCACTTGCATCAAGGCCGGCAATTTCGCTCTCAAGAGACGCGAACTCTCTCTTTGCGCCATCGACGCGTTCTTTAGCCTCATTGAGGAATCGCTCCAAGCGAGAAATCTCAGCTTTGGATCCATCAATTGCTGATTGCAGACTCCTTATATGGCCTTCTTGGCGAGCAGTTCCCTCGCGGTGATCTGCTATCGCTCGGAGCGCGGCGGCTACTTTGTCTTCTTCCATCTTAAGCCGCTCTTCCAACTCTTCAACGTTCTTGCTTGCGCCACTTAACTCACTCTGAGATCTTGTTAACTCACCGCGGAGAACACTCTCTTCTTGTCGGAGCCCGCGTGCTTCGGCATCCATGACTTCAGGATCTCTTCCGCTTGAGCGTGCCTCTTCGATCTCTTCAGTAAGGAAACGTGCTCGCTCGGATGCGAGGTTCTGGGTTCCACGCAACTTCTCTCGTTCTCCAACAAGTTTGTAGTAATTGTCTTGCGCTGAGCTAAGTAATGGACCTTCAACGGATGCGATTCGATCTAACTCAACCTCTCGATTTCGCAACTTATCTAGATCTTGTTCAACTTCAGACCTTCGCGCTCGCAATGCGCTCTCATCGGCAACCTCTGAATCTAGGGTTGCCTTAAATGAGATCACATCGTCAGCGAGTATTCGTAGTCTCGCATCCCGTACTTCAGCTTGGATGACCGCCGCTTTCTTAGCGACTTCTGCTTGTTTACCTAGTGGCCGAAGTTGTCTTCGAAGTTCGTTTATAAGATCCTGAACGCGTGACATGTTTGTCTGCATAGAATCCAATTTCCGTAACGCCTTCTCTTTGCGTTTA
>VGAF01000108.1 GCA_016870855.1 Actinomycetota bacterium | reverse complement strand
CGGCTGTTTAACTCTTGCATGGGATTAGAAGCATTTCCATGCACTCCCCTAAAACTTGACGTTCCATCAGAGCCACAAAGCGAGCGGATCGCACCTGATCCACCTGGGTGCGAATTAATCCAAGAAGTTAAGTCATAAATACTTTCGTTGATAATGGTCCAACAATTCGTTGCGGTATTGCGCTGTGAAACTTCAGCTCGCGTGTACCCACTAACTGTCGGTGTGGGTGTTGGAGTGGGTGTGGGTGTTGGAGTAGGTGTAGGTGTAGGTGTTGGAGTAGGTGTTGGAGTAGGTGTTGGAGTAGGTGTTGGAGTAGGTGTTGGTGTCGGAGTAGGCGTTGGTGTGGGTGTTGCCGTAACTTTCGGCGCCGCCTTAATTGTTACACCCTTACTCCAGACTCTCTTCTTGCCTTGTTGAATACACTTAAATTCTTTTCCACCTGCAATTGCAACCGCGCCCAACTTTTTGCAGGCCACACCTGCTTTAGGAGTAACGGCGCTCGTCATACTCAGGCCTGAAAAAACAAGACTCGAAGAAACTAGAAGAACAAGTACCCGACGCATCTGCGAACCTTAAATTCCAATATAGAAAGTTGCACTTCTAATGAACCCGGTACCTCGAGGCCCTACTCAAAACTAGATTTCTTCGAATACAAAGAGCGCTTCGATATCAGAATCTCCGACAATTCCCAGATTCGCAGCATCCGGTGGCGCGGTTTGGGGCTCGACACACACGCCCTCTGAGTCTTGGTCATACACGACCCAGTACGGTGAATCACATTCGATTTCGATTGAAAGCGCATCCTCCCAAATCACTTTTGGAATTCCACGAACTTCGGTAAAACAATCATCCCAAGGACCCTTTGAAGGTTCGATTAACTTTCCAGTCGGAAGGTAATCACTTCCGCGTTCAAACATTTTGCCCGGTGAAAAATCAATCTCTACCGATCCACCTCGCTCTAATTCTCGAGGAAACCACGGATGAAATCCCATCCAAAATGGCAACTCACAATCTCCACTTTCATATTCAAGTGACCACCGAAGCGCGTTATCTAAAATCTCAAAACGTTGCTCCATCCGCGCACCCAAATACGGCGATGAAAAATCAATCGCGAAATATCCATTTCCAAGTTCTTGCCAAGCGCCAGTCAAGGTAAAACCATGGATCGCATGCGGAGGTGTGAAGTTCGTTGGTAGTTGATAAGCCTTCCCCATTAAATCCCTAATCAATCCATCCCGAACGCGCCCGGCCCACGGACCCATCGCATACCAACCCCAAGTTAGAACCTCACCCCGAAATGGAACCACGCATTCGATGCCGCGATAAGTAAGGGATGAAATTCGCGCACCTTGATCGATATCGATCGCAAGTGAAATCTCTCCGCCATCTAAATTATGCAAGATGCTCATAGATCAAGTTCCTTGGCACTTGGTGGACTCGCGCCCGCTCTAGAACAAGTAATCGCAGCAGCTCTCACCGCCCTTGTTAACACAGTAAACAAATTCTTTCCTTTCAAATCATCAAATCCATATCTAAACAATCCCTCAACCAATATCGCGCCAACGGTATCTCCGGCTCCAACGGTATCGACAACTTCAACTTTTACACCAGGAACCGAAACCAGCCCTTTGCTCGTAATCCCTTCCATTCCATCAGCACCTTTTGTGATTACAACTAACTCAGGACCAAGCGCAAGAACTTTCTCACCACCGCTATAGCCTAAGAAATGCAGATCCTCTTCAGACATCTTCACTATCTTCGAAATCAAAGCCCAGCTCTCAAAAATTTCCCGATATTTCCCAGCATCACTTAGAACGCTACTTCTAACATTTGGATCGAAAACAATTAATGAATCCAATCCCTTTGCCCACGAATAAAGCTCACTCGCTCCAGGTTCAACGAGAGTTGCAAGAGTTCCAATATGAAGTACGTCCGGCGAACCATTGGGCAACCACAAATTGTGGAAATTAAAAGTCGCAGTTCCCTCTAAAGTAAATTTATAACTTGCCGAACCGCTTGAATCCAAACTCACCTCAGCAAGCGCGGTGGGCAAGTCGCTTGCTAGTGCGAGGCTTAGATCAACCGTATGCAGTTCTTCTCTAATCGCAGCGCCATAACTATCACTTGAAATTCCACCAATAAAGCAGACTTCAAAGCCCAACTTCGCTAACGCCTTCGCGGTATTTGCAGGACCGCCACCAACAATTGCCTTTACTTCGCCATTAAGAGGCACTAAATCAATTAGCGCCTCACCAGCAACCCAAATCTTCTTTAAAGGACCCTCATTCATCCCTGCGGAGATGTCATCCTCTTTTCAATCACCCCGGCAACCTGTAGCCATCGAGCAGTCTCTGAATCTGAAAAGCCTTCTCCACCATTTCTCACAACATAGACACCCACAAACAAGTCACCATTGAATTGGTAAAACCCTAAGAGGCTTCTCGCATCCAGCCCAGAGCCAATAACAAGTCGCACGAAAACTTTCTTTGTCGCACCAGTTGTAGTTGAAAGTCCTTGCGGAAATTCACTAAAGGAGTGCATTGTGAATTGTCCGCTACCGTCAATTCCACCTTTGTTCTTCTTACACTTCTCTACATTCGACACCAATTCTTCTAGGGCACTCCTTGCTGCTGTGGCGCTCTGATAACGGACAGTCTCACTTGAAAGGAAAAGATAAGGAGAAGCGTCCTTAAAGACCATTACCTGTCGTCGCTCGGCTCGGCCGCCCTCAGATTGATACTTATCTGCACAAAGGTCAAGACTTGGATCAAGTAGCGTCGTACCTCTTGCCATAGGAAGAACGTTCCAAGGGCGAACAAAGTCTTCTCGCATAAATCCAAACTTAGATAGCGTAACTTGCTTCGCATCAGAAAGACTTGGATCATCAATTTGCTCATCCCGATATATCTCTTTCTCAGCGCTAAAACTGCTTGCCAAGATAGTCACACCATAAAGAGTGAAGTCTTTGCCACTTAGTCGAAGTACTTGTGACTTCTTACCAATCTCTTGTGCTCCTACAATTCTTGGACTTTGACTACTTGCCGAAGGAACTTGGGCTACCTTCTTGCCTCCAAGCAAAATATCAGGGCTTCCTGATCCGAGAATCAATCCGTATGAATCCTTCACTGTAATAGAGGCAGTGCATTGACCTCTACAAGTCATCGGAGTTAATCCTTCTTGCGCTTGACCAACACTCCACTTGCCAGTCTTTCGAATCTTCTCAGCAGTAACGAAACTAGATTTAACAGCTATATCAACCTGTTTGCCGTTGCCCAGGCAATCAAAGATCTGAGTGGACAAAAGGTTCTGACCGCTTCTTGGCACTTCAAATCTTGGGTTGGACTTCCTCGTATCTCTCTGGATAACAAATCCCTCTTCATTTACAACTCTTGATTCGCATAACCCAGCGCCATCATCACGCGTACCCTGCCAGGTGCCTTTAACTCCCTCAGAAGTTAACTCAGATGGTATAAAGCTGGTTGAGGAGGTTGGAAAGCTTCTGTCGATAAATAATTCCTTACTATCGCTCCAGGAACTTGCATTTCCCCATTTATCAAAAGCTCGAACTGAGAGCGAGTAAGACCCCTCAGGTAGATCCTTAACAAGTACATTCGTAGGAGGCGTTAATGGATTTAGGTAAGTGGGCATCCACCCGGCTGAATTTCTAGTCTCAACTCGAGTGGTTGTGCTTCCTGCTCTAACTTCAAAATAATCTATTTCAGTTTCTGCATCCGCGTAGGGGAGTCTGATGATTGATGCATTAGGAGCACCAAACTCACGTTGATTGATTAGAACCGGCTTGGGTGGAGGAGTTACATCGGGCTTACGTGTGATGTTCAGATTCGCAATGCTCGCATCGCCGTTTAGCGTTGCAGTTACGCTCAAATTTCCACTGAAATTGATAAAAGTCTTGCCTGGCTGCAGAGTCATCGAACCTGAAATACGTCCATTTACATATCTGTAGTCATCAAGGTTAAGCATCCACATA
>VGAF01000107.1 GCA_016870855.1 Actinomycetota bacterium | reverse complement strand
CTAACTGGCATGAATACTGGTTACTACGAAGTTGATTCGTATGAAGGCGCTTGGAATACCGGAATTAAAGAAGACCCAGATGGCACTCCAAACCGTGGTTATCGCACCCGTATCAAGGGTGGATATTTCCCCGTCTCACCAACAGATCAATTCGCAGATCTCCGCGATGAGATGGTCATAAATCTTGAGAAAGTTGGGCTATCGGTAGAGCGCGCTCACCATGAAGTCGGTACTGCAGGCCAGATGGAAGTTAACTATCGATTCAATGACATCCTTCATGCAGGTGATGACTTGATGAAGTTCAAGTATGTAATCCGCAATACCGCATGGCAGGCTGGCAAAACCGTGACCTTTATGCCAAAGCCACTATTTGGTGATAACGGTTCTGGAATGCATGTTCACCAATCACTTTGGAAAGATGGAAAGCCACTTTTCTGGGGTGATGGATATGCAAATCTCTCAGATATTGCACGTTGGTATATCGGTGGTCTTTTGAAGCATGCCCCATCGCTTCTTGCCTTCACTAATCCAACTGTTAACTCTTATAAGCGCCTTGTTCCAGGTTATGAAGCGCCAGTAAATCTTGTCTACTCCGCCCGTAACCGTTCGGCTTGTATTCGAATTCCGATTACTGGAACCAGTCCAAAGGCAAAGCGCATCGAATTCCGCTGCCCTGATCCTTCATCAAATCCTTACCTTGCCTTCTCGGCGATTTTGATGGCCGGTCTTGATGGAATCACTAACAAGATTGAGCCACCAAAGCCAGTTGATAAGGACCTTTACGAACTTGAGGGCGCTGAGGCAAAAGCGATTCCACAAGTTCCAGGATCGCTCGACAAGGTAATTGATAGCCTCGAAGCTGATCACGAGTTCTTAACTCGCGGCGGGGTATTCACCAAGGACCTTATCGATACTTGGATTGATTGGAAGCGTAAGTCAGAGATTGATTATGTCCGGCTACGTCCTCATCCAGCAGAGTTCGAACTCTATTTCGATATCTAAATCGAAATCATAAAAAAGCCCACCTCTTTTGGTGGGCTTTTTTCATTAAGAACTTAGTTAGCCAACGTTCTTTAAGCGCTGGACCAACGGTGGATGTGTGTAATTGAAGGCGACATATAGCGGATGCGGATTTAGGTTGGCCAAGCTATCTGTGGAGATCTTTGAGAGCGCGCTTCGCATCGGTGCTTGCTTGTAGGTCTTCGCTGCAAAGGTATCCGCATCAAACTCATTTCTTCGTGAGAGTGAGTTATTCAGTAACCCTAAGAGGATTTGTAAAGGGGTTAGTAGTAGAAAGAAAGCTAGAGCCGATAGATGGAAGTTGCCTTCTTCTGCGCCAAGAGCCTTTGAGAACTCCGGATATTGAAGGGCCCATCCAAGAAGTCCAAAGATTGCCAAGGTTTGAAGGTTTGAAACTATAAACATCGCAAGGGTGTGCTTACGCTTGTAATGGCCGATTTCATGTGCCAGCACCGCCACAATTTCTTCTTTGGTGAGTTTCTCAATCAAAGTGTCGAAGAAGACGATGGTCTTACTCTTTCCCATTCCACTAAAGAATGCATTTGCCTTTGTCGAGCGCTTGGAACCATCCATCACAAATAGGTTCTTCAAGGAGTAACCCTGGGATTGGCAATACCTTCCAATGTCTTCCTTCAACTTTCCATCTTCCAATGGAGTTAACTTGTTGAAGAGCGGGAGAATCAATTTTGTTCCGAACATGAACATAAAGATCGAGAAACCAGCGACCAATAGCCACGCATATAGCCAGAAGCGATCCTCGAACTTCTCGTATAACCAGATAACCGCAGCAAGAAGTGCTCCCCCGATTGCTACGCCCACAAGAGTCCCCTTCAAAATGTCGGTTATGAAAGTCTTGGGAGTTGCTTTGTTGAATCCATACCTCGCTTCAATGCCAAAAGTCGACTTGATTGCAAAAGGCAATGAAGTCAACCACCCAATGAAACTTAGAGCTCCGATAAATAGGAGCGAGACCAGCAACGAACTTCCAATTCGCTCCGAAATAAAGCTATCAAGTTCGGCAAACCAGCCGAAGGCGAGAGCCAAGACCATGGCGCCGGTTGAGACGGCCCCGGAAAGAAGTCCTAATTGATTCTTCTCATAACCATATGAAATCGAACGCTGTTGCTCACTTGGATTGTAGAGATGCGCAACGAGCGGATCTGGTGGCAGCTCGGAGCTCTTCTGATTCAAGTGATCGAGAATAGATTCCAATACAAAAGTGATCGCGACAATGACTATCAAGGCTTCTAGCAACATATGAGCAGGTTAGCCGATAGGCTTAAACATATGTGTCGCCTACTTGGTTATGTCGCTAGCCATCCCACTTCTGTCGCAACGTTTACTGGTCCTAGCTTTGCCGAGTTTGTGAAGCTCTCTCAGATTCACAAGGACGGTTGGGGACTCTGTTTGGTAGATGGGTCGCATGCAAAACTACAGAAGAGCTCCGAAATCGCTGCCACTAGTGAGTCCTTCGCAAATATCGTTGAAAATGAAAACTCCTCAGGTGGATTACTTCACTTTAGGTGGGCCACCCCTGGTATTGAAGTAAATGATCTCAACGCTCACCCCTTCACCTATAAAGATGTGGGATTTATTCATAATGGGGCCCTCTCCCCGTATGACGCGCTACTACCGGAAATCTCCGAGGAATTTCTCTCGTTGCGTAGAGGTAGCGGTGATAGTGAATTGTTCTTCCTCTTCGCACTTACCAAGATTGAGCAATTAGGATTTGTCCAAGGCGTATTAGAAACAATTCGTTCCATCAAGAAGTCTTACGATTACAGCAGCATCAACTCCATGTTCCTTAACTCCGACTTTCTCATTGTGGTCTCAGAGCATCACCCTGATAACCGACCGTCTTGGGGAGAACCGGATTACTATGAAGTGCGTTATAGATTAGATGGCTCCGGATGCCTAGTCGCCTCATCGGGATGGAGCCAAGAAGGTTGGGCTTTAATGCCCAATCACAGCGCACTTATTATCGATCGTAAGACTATGAAGGGTGAGTTAATCAACCTTTAGCCAGGCGTTTTTCCTTGCTTTCGCTAGATACGACCGTGAGAACTCCAAAGATAATTATTGTGCCACCAAGCGCATAATTAAGAGTGATAACTTCATTTAAGAATAAAACGCCAAGAAGTACTGCAATTACAGGATTTACATAGGCGTAGGTCGCGGTCAACGAAACTGGAGCGTTCATTACGAGCCATAAATATGCCGAGTAAGCGGCAATTGATCCAACTAGAACTAGATACCAGAACCAGAACCAAGAACTATTTGATCCATCAAGAAAATCTCCCAAAGTTTCGCCCCGAATCAATCCCGCAATAGTCAAAGCGATTCCGCCGGCGAGCATCTCAATGCCGGTAAAAAGGAGTGAATTCTTGGGAATCGGAAATCTAGGTGAAAGATACGTTCCGAGCGCCCAACCAATATTTCCCAACAAGACCATGAACATATAAAAGAAGAGCTTTCCGGAATCCACTCCGCTAACCGATTCGATGCTGCCTGGCTTTAATAAAATCACGACTCCGACAAAGCCGACAAGCGTCCCTACCCATGTCAGAGTTGCAATCCGCTCTCTCGAGACAGTTCTAAAGAGCGCGATCCAAAGCGGTAAAGCGGCAATGATCAGTGAGACAACTCCGGTTGGTACATGAGCTTCGGCTACCGCAACGTTGCCGATTCCAAAGCCGAGCGTGACAAATCCCAGAACCGAGGCTGAGGTAATTTCAGGCTTCGGGATTCGAAACTCGCCTCTTCCCTGCTTGATAAAAATGAAGGAGAAAAGAATTAGGCCGGCGAGCGTGAAGCGAATGCCCATGGAGAGCAGCGGCGGCATGGTTTCGATTACCTTGGCGATTGCAAAATAGGTTGAACCCCAGATGATGTAGACCGTCCAGAGCGAGACCCAGGTCTTTGTCTTCAGGTTCATGCCGGAAGGCTAAGCCCAGTTAGCAGGGTCATAGAGCAACATCCTTGAAGTTGCAAATAATTTGCAATAAACTACCGCAATGTTGATTCCAAGGCTGCATATCCCAGATGGCTTCGTAAACCTGCCCGTGAGCGCACTCTTCGG
>VGAF01000106.1 GCA_016870855.1 Actinomycetota bacterium | reverse complement strand
CCTGGCGCACTCGAACAAGGTCGGCGTTTGGCGCTGCGTTAGTAGATGGCGCGAAGGGAGCGATCAGCGCAAATGAAAGGGCCCCAATTAGAAGCAATCGCGCTCTCAGCATCGGTTTAGGCTAACTGGGGGCTCTCGCCTATCTCAACCTGAGCGGCGCGTGGGTTGCTGAGAATCTTGGGGATTTTCGTATCTAAGCGGGGGAATCATCCCTCTTGAGGCAAGTAAATCGATAACTCGAGCCTCTTCAGAGCCAAGGTTGGTATCAGGTGGACCAATCAAAATTGAGACTACGCAATCGCCACAAGCGATATCGCGCATAGTGCAGGAGTCGCAATCAATAATCATGAGTTGAAGATAGGGGGCGCCACTGACATTCGATTTAGCTCTCAATGCAGCTCTCAGTATGGCGCCAGAAGGAGGAAGGTAGCGTTCCCTTATGGCCCAACTCCTCGCAAACCTCGTCGTCGCAAGGAATGGAGCGACCTCCCTACGAGGCTCATCGCGCCCGCTTAGTACCCCGGAAGATAGGCAGAGATTTCTCGCACTTCGCAAAGATGTCAGCGCTATAGCTATTGGGGGCTCAACTTTTCGAACTGAGCCATATGAAAACCTCAAGATTCCACTATTTGTAGCAACTAAACACTCATCGACTGAATTTGATGGCAATCCAAGTGCAGCTCGGTCCTATGACTTATCTCCACTTGAGCTAATTCAAATCGCCCGCAAGGAAATAGCAGGGACGATTCTGATTGAAGGTGGAGTTAACTTTCTGCGTGACTTGATTGCAGCACAGATAATTGATCAGATCTACATATCGAGAGTTGGCCTAGATGGCGATGATTATCACCTTGACGAACAGGCACTTCGCCTGAGTTATCGACTAGTTTCGACGGAGAGGATTGGCGATACAAACTTTGAGATTTGGGAGCCCTTGTCACGCTCTTGAATCCCCTAACCAATAGAAATTAGCGCTACTCCACAGATCGCAAAGAATATTCCGAAATACTGAACGCGATGCAACCTCTCTTGTAAGAACTTAAAGGCAAGTAGCGCCGTCACAATTGGAAAGAGCGATCCAAGAACTAGCGCAATTGAAACAAGCCCCTTTGTGGTTGCGACCCCTAAGAGGAAATTTGCAAGAAAGTCAGCTACTCCGATGAAAATTAGCAACGGGAAAAAGTTCTTACTGAATCCCCCGATAGTCCGATAGCGCAAAGCGAGCAGAACACAGATTGATACTGAGGCGACGCGCATCGAAGTCATCGTGTGCATCGAATCAATCTTCGCTCCTATCGCAATAAAAGTTAGCGCTCCACCGAATCCGAGGGCAGCGATCAGCGCAAATATGAGCGGCTTTATAGGTAGGCCGCCTCTTATCTCGGGGCCACTAGCGAGAAACGCGCCAAGAAGCGCCACGGTAATTCCTAAAGCTTGAAGGGATGTGGCACGTTCGCCTTGGGCATAGGCAACTGTTAAGGGAATCAAAACTGAGAGCGAGCTGATTGGACTTACAACTCCCATCCGCCCAGTCGCAAGACCGGAGTAAAAAGCAATTAGCCCTATAAAGCTTGAAATTCCCGCAATTACCCCAGCAACAAAATATCCATCCCACTGAAGGGTTGGAGCAATAAATGGCGAACCGAATTGGGTTCCAATGGCAATGACTGAGAGTCCAAAAACCAGTCCGAAGAATTGCGATACTCCAGTCACGGCGATTGCGCGATAGTGTTTTGAGAGGTTCCCAGCAAGATAATCAGCTGTTCCCCAGAGAAGGCTTGAAAGAAGTGCCAGTAGCGAACCCATCGTGCAACCTTATCTGCTCGCGCCTCCCTAATTAGGAATGTGACCTCTTCTACCCTTATCTCATGCCAGGGACTTCGCAAAATACCTTGTTATTTGAGAAGTTTTGTGAGCTTGCTCGTGAATTGAAAACTCGATCAGAAATCTCTTTTGAAGAAGTTCCAGCGCCACAGCGCCTTGCGCCTCATGCCGTCGCATTCTCAGTCGATGTGACCGCAAGTTTTTCCTCGGATGACTCGCAAGTAGATGATGATGTGGCCACCGGGCGCTTCGTAATGCTCCATGATCCAGCAGGACAAGATGCATGGGAGGGTGAGTTTCGAGCTGTGACTTTCGTGCGATCGGCAATAGAAGATGATCTCCAATCCGATCCCTTGCTTACCGATGTTGCCTGGTCTTGGGTTAGTGAGTCGTTAGATTCGGTAGACGCGACCTTTACTTCTACAAGTGGAACCGTGACTCGTGTATCAAGTGCTTCCTATGGACAGCTTTCAGAGAAGGATCAGTCATCTGAAATTGAGATTAGAGCTTCTTGGACTCCGACTAAAGCGGATTCACTGATTGATCATCTTTATGGCTGGATAAAGTTAATTGAAACTGTCTCAGGTTTGAAGCCAATCGCAGAAGGAGTCAGTTCGCTAAAGTCGCGGCGCTGATTGATGGAAACGCTAACTGTCCCTGAAGGTGGGACTCCCTCCGTAATAGAGAGCCGTTCCGATTTGCTCCTGGCGATTGAAGCGTTGCGAGCCGGAGCGGGGCCAATCGCGATAGATGCTGAGCGCGCTAGTGGCTATCGTTATAGCGCCCGCGCTTATCTCATCCAGATTCTTCGTAGAAATGGCGGGCTCCACCTCCTAGATCCAATCCCTCTCACAGGCGCCCCAGAATTGCTACAACTTAACGAGCTGCTTTCTTCTGAAGAGTCCGTAATCCACGCGAGCAGTCAGGACTTGGATTGCTTAAGGGAATTTGGGCTAGATCCAAAGATTCTCTTTGATACCGAATTAGGCGCAAGAATCGCTGGTTGTGAACGCGTTGGACTCGGGGCGCTCTGTGAGACTCTATTGGGAGTACAAATCGCTAAAGAACATAGCGCAGTCGATTGGTCACACCGTCCGCTAAAACAAGAGTGGCTCGATTACGCCGCATTGGATGTTGCCGTGTTACTAGACATCCGCGATGGGGTAGAGAAGTTATTGATTGATGGCGGCAAACTTGAATGGGCAAAGGAAGAGTTTGCTAATTCGCTAAAAATATTCCCACCTAAAGTTAGACGAGATCCATGGCGGAGAGTTTCTGGGATGCACCAGATCAAGTCTCGGTTTGAGCTTGCGCTAATCCGCGAACTTTGGACGGCGCGCGACAATGTAGCGCGAGAGTTAGATATTGCTCCTGGACGATTGCTTTCGGATGCTGTGATCATTGAGCTTGCCCGAAAAAAGCCTGAAACTTATGAAGAACTTCTTGAACTTCAAATCGTCCGCGAAAAAATTCGCCATGAGCACCAAAAGTCAGAGTTAAAGACCTGGTGGAAGATTTTGAGCGGTGGATACGAGATGGACCAATCGCATTGGCCAGAAATGAGAGCCCGTGGAGATGGTATGCCGCCGCCGAAGATTTGGCGGGATAAATTTCCAATCGCCTACATTCATTATCAACACGCACGACTCTTGCTTGGCGCCGTATCAGAAGCATTGAAAATTCCGCTTGATAACCTAATCTCACCGGAACTGGTTCGACGAGTTACATTCAATGAGGGCAAGGAGCACATCTACAAAGATGCGAATGACCGAATATCATTTGTGGAGGCCACGCTAACTGCAGGAAGCGCTCGTCCCTGGCAGATTCGTCTCTCATTAGAGCCCCTTACCAATGCCCTAGCCAATACCGAACCCCCAGCTATTCCGATAGAACCCGCTCCAGAAGAGTGAGCGGAATTACGCAACACTTATGTTGCGTAATTCAGACCCTCTCAGTATGGTCGGGCCATGACCAATTCCAGATTGAAAGCCCTGATTTCACTCCTTTCTGCCCTCTTTTTAACTGCCTCGCTTACTGCCTGTGCCGGTGGAGAGAATGAGGACGCCTCCCTAACAATTTATTCGGGCCGGAGCCAAGAGTTCATTGAGCCTTTCTTCGCAGCGTTTACCGAAGCGACTGGAATTGAGTTGGATGTTCGTTATGGCGACTCCGCCGCTCTCGCGGCACAAATTCTCGAAGAGGGCGATAACTCCCCCGCCGATCTATTCCTCTCTCAAGATGCTGGCGCGCTTGGAGCGGTTGCTGGAGCGAAACTTCTAGCTTCGCTAGA
>VGAF01000105.1 GCA_016870855.1 Actinomycetota bacterium | reverse complement strand
GCAAGAGCAACGGCAGAGTAATTCTCTAATCCGATAGTTGCTCCTACAGCCGTAGCGGATACAGAGAGAATTGAGAAGAGGAGGGCGGCAACTGGGGCGCTTCCATAAGCTGCAAAAAGCGACATCTGATTTGCATTTTCTAATTTATTCCTGGGAATTAAATTTGGGACAGTAGCTTCTTTCGCGGGGCTCCAAAAGAGTGTTACACACTCAACGAGGACGGTGGCAATATAAAGCCAGAGATAATTACCAACTATTGGAATAGATAGAAATAATGCAGCGCGTAAAATGTCACCTAAAACCATAACTTTTTTGCGATCGAATCGATCCGCTATGACTCCTGCAATTGGACCAAGGATTACTGAAGGGAGTAGACGAGCTATAAAGACACCAGCTATAGCAAAGTTAGCGGTTGTGTAGTTACCGCCAGCAAGTTGCTGTGCTAGAGCGGTGGTGGCAAGTAGTCCGAGCCAATCTCCGAGTGAGGAGAAGGACATCGCGTTCCATAATCTTCGGAAGGCAGGAATTCGAAGGACATGTTCGCTGGCACGGATAGAACCCGTGGCTGGATTAGGAATAGTCCCTGACATGGGGTGAGCCTATTACTTGCTTTTTTTGGCCTTCCCGGTCGCGCTGCGCTTTGCCTTTCGCTTCGCTCCGGCATCACTTATCGTTTTCTCAGTAAGAATTGGAGCTTTTTTCTTTCGTGAGCTCCTCTTCTTTGGGGCGCCGCCATTTTCAATCTCCCAGGCCCGGCGGCCGGCTAATAGTTCAAGCGCGCGTTCTATAGTCATTGCTTCTACGGTGTCGCCACGACGAAGCGTTGCATTGGTTTCTCCGTCTGTAACATACATTCCAAACCTTCCGTCTTTGATGATGATTTGGCGTTTAGTCTCAGGGTCGGCGCCAAGATCTTTAAGTGGTGGCTTGGCAACTCCTCGCCGTCTTACCTTTGGCTGCTTATAGATTTCTTCTGCTTCATTGAGAGTTATTGAGAAGAGTTGATCCTCTGATGTAAGAGTTCGAGAGTCGGTGCCTCGCTTTAGATAGGGACCATATCTTCCGTTTTGGACTGTGATTTCTTCGCCGGTCTGGCTATCTGTTCCTAGAATCTTAGGGAGCGATAAAAGTTTTAATGCATCATCAAGAGTTACTGTGTCTAAGGTCATGGTTGATAGAAGTGAAGCGGTCTTTGCTTTAACTTCTTTCTTTTTCTTCTTTCCTTCTTCCTCAGGAAGAACTTCAGTTATGTAAGGACCGAAGCGTCCTGACTTTGCGATAATGGGAAGACTTGTTGTTGGATCAGTTCCAAGTTCGCGTTCGCCAGAAGGTGCAGCAAGAAGTTCTATTGCTTTTGGCAGGGTTAATTCGTCAGGAGCCATTCCTTCCGGGATATTCGCGAATTTGCGGTCGTCACCTTGGCCTTGTTGTAGGTATGCGCCGTAGCGACCAACGCGAATTTCAATATCTTCACCCATCTTCATGGTGTTTATCTGTTGCGCATCAATCGAGCCAAGATCGGCGGCGAGATCTTGTAGGCCAGGTTGATCATCGTGGCCATAGAAGAAGTTGGTGAGCCAATGAATTCGCTCTGATTCACCGTTTGCAATCTTGTCTAAGTCCTCTTCCATACTTGCTGTAAATTCGTAATCGACGAGCTTGGAGAAATGTTGCTCTAGAAGGCCGGTCACGGAAAAAGCAAGGAAAGTGGGGACTAAGGCTCTTCCTCGCTTTACAACGTAGCCGCGGTCTTGAATTGTCTGGATGATTGAGGCGAAGGTTGAGGGCCTTCCTATCCCCAGTTCTTCAAGTTTTTTGACCAAGGTTGGTTCGGTATAACGGGCCGGCGGTTTTGTCTCATGCGATTCAAACTTGTATTCAGTCACATTTATCTTCTGACCTTCTTGCATTGAAGGCAGGCGCTTATCGGTTTCATCTTCATTCTTTTCATCAGTTACATCCTCGTAAGCGGCAAGAAATCCGGGGAAGGTTACGACTGAGCCATTTGCCCTAAAGATTAAATCCTTACCCTCTTTGGTTTTTACATCAAAGTCAACGCGAGCCTGCATTTTCTTTGCATCAGACATCTGGGATGCGACGGTGCGTTTCCAAATTAAGTCATAGAGGGCTAGTTGGTCTCTTGTTAGTTCTGGAGCTAGTTCACCGGGAGTTTTGAAGCTATCTCCTGCGGGGCGGATTGCTTCATGTGCTTCCTGGGCATTCTTTGTTTTTCCTTCATAGAACCTTGGTGAGTCTGGGATGTGATCGACGCCGTAGAGAGATTTGGCAGAACGTCTTGCGGCTTTGATTGCGGTCTCGGAGAGATTTACAGAGTCGGTGCGCATATAAGTTATATAACCGCCTTCATAAAGGCTCTGGGCGATTCGCATAGTTAGTTGCGCGCCCCAACCAAGTCGGCTTCCCGCATCTTGTTGCATCGTTGAAGTCGTGAATGGTGGTTTTGGACGCTCAGTTCTTGGTGACTCTTCTATTGATTTAACGGCGAGCTTTTCATTTCTTAGAGAGATTGCTAGGTGACTTGCTTGGGCTTCATCAAGAAGGAGGATTTGGTTTGCGCTCTTCTCTTTCAAGGCTCCGTTTGAGTCAAAATCATTAGTTGTAGCAAGTCTCTTTCCATCGACCGAGATGAGCCTTGCGTTGAAGTTTTGATCTGTAAGTGCAGTTAGATCCCACCAGGTTGAGGCAATGAAAGCCATCCGCTCACGCTCTCGCTCAACGATTAAGCGGGTAGCAACTGATTGAACGCGGCCGGCTGAGATACGGGGCATTACCTTTTTCCAAAGAACCGGGGAGAGGCGATAGCCGAAGAGACGGTCCAAAACGCGCCGTGTTTCTTGAGCGTCGACCAAGCGTTGGTCGATATCCCTTGTTTCATCTACTGCTTTAAGGATGGCCTCTTTTGTAATTTCATTAAAGACCATCCGCTTAACGGGAACCTTTGGGCGAAGAATCTCCATCAGGTGCCATGCAATAGCTTCACCTTCCCGATCTTCATCGGTGGCGAGGATTAATTCATCTGATTCTTTTAAAAGATCTTTGAGTTCTTGAACTTTCTGTTTCTTATCTGGATTTACGACATAGAGCGGCGCAAAGTCATTTTCAATATCTACACCTTCGCGCGACCAAGGAAATTTCTTGTATTCTTTTGGGATATCCGCAGCGCGTTGTGGGAGATCGCGTATGTGGCCGATTGAGGCCTCGACGATGTAATCATCGCCGAGGTATCCGCCAATCTTTCTTGCTTTAGCTGGCGATTCAACAATTACCAGCTTCTTAAGCTTTTTAGCCAAATTGGTTAGCCGATTGTTGTGGACTTACGGCGACCGCGGACTAGCGCGGCAACAATGATTGCTGTTGCTACGAGTGCGATTGCCATATTTAGTGTGTCCTTACCTTCGAGTGAGAACTTCACAACAGCAGGTGTTACTAGAAGGCCAACCAGGTTCATAACTTTAATTAGTGGGTTGATTGCAGGACCAGCGGTGTCCTTAAATGGATCGCCGACAGTGTCACCAATAACGGTTGCGGCGTGGGCATCGCTGCCCTTTCCGCCGTGATGTCCATCTTCAACCATCTTCTTAGCGTTATCCCAAGCTCCACCAGAGTTTGCAAGAAATACCGCCATCAAAGTTCCGGTTCCGATAGATCCCGCTAAGTAAGCGCCGAGTGCGCCTACTCCAAGACCAAAGCCAACAGCGATTGGCGCCATTACAGCTAATAGGCCTGGGGTTGCTAGCTCACGGAGTGAATCGCGAGTACAGATATCTACAACGCGGCCATATTCAGGTTTTTCGGTTCCCTTCATGATGCCAGGGTGAAGTTGGAATTGATTTCTAACTTCCATAACAACGGCGCCAGCAGCACGTGAGACTGCATTAATTGCAAGGCCGGAGAAGAGGAATACGACAGAGGCTCCGATTATTAGACCGACAAGGTTACGAGGATCGGCAACATCAAGGATGCCTTGGAATTCTGGACTGAGGTTAGAAACAGTTGAGCCGAATTCTTTAACGGTGTTCTTGATTGCATCTGTGAAGGCACCAAAGAGAGCAGTTGCGGCAAGAACTGCGGTTGCAATTGCGATTCCTTTTGTAATTGCCTTAGT
>VGAF01000104.1 GCA_016870855.1 Actinomycetota bacterium | reverse complement strand
CGCCAGGCGAATCGTTGATTACCGAAGTGCCAATGGGCCATTTGTAGATATCGCAGATCTTCAAAAGGTTCCGGGAATAGGTACGAAAACTTTCGAGCGGATTAAATCCAGACTATCTCTTTGAGGTTGCAAGCCCGCTCTGAGTTACTAAGAAGGAATTACCAATCCCTCGCACTTGCGATTGGTATCTGGGCGGGAATCGCACTCGCGGACTTATTCGAACTAAAGGCGCTGCTTTTGGCGCCGCTCTTGGTGTTCTTTCGAAATCGAGCCATTACTCCAGTCTTGATTGCGTCCATGACCGGTGCGAGTGCGCTTTTGATTCATATGACTGCACTTGAATCAAGCGAGCTCTCGAAATTTGTTCAAACTAGCGTACGCATCGAAGGAGTAGTTAGCAGCGATCCTAGTAAAACCCGGCCAAGAGTTATTGGCTCAAGATTGACCGAATCTAGAACTACTTTCTTGATGCGCGCAGAAACTCTTACCACCGATGATTTGCAGTTCCGGGTCCGGCTACCGATTCGCGTAATAGTAGAGGCCAAAGAGCTATTGATCCCCGGTCAACGAATCCAGTTATCTGGAAGGCTGATCGATTCAAAAGAGCGAAAAGTTGCTGCGCTTCTCATCGCCCAAGAAGGTTCCTTGCGTTCAATAAGCACACCGAAGTCGCTAAAGGCCTTGGAAGAAGTTCGCGTTGCGCTACGTGAGGCGACTTCAAGAGTTGGTGGCGACTCTGCAGCACTTATTCCGGGAATGGTTATTGGGGATACCTCGTTACAAAGTAGCGCCCTTTCAAAGCAGATGCTTGAGGCCGGTTTATCTCATCTAACTGCGGTGAGCGGTGCAAATTTTGCGATTGTTAGCGCATTTCTCTTCGCGATTATCGGCTTTTTCATTCCGAATCGAAAGATTCAGAGTTCAATCACAATATTTGCCTTAGTGATCTTTGTATTCCTAGTTCGACCCACACCATCGGTGTTAAGAGCTGGAGTCATGGCTGCTGTACTCCTAAGAGCGAAGTCGAGTGGTCGGCGCAACGCCGGAGTTAATTCACTAGCGGTCGCCATCTCACTCTTACTACTAATCAATCCATTTCAGGCCTTTGAAGCGGGCTTCATCTTGAGCGTACTTGCTACAAGCGGGCTAATTTTCTTTGCCCCAAAGATTGCCGCTCGGGTTCCTGGCCCCAAAGCGGTGGGTGAATTGATTTCAATACCTACGGCCGCAACCTTGTTCTGCGCTCCTTATTTGATGGTCATTTCAGGTGGGCTAAATCTAGGGACTGTCTTGCTAAACATTCTCGTAGCTCCAGTAGTTCCATTTGTAACAATCTTCGGTTTCATTGCCACGCTGCTAATACTTCCGGTCGCGCCGATAGCTCGCTTTCTTCTTGAGATTGCAAATATAGGAACGAGTTGGATTGTTTACATCGCCTCATGGAGTGGCTCGATGCCCGCTTTGGTTACGAGCGCTCCGGTAATTCTTCTTGGTGGGGCTTTACTTGTGCTCCACAGATTCCTAGGGAGGAAGGCAGTCATCCTCTCGCTATTAGCGCTGCTAGCAATCGGCTCGAGCCAGAGGTTCATTTTTCCGGGGAGTAATTGGAGAGTTGGTCAATGTGATGTGGGGCAAGGCGATGCGCTCTTGATAAATCTTGGTGGGGGATCAGCCATCCTCTTAGACGCAGGTCCTGATCCGCGCCTGCTTGATCGCTGTCTAGATCAATTTCAAGTCAAACGCCTCCCATTGGTTGTGATAAGTCATATTCATGCCGATCACTATCAAGGATTTACTGGAATCGGTGGCCGAGAAGTAGGGGAAGTCTGGATGAATCGCGAAGTTGATCTATTTGATTCACTGCCAGAACAGATTGTGCGAAGTGGTCAGAGTTTCAAAATAGGAGATACGAGGCTGGAGATTATCTGGCCAGAAACCGGCGCAGAGAGTTTTGACTCAATATCTGGCGATGGTTCTACTGAGAATAACCGGAGCGTTGTAGCCATCGTTGATGTGGAGCAAGTTCGAATCTTGATCACGGGAGATATCGAACCTCGGGCGCAGCGAGAATTACTTAGAGAACTAGATGGAATTGATGTCATCAAAGTTCCACATCATGGCTCAAAACATCAGGAACCAAAGTTCTTTGAGGGGGCGTCAGTCTTCCTAGTTAGCGTGGGGCGCAACTCTTACGGCCATCCAGATAACGGGCTAATATCAAGCCTCGAGAGCAAAGGCAGCGTCTTTAGAAGCGATCTAGATGGTGCGGTTGCCTTAAGTTGGCATTTAGATGATTCTGCTCGGCCGATATTCTCAGCCCGGCGATTAGGAAAGGAGTGGTGGCGGATTTCATGGCATTAAACCCACTACTTCTTATTCATGGCGGCGAAGCCGCGCTTTCAGATCGGGCGCTAAATGAAGCTTTGGAGGCGCGAAGGGATTTTGAACGGACCTCATTAGATGGCGGTGAGTTAGAAGTTGGTCGCTACGGAGAAGTAATCGCTCCATCGCTATTCTCTGAAAAGCGCGTCGTGATTCTGCGCGATCTCCAAGATGTGCACGCCGAAGTCGGAGAAGAAATCCTGGAGAGTTTCGATGCGATAGATCCCAATACCCATCTGATTTTTCTACATAAGGGCGGCGTCAAAGGCAAGGGTTTAGTTGAGAAAATCAAGAAGTTAAAAGCGGAATACATCGCCTGTGAACCTTTGAAAAAACAGAGCGAAAAAGAAGAGTTTGTCCGCCAAGAATTCACAAGGCATGGAAGAAAGATTTCCAGCGCTGCAGTATCGGCGCTAGTTAGCGCAACTGGAAGCGATACCCGGGAGTTAGCTGCGGCTTGTAGCCAGATCTCTTTTGATACCAACGCCGGTAAGGCGGTTATTGATGAGGGAGATATCGCCAATTACTATCAAGGCCGAGTTGAAGCCACCGGATTTGATGTTGCAGATGCTGTGATTGCTGGGGATGTTCGGGGGACTCTAATCTCACTAAGAAATGCGTTAGAAACTGGTACTGATCCGGTCATGATTGTCTCTGCAGTCGCTAACGGAGTCCGCGCTCTTGCAAAAGTCTCAGATCTACCTCGCAGCGCAAAATCCTTTGAGGTCGCTGGGAAATTAGGACTCGCTCCTTGGCAGATTGATAAAGCGCGGCGACAACTAACTAAGTGGCGCCCGGGAATGATCACTTTTGCTATTGAGGAATTGGTCAGAGCCGATGTTGGCGTAAAGGGTGGCGAGGCCGCTCCGATCTATGCCTTAGAGCGGGCGATGGTTTCGATTGCCAAGAATGTGGCTTCGGGAGGCTCGGTTTGAGCCTCCTATGGTGCTGCTGATACCCTTCGGCGCTCGTAAAAACGGGTAATCAAGCGGGTAAAAGGCGCGCAAAGGAAGGCAGTTTCGTGGCAAATATCAAGTCTCAGATCAAGCGAATCAAGACCAACGAGAAGGCAAGACTTCGTAATAAGTCGGTCCGTTCGTCATTTAAGACTGCTATTCGTCGCTTCCGCGATGCCGTCTCCTCAGGAGATAGCAAGACCATCGCCACCGAACTTAAGAGTGCATCACGTGAATTGGATGTTGCGGTTTCAAAGGGCGTCATTCATGCCAACCAAGCTGCGAACAAGAAGTCGGCTATGGCAAAAGCTGCCCATAAAGCCGGCGTTCGCTAAACCCTGTATCAATAAGAACTAGGCGGACGAGCGATGCCCGCTATTCCATTAAATAAGGCGCCACAGCCTTCGAAGACTGATCCTGCGCAGATTCGCAATTTCTGTATCATCGCACATATTGATCACGGCAAATCCACTTTAGCTGATCGAATGCTAGGAATTACTGGCGTCGTTGAAGCGCGCAATATGCGCGAGCAATATCTCGATCGAATGGATATTGAACGAGAGCGTGGAATCACCATCAAGAGCCAGGCCGTTCGCCTCCCATGGAAATCTGGAATAGATGGCAAGGAATACATACTCAACATGATCGATACCCCGGGACATGTTGATTTCACTTATGAAGTCTCAAGATCACTTGCCGCGTGCGAAGGTGCGATTCTCTTGGTGGATTGCGCCCAAGGTATTGAAGCCCAGACTCTTGCAAACCTCTATTTAGCGATGGAGAACGAACTAACCATAATTCCAGTTCTAAATAAGATTGATCTACCTGCTGCGCAACCAGATAAGTTTGCAGAAGAACTTGCAA
>VGAF01000103.1 GCA_016870855.1 Actinomycetota bacterium | reverse complement strand
TGACAGAATCCAACTTTCTTGATGAGAATTTAAGCGCGGAAGAATTCACCGCCGAACAAGCGCTACGACCACACGATCTATCTGAATTTATCGGACAGCATCGAGTACGCGAACAGGTAAGCCTCCTCCTTAGAGCCGCGCGCGATAGGAGAGCGCCCGCAGATCACATACTGCTATCTGGCCCTCCGGGTTTAGGAAAAACAACCCTTGCAATGATTGTTGCTAAAGAAATGGGCGCTCCAATTCGAGTAACTAGTGGTCCTGCGATTACTCATGCTGGAGATTTGGCATCAATTCTCTCCTCGCTTGTTGAAGGGGAAATCCTCTTCTTGGATGAGATTCATCGATTGGCGCGACCTGCTGAAGAGATGCTGTACATGGCGATGGAGGATTTTCGTGTTGATGTTGTCGTCGGAAAGGGACCGGGAGCAACTGCTATTCCGTTATCTCTCCCACATTTCACCCTTGTTGGCGCTACTACGAGAGCTGGACTTCTTCCCGCTCCGCTGCGCGATCGTTTTGGTTTCACCGCTCATCTGGATTACTACGAATCTGATGAAATCGAATTGATTGTTAGAAGGAGCGCTTCTTTATTGGGCGTGAAAATTGATGAACCTGCAGTAAGCGAACTTGGTAAACGCTCCCGCGGGACTCCGAGAATTGCCAATCGATTACTTCGACGAGTTCGCGATTATGCCCAGGTGCACGGCGATGGAGTGGTCTCAGGTGATATGACGCTAAACGCACTTGATATATATGAAGTAGATCAAAAGGGTTTAGATCGATTGGATCTAGCGATCTTACGCGCGTTGATTGAGCAATTTGCGGGCGGACCGGTTGGCTTAAACACGCTCGCGATGGCTGTAGGTGAAGAGCGAGAAACAGTTGAATCTATGGCCGAACCTTTCTTAGTTCGCTCTGGTTTTATGGTTCGCTCACCAAGGGGGCGAGCCGCCACAGCTTTAGCGTGGAAACACCTTGGTAAAACTCCGCCACCCCAAACCCTGGGGCTTTTCGACAGCGAAGATTTAGAAAAGTAGACTCTCGCCCCATGTCCTACGGAACCTCCCAGCGCACTTCTGGCGATGCCAAGAAAGCGCGCCCCGGCAGAACGCTCTTTATAACCCTGCTTCTCACAGCAATATTCGGGGGAGTTGCGCTCTCACTCGGAGCTACCTCGATAAACCTAGGTTTAGATCTTCGCGGCGGAACAAGCGTGACCCTGCAACCAAGAATTCAGGATGGGGATACCGGACAGGTCACCCCTGAAGCTATTAACCAAGCCGTTTCAATTATCCGCCAACGCGTAGATTCATTAGGCGTTGCCGAGAGCGAAGTGACCGCAGAAGGAACCGGTACAAATCGCCAGATTGTTATTGCGGTACCAGGAGAGACCGGTAGGCGAATTGTGGATCTCGTTGGCCAGACCGCCGAGTTACGGTTCCGCCAAGTTTTGGTTGAGGCTGGTTCAGTTCCAACTCCTAACGATGGCGAATTGATTGCTGGATTGAATATCTCAGCTGAAGATCAAGCGCGGTTTACCACACTTGATTGCACAGCATTTGATTCGAAGGCCTCGGTTGATCAACCCGAATCAGTTTTAGTGACTTGCGATCGCAACGGTGTCGCAAGGTATGTTCTTGCCCCAGCGGTTGTAATCGGCCGCGATGTAAGCGGTGCCACCGCGGCTATCGATCCACAGAGCTTGAGCGGTTGGTTCGTATCTCTTGATTTTACGGGTGATGGAACAAGGAAATTCGGCCAGCTAACTCAAGATGTTGTTAACCTTCCTGCGCCACAAAATCAAGTAGCAATTGTTCTCGATGGCGTTGTTGTTTCGGCACCTCGAATCAACGAAGCAATCTTGGGTGGACAGGCTCAAATCACAGGATCATTCTCACAACTTGAAGCACAGGATTTAGCCAACGTACTCAAGTATGGATCTCTCCCGCTTGCTTTTGATCGCGGCGAGGTCCAGCAAGTTTCACCAACTCTAGGTGGCGATCAGCTCCGTGCTGGTTTATTGGCAGGTGGACTCGGATTGCTTTTGGTAATTCTCTATTCGATTCTTTACTACAGAGCGCTCTCCGTTGTAGTTATTGGCTCACTCGCGCTAGCTGCAGCTCACGTGTTGCTAAGCCTTGCTCTCTTAACCGAGTCAGTCGGCTACACGCTGACCCTCGCGGGAATCGCAGGCACCATCGTTGCAATCGGTGTAACTGCTGACTCATTTATCGTCTATTTTGAACGTATCAAAGATGAGATTCGAGAGGGTAAACCCCTTCGCGTTGCAGTAGAAACTGGTTGGCAACGAGCGCGTCGGACTATCGTCGTAGCCGACTTGGTCTCCGGTATCTCAGCAATAGTTCTATATGTTGTTTCTGTTGGAAGCGTCCGCGGCTTTGCCTTCACGCTAGGCCTTACGACGATTATCGACCTGATCGTGATCTTCTTCTTTACCAAGCCTCTAGTTTCCCTACTTGCGAGATCAAATTACTTCCAGAAAGGTTCGAGATATTCGGGCGTCTCCTCACAGAGCGTTGGTATCGTCAAAGAAGCTGTATCCGCGGAGGTTAAGTCATGAGATTTAGTGGACTAGGTGGTCGACTTTACCGTGGCGAGACCTCCCTTGAAATCATCGCTGGTCGCAAGAAGTGGTATCTCCTTTCGACAGTTTTTGTTCTGCTTTCATTGTTTACATTGGGAGTAAGAGGAGTTGAGCTTTCTATTGAGTTCAAGGGCGGATCTTCCTTTACCGTGACTGCGCCAAATGGAACTATCGATCAAGCACG
This sequence comes from Actinomycetota bacterium, assembly GCA_016870855.1. Lineage (GTDB taxonomy): Bacteria > Actinomycetota > Actinomycetes > Nanopelagicales > Nanopelagicaceae > MAG-120802. The sequence continues at coordinate 1,596 of VGAF01000103.1, read as the reverse complement.
CTCCGCGGTTGAACGCGCTGGATACTCCGATGAGCTCCGTATCCAAACGATTGGCGAGAATAAGATAAGGATTCAAACTGGCGTGATTGAACAGTCCACCTCCAATGCGATTCAAGATTCACTTGCTTCGCAATTTGGAGTAACGGTGGAATCCATAGATACCCAGAATGTGGGTCCTTCATGGGGTGAGGAGATCTCTCGAAAGGCCCTCCAGGGATTGATTGCCTTCCTTGTGATTATCATGATTTATCTCGCGCTCACCTTTGAGCCGAAGATGGCGCTCGCTGCAATCGTTGCCTTGATTCATGATGTTTTCATCACTGTTGGAATCTATGCGTTAGTGGGCTTCGAGGTATCGCCTTCTACCGTAATTGGCTTCTTAACTATTCTGGGCTATTCCCTTTATGACACTGTGGTCGTCTTTGACAAGGTTAGAGAGAACACAAGGGCTATTACTGCGACGGGGCGTTATACATACGCACAAGCCACAAACCTTGCGGTCAACCAGACCATCGTTCGCTCGCTAAACACATCTTTAATTGCCTTGTTGCCTGTTGCTGCGATTCTCTTTGTCGGAGCCGGATTACTTGGAGCAGGAACGCTCAAAGATCTCTCACTTGCACTCTTTATCGGTCTAATCGCCGGAACCTATTCTTCAATCTTCATCGCCGCACCCGTCTTGGTACAACTCCGCGAGCGCGAGCCGGCGATTAAGGCCCTTAACCAACGTGTTTTAGCTAGGGGTGGCGGGTCTGCTACACCCAGCCAACGTTTACAAGGTCAGAGAATCCAAAACCGGCGCGATAAGCGAAAAAATCGCCGCTAGCGGATAATCGGCGCATGAGCGCGCTACTTGCACCAGTTGCAGAGCGAGTTCGCCATGCCAACCCTGAAGCAGATATCGCCGTAATCGAGCGGGCCTTTCTCCGCGCCGAGGAAGCGCATGAAGGCCAGTTAAGAAAGAGCGGCGCTCCATATATAACCCATCCTGTTGCTGTCGCTGAGATACTTGCAGATTTAGGACTAGATCCAAATACGATTGCAGCAGCTTTACTTCACGACACAGTAGAGGACACTCCATATTCAGCAGAACTTCTCCGGAAAGAATTCGGCGAAGAGATAGCAAATCTTGTTGACGGGGTAACCAAGCTTGATCGCCTCACTTATGGCCCAACTGCCGAGGCAGAGACTGTTCGCAAGATGGTTGTTGCGATGGCCAAGGACATCCGGGTTCTCGTAATTAAATTGGCAGATCGCCTTCATAATGCGCGGACATGGCAGTACGTTTCACCAGAAAGTTCAGCTCGAAAAGCGCGCGAAACTCTAGATATCTACGCACCGCTTGCCCACCGGTTAGGTATGAATGCGGTCAAGTGGGAGCTGGAAGATCTATCATTTAAATTCCTTGAGCCAAAGAAGTTCGAAGAGATCGAGCGGCTCGTAGCAGAGCGATCACCATCCCGCGAGAAACTTACAAACGAGGTTATAGAGGCAGTTGAAGAAGATTTAGCGTCGGAGGAAATAACCGCAAAAGTTTCCGGCAGACAGAAGCATCTTTATAGCGTCTACCAGAAAATGGTCGTTCGTGGCCGGGAA
>VGAF01000102.1 GCA_016870855.1 Actinomycetota bacterium | reverse complement strand
TCTAGGCTCTCAACAGAGGTAACGATTGGAAGGCGGCCGATAAATTCAGGAATCATGCCGAATTTCAATAGGTCTTCCGGCATCACCTCAGCAAATGGATCAATTTTTTCATTCTCTTTGATGACTTTTAGCGCAGCATTAAAGCCAACTCCAGCTTTTCCTTTTCTTGAATCAATAATCTTCTCAAGTCCAGCAAAAGCGCCCCCTACGATAAACAAGACATTTGTTGTATCAATCTGGATAAATTCTTGATGTGGATGCTTTCGTCCACCTTGTGGTGGAACTGAAGCGGTGGTTCCTTCCAAGATCTTTAGTAGCGCTTGTTGAACGCCTTCACCTGAGACATCGCGAGTAATGGATGGATTCTCACTCTTACGTGCGACTTTATCGATTTCATCGATGTAGATAATTCCAGTCTCAGCTTTCTTAACATCAAAGTCAGCCGCTTGAATCAACTTAAGAAGGATGTTCTCAACATCTTCACCAACATAGCCAGCTTCAGTAAGAGCAGTTGCATCTGCGATAGCAAAAGGCACATTTAGCATTCTTGCCAACGTCTGGGCCAATAAAGTCTTTCCGCAACCGGTTGGGCCAAGTAACAAAATATTGCTCTTAGCTAACTCAACGCCATCTTCGCGACGACGGTCACCAGTCTTAATTCTCTTGTAGTGGTTATAGACAGCAACTGAAAGTGACTTCTTGGCGCGTTCCTGGCCAATCACATATTGATCAAGGAATTCATAGATTTCTTGTGGTTTAGGAAGTTCTTGCAATCCAAGGCCCGATGCCTCATTTAATTCATCCTCGATGATCTCGTTACATAGATCGATGCACTCATCACAGATATAAACCCCAGGGCCAGCAATAAGTTTCTTTACTTGTTTCTGGGTTTTGCCACAGAAAGAACACTTAAGGAGGTCGCCGCTTTCACCGATGCGAGTCACAATGGCCAACTTTCACTAGGGAAGGCTCTAATCGTAGATTTGAACCGAGCCCAAATGTGGGCGATACGTGTTCGCTCTTAGAATAATTTGAGGGGGAATAATTCGAGCGGGAACAATTACTACTTAACCGAAGCTTTACGGCTAGCAAGTATCTGGTCGATTAGACCGTACTCAACCGCTTCGGCCGAAGTAAGAATCTTGTCACGCTCAATATCCTTTGCGATTTCCTCTTTGCTCTTCTTAGAGTGCTTCGAAAGCATAATCTCCAAGAGTTCGCGCATCCGAAGAACTTCCTTCGCCTGGATTTCGATATCAGAACCTTGGCCGCCGCCCTCGCTATAAGGCTGGTGGATAAGAATGCGTGAGTGCTCTAGCGCGTAACGCTTACCAGCAGTTCCGCCGGCAAGAAGTACCGCTGCAGCTGATGCAGCCTGTCCCAAACAGATAGTCATCACATCTGGACGAACGAATTGCATCGTGTCATAAATTGCAGTCAACGCTGTGAAAGATCCACCTGGTGAGTTGATGTACATCATGATGTCGCGATCTGGATCCATTGACTCAAGCGTCAATAGCTGGGCCATAACATCGTTAGCTACAGTGTCATCGATTGCTTGGCCTAGAAAGATGATTCGCTCTTCGAAGAGTTTTGTATATGGATCTAGGCGCTTATATCCATATGAGGTTCGCTCTTCAATTGTGGGAAGAACGTAGCGATTCTGGAATTCGTAGTTACTCATCGTGCGGTTCCTCCGCTTCCTGAAACCTGGCCGGCAGATTTAACAACATGGTCAACAAATCCGTATTCCTGAGCCTCATCAGCGTTAAACCAACGATCACGGTCTGAATCAATTGTGATGGTTTCGATTTTCTGGCCAGTATGGAAAGCAATTAATTCGGCCATCTTCTTCTTAGTAAACGACATTTGTTCGGCCTGAATCTTGATATCCGATGCAGTTCCACCGATACCACCAGATGGTTGGTGCATCATGATGCGAGCATGCGGTAGCGCATAACGCTTTCCTGGCGCTCCAGCACAGAGCAGGAATTGGCCCATTGATGCCGCAAGTCCCATCGCAACTGTTGCAACATCATTCTTTATGTATTGCATCGTGTCATAGATAGCCATACCTGCTGAGATAGAGCCACCGGGTGAATTGATGTAAAGGTAAATATCTTTTTCAGGATCCTCAGCAGCAAGAAGGAGCATCTGGGCTGCGATCGCATTTGCCATTGTGTCCTCGACTACCGAACCAAGAAAGATGATTCTCTCTTTTAGTAGTCGGTTATAAACCTGGTCATCCAAACCGCCCGCAGCTGAAGCCGCTAAGCGTGGGGTATTGAGCTCCACCGATTCCTCCTGCTTTGTTTACCTCTTATATGAATATGTAGTGACCCTAACGCCCCGAACGGAGTTTTGCTTCCCTGAATCCCAGAAATTGCCCTTTGTTCGCTCAGGGCAGAGCGTTAATTGGATTCTGGTTCCGCAACTGGCTTAGGAGCAAGTTTCGAGAGGTCTACTTCCCTACCCGATGCATCCTTAATCTTTACTCGCTCTAGAACAACCGCGAGCGCCTTGGTGCGCGCGACTTCTGCCATCAAGGCTGCGATCTGGCCAGCTTGTGAAAGTTGTTGTGCAAACTGATCCGGCGACATTCCGTAACGGGCCGCAGTGCGAATCAAATATTCAGTTAATTCAGCCTCGGTTACTTGGACTTCTTCGGCCTTAACGATGGAATCAAGCAAGAAGTCTGCGCGAACTGAGCGGGTTACCTCATCGGTTACTTCTTTGCGATGAGCTTCATCTTCAGGTCGATTCTCCTTCTCAAGATAATCATTTACTTCATCTGTGACAAGTTGCTCCGGAACAAGAATCTCAACAGTATCTAGTAAGTGCTTCAGGAGATTCTCTCGAGCTTGAGCACCTTGCTCCATCGCCTTCAAGCGCGATAGTCGCTCCCGAGAGTCTGATTTCAATTCATCAAGAGTTTCAAATTCACTCGCCAGCTTGGCAAACTCATCATTTAATTCAGGAAGTTCGCGCTTCTTCACAGCTTGGAGAGTCACCGTAACTTCGCCGGTATCGCCCTCTTTCATTCCAACGAGCTGGGTATTGAAAGTCTTGCTCTCGCCTACCTTCATTCCCTCAAGAGCCACATCAAGACCATCAATCATCCGATTTGAGCCAACTTCATAGGAAATTCCATTCGCAGTTCCGCCCTCAACTTCTTTTCCATCGAGCTTCGCTACTAAATCAATTGTGACAAAGTCACCCGAGGCCGCATCTTTTTCAATGGTCGTAAGGGTGCCGAAACGAGTGCGGAGAGCTTCGATCTGTTCATCTACATCTTTATCTGTGACAACTACATCATCAACGCTTAGCTCGATAGAGGGGAAATCCGGAAGCTTGACTTCTGGGCGAATATCAACTTCCACTTCGAACTTAAGAAGCTCGTTGTCCTTCACTTCCTTGATGTCAACGCTCGGACGGCCCACAACGAGAACATCATTCTCACGAGCAGCTTGGGTGTAGAACTCTGGAAGCGCGCTATTAATCGCTTCATTCAATACCGTTCCGCGACCAACTCTTTGATCAATTAGTTGACGTGGGACTTTGCCTTTGCGAAAACCAGGAATTGAAACTTGCTTTGCTAAAGTTTCATAAGCAACAGTTACATGAGGCTCAAGATCTTTGAAATCAACATCAATCGAAATCCGAACTCGGGTTGGAGAAAGGTTTTCGACCGCGCTTTTCACAAGACTCCTGACTTCTTACATTTATTACTGGTCGGGGCGGAGGGACTCGAACCCACGGTCTTCTGCTCCCAAAGCAGACGCGCTAGCCACTACGCTACGCCCCGCGGCGTAGGTGGCAGAGTCTAGATGAAAAATTCACAACTGATTACCTCAGCCGATACCGTATGCCCCCTTAGGACGGTATCCGACCTAAGGAAGCAACAGATGCGGGTGTAGCTCAATGGTAGAGCTCTAGCCTTCCAAGCTAGCTATGCGGGTTCGATTCCCGTCACCCGCTCCATTTATTCATTAGCAATATCAACTCGTAACACTGCCCACCAAAATTCCCGTAAAGCCTCCTGCAAGTGTCACAGCATTCGCATCTGAAATATACATACCAGAAGCAATTGTCACAGCAAGTTGATAGTTGGCAATTGTGCTTGAACCATTGATTGCTGCTTTGCCAACAAATACGAATTCAGTTTTTGCTGTACTTCCTCTGTAAGAAGTTGACTTTCCTGGAAGCCAATAAGTTGTAATTGTTGGAGTCTGACCGATGGCTGAAACCGTGAAATTAAGGTAAAGATCAGTCGCTTGAGAGTATCCGTAAACGAAAATGTCAAACAAATAACTCTTACCTGCCTCCAAAAGTGCAAAGTCATTAGTAGCTTGAGAGACGCCCGCTGTACCTCTCAATGTATTGGCGAAAACTAAATTCCCGGCGGAAACTGCTGAAGGACCAGTTGCACCTGTCGCTCCAGTTGCGCCTGTAGCACCTGTAGATCCGGTATCTCCTTTATCTCCTTTCAAACCTTGCGCGCCTGTTGC
>VGAF01000101.1 GCA_016870855.1 Actinomycetota bacterium | reverse complement strand
AGTCATAACATTCTCAAGCGCAGTCATGTCGCCCCAGAGGCGGATGTTCTGGAAAGTTCTTGCAATTCCACCTTTTGTAATCTTGTAGCGCTTCATTCCAGAGATTGACTTGCCTTGAAAATCGATTGAGCCGGAAGTGATCTGGTAGACGCCGGTTATAACGTTGAAAACTGTTGTCTTTCCGGCGCCATTTGGACCGATGAGTCCCAAAATCTCTTTCTCTTTTACATCGAAAGTTACATCGTTGAGAGCGGTTACGCCGCCAAAGCGCATCGTTACGCTCTTTAAGGAGAGAATTGATGTACTCATGGATTCTCCTTGTTTGGAAGAGCCTTTTCGCGCTTCTTGCGTGGAAGTAATCCATCAGGACGAAGGTTCATCATGATCACTAGTACCAATCCAAAGACTAGAAGACGAGCGTCAGAGAGGAAGCGGATTCGATCTGGGAGGTAACCCAAAATCACAGCTCCGGCGATAACGCCCCAGATATTGCCCATTCCGCCGAATACAACGCAGGCAAGAATCAAGATAGAAATTTGAAGTGTGAAGTTATCAGGAGCGATAAAGAGGGTCTTTGATGCGTAGAAGACTCCAGCTGCGCCTCCAACAGAAGCCCCGAGGACGAAGGCCCAAACTTTATATTTGAAGGTTGGAACGCCCATTAATTCCGCAGCATCCTCATCTTGCCTAATGGATTCCCAAGCGCGACCGGCGCGACGCACTGAAAGACGACGGACCATCCAGATCGCTAACAAAATAATTACTAAAAGTGTCCAGTAGTATACGCGATGGCTATCAAATGCGTATTCGACGCCAAAAATTGGCGGCGGCGTAGGAATACCGATGATTCCGCCTGATCGACCTAACGCTCCAAGATTTAAAGCCACGATTCTAACGATTTCCCCAAATCCCAGAGTGATAATCGCCAGGTAATCGCCACGCAATTTGAGAGCTGGAACTCCGAGGATGATTCCAGAGAACATAGCCATAGCAATACCAATAGGAAGAATCTCCCAGGTATTTAAGCCTGTTCTAGTTCCAAGTAAGCCCATCGTGTACGCACCGATTGCAAAGAAGGCTACGTAACCAAGGTCTAGGAGTCCGCTCTTGCCAATCACGATGTTTAGGCCGATTGCCATAAGTACGAACATGGCGATTGGGTAAACAAGAACTGATTGGTAATCAGCAATCGGAGTATTAAGAATTGTTCCGCCTAAGAATGGAAGCGAGACAGCAAGCGCGATCCAGCCAATTGCGATTGCCACACGCTGGGGGCGATTCGCCTTCTCCCAGATTTCAGCGCCTTTATCTCGTAAGTTGATCATCATGCCCTCGTTTGCGTTAGCGCTTCACCGAAGAGGCCATTCGGTTTTGTGTAAAGGACAACTACCAGAATGGTAAAGACCGTTACTGCTTTCCATTGAGTTCCAAGGAAGAACGAGGCATAAGTTTCAAGTAATCCCAGAGAAAGTCCGCCATAAAACGCACCCTTGATGTTTCCGATACCGCCAAGAATCGCCGCAGTGAAGGCAGCAATTCCCAATTCAAAGCCGATGCTAAAGCTGCTATTTTCATATTTGAGAACATAGAAGAAGCCTGCGGCGCCGGTCATTAGTCCGCCAACCAGGAAGGTTATCGAGACTACTCCATCAATATTTATGCCCATCAGCTTCGAGGCATTTGGATTCATAGAAACTGCTCTAATCGCTTTGCCTAATCTCGTCCTATTAACAAACGCAAGCAAAAGCGTCAGGAGGATTATCGCTGCAACAATAATAATTGTGTTATCCAGACGGATATCAGCGTCGAAAAACTTTCCAATGAACTTCTTCTCCATGGCACGAGGACTTGCAACAGGACGGGAATCGGTAAGTATTCGCATCGTTTCAGCAAGAACCATTGAGACGCCGATTGCTGAAATCAATGGAGCCAGAACCCCAGAGTTCATCCGGCGGAGTCGCCTATATGCGATCAATTCAATGAGTACTGAAAGAATTCCCGCAACTGCCATAGATGCCAAAAGGGCAGTTCCCAGAATCAGCCACAACTTAAATCCAGTTGCATATTCTGAGGTCTGGGTGAAGTTGTAGACGTCGCGGATGATAATTACTGTCGCAAAGGTTGCGATCATGAAGACTTCAGAGTTGGCGAAATTGATCATACGGAGCACTCCGTAGACCATGGTGTAACCGAGGGCAATAAGGATGTAGATAAATCCGAGGCTTAAGCCACCGAATGTCAGCGACCAGAACTGATCGAGAAAATTACCGATCAAGCGCTACACCATCTCTCGTGTCGAATTTCTCTTTAACTTGCCTCATAAGTCTACTTATTGTCCGTGGGCAGATCGCCGAAGCGACCTGCCCACGGGTACTACTTTTTTATCTAGTTATTTATCTTGTTCTTTGGATTACTTAACTGGTCCAGTGAACTTGATTGCGCCGCCACGAACTTCGAAGCCGTTCATAGCGCCACCGGCAACGTCACCGTTTGCATCGAAGGCAAGAGCAGCACCTGTTAGTGACTTACCCTTGAATGCCTTGACGCAGGAGAGCATTGCAGCGCGTGTTGAAACGCCCTTAGCGATGCAGCTTAGGAAGATGTTTGCGGCATCAATTGACTCAGCCGCGTAAACGCCTGAAGCCTTGCCCATCTTCTTCTTGAAGTCTGCCTCTAGCTTGGTGGAGATATCAGCCAAAGGAACTGTTCCAGCTGTTAGGCGAACGCCCTCGAGAACTGATGCAGGAGCAAGAGTTACGAAGCTTGGGCTTAGAACGCCGTCGCCGCCAGCCAAGATACCTGTGTAACCGCTATCACGGAGCTGCTTGAAGAAGACAGCAGCTTGTGGGAAGTAACCGGTGTAGATAACAACGTTTGCACCAGCGGTCTTGATCTTGGAAACTGTTGCAGACCAGTCAGTGGTCTTATCTGAAACGCTATCAAAACCTGCAGATTGTCCAGCAGGAATTCCAGGCTTCATGTAATCAACTAGACCAACGCCGTAAGCGGACTGGTCGTCAACTACGAATACCTTAGGTGAAGCAACACCCTTTGTTGCGAGCTTAAAGAGTGATGGTCCTTGAACCCTGTCGGTTACAACTACGCGGTGGAATACAGGGAGACCGAGTGCTCCACCTGGTGAAGCTGGATCTGTGATTGACACGCGTGTTGCTGATGGAGAAATCATTGGGAGCAAGCGCTGCTTGTAGAAAGGAAGCGATGCGATTGTCGCGCCTGAATATGCAGCGCCGACAAGACCGATGATCTTATTGTTTGATGCGATTCCAGGAGCAACCTTTGCAGCTTGTGCAGGATCTCCCTGATCGTCAGCTTGTACGACCTTAACGACGTACTTGCCCTTGTTCTTTGCATTGAAGAGTTTGATGGCGTACTGCATACCAGCCAACTCATCTTGTCCAACTTGTGCTTCTTCACCAGTCAATGGACCCTGGAAAGCTAGCGTGATTGTCTTAGCTGCTGCATTTGAAGCCGGTGCATAAGCAACCAGCGACGCTGCTGCTAATGCGGCTGCTGCAGCAACCGAAGTTAAGCGAAGCTTCTTCATTTTTACCTTTCATTTGTCCGCGAATTCCGGACTCGCGGGATGGGGCAGTTTAGATGAGCCTCTCTTATTATGACAATTCAGATCTTCGGGAAAAGGTAAATGTCGTGTAACAAATAGTCCTGAATAGTGGACTACTACCAGTTCTGGGCTCTTGAGGGGTCGATGACTGCCTCGGCGACTTGTTTCATAGAGACCCGCTTATCCATTGCAGTTCGTTGAATCCACTTAAAGGCATCCGGCTCACTTAATTTCATCGCCTGCATCAGAATCCCCTTCGCTCGATCTACCAACTTTCGCGTCTCTAAGCGTTCGGTCAAATCGGCTACTTCATTTTGTAATGCAATCATCTGGGTATGGCGAGTGGTAGCAATTTCGATGGCTGGAATCAGATCGTCGATGGTGAATGGCTTAACGACATATGCCATAACGCCAGCGTCGAGCGCTCGCTCAACCAAGTCTCTCTGACTAAATGCGGTAAGCATTAACACCGGCGAAATCTTCACTATTGTTTCGGCGGCAGTGATTCCATCTAGCTTCGGCATCTTCACATCGAGAATTGCGAGATCTGGCTTCAATTCATTAGCTAGCATGATTGCCTCTTCACCATTTGTTGCTTCGCCAATTACTTCATAGCCATTCTCACGTAGCATTTCGGCAAGATCCATCCGGATGAGAGTCTCATCTTCGGCAATCAGGATTCGCTTGCTTGTCATGTGCCTCGAGTCGGATTCGAACCGACACTATACGGTTTTTGAGACCGTCCTCTCTACCGTTGGAGTACCGAGGCGAAGAAGCGTTAGTTTAGCGATAAGCGGGAGCAACGCCACCCACGGCGTCACCAATGATGTGCACCCGCATTGCATTTGTAGAGCCAGGTATTCCAGGAGGCGAACCTGCAACGATCATTATCGCTTCACCTTTAGTTACCCGATTCTCTTCAATTAGAATCGCATCAACT
>VGAF01000100.1 GCA_016870855.1 Actinomycetota bacterium | reverse complement strand
TGGAGATAAATAAGAACTGGCATTTTTTGAGTTGTGCTGGGGGTGTACTTTCTTAAGTTAATTTGCCCCCCAGGGCCTGGGATTGTGAGGTCGTCCACGGAGTGCATGGGCGTACCTTTTTGAGCAAATAATCGAACCCGCTCTTGATAGACCCTACGTCCTTCAACTGGCAATAGCGTGTGCCACTCGGGTATCCCTGCAAGTTTCACAGCTTTGAGAATCTCAAGAGCTTCTGGATCGAGCTTCACATTTGAAACGACTTCACTCATGTTTAGGCCCATCCTTGGTAGTAACCTCAAATAGGAGGCTACCTTTTATCGACATAGGAAAACAATAGGTTGAGCTCAACAGAATCGTTGAAAATTCCATATTCTGAAAAATAGCTTATGGGACCCTATTTCGAATTGAGCGAGAGAGGATAGACTTTCGACTCCTAAAAAAACATGTAAATGTTGGAGCCAGATGAAGAAGAGAGTTGCAATAGTAACTGGAGCAGGGAGAGGCATTGGCTTTGCCACCGCACAGAAGTTGGCAGAATCTGGCCTAAAAGTTGCTTTAATTGATCGCTCGCCTTCAGTGGTGCAACAAGGAGAGCGCCTCCAAGAAGCTGGTTACGAGGCGATTGGAATCGTGGGAGACGTCAGCACGGCGAGTTCAGTCGGTGAGTTTACTCAACAGGTTCGAGATACTTTCGGTTCAATCTCGATTCTTGTTAATAATGCAGGCCTCACTCTGGTTCATCGCGATTGGAAGAGCGTGACTCCGGAGCAGTGGGACGAAGTCATGACTGTCAACCTTAAATCTATGTTCCTCTGCACGAGAGCAGTAATTGCCGATATGGAAGAGCAGCAGTGGGGACGCATAGTGAATATTTCTTCTGTTACTTTTTTGAGCGGACAGCGAAACCTCATCGATTATGTGTCGGCCAAGGGTGGCACTGTCGGATTTAGTCGTACGCTTGCTCGAGAAGTGGGGGCAGACAAGATAACCGTAAACACCATCACCCCGGGCGCTATTCGCACAGAAGCAGAGATTGAAATGGTTCCAGATGCCAATGATGCTGCGCTCGCGCCCATCATGGACGTTCAGGCCATCAAGCGACGTGGAACACCTGAAGATGTTGCCGTCGCAATTGCTTTTCTCTGCAGTGAAGAAGCAAGTTTTATAACCGGCCAGAATTTAGTAGTGGATGGAGGATGGATGCTGAACTGACTTTGTTTACTTAGTCAGTTTCAAACTCACAGCCTTTGCCGCTTCGACAAGACCTACTGTGTACTCGTGTTTGGGATTAATCAAAATATCACCTGTTGTGCCCTCTTCGACTACACGACCTTCTCGCATCACGATGATTCGCTCACACATGCGACCTACCACTGCAAGATCGTGGGTAACCAAAACCAATGTGAGCCCTAAGTCAGTTCGTAATTCCATTAAAAGATTAAGAACCTGAGCCTGCACTGATACATCCAAACTACTGGTGGGTTCATCGGCGTAGAGTACTTTTGGTCCTATGGACATAGCTCGCGCTAGGCTCACGCGCTGTAACTGTCCCCCGGAAAGCTGGTGGGGATAGCGACCAAGAAGCGATGGACTAAGTCCGACCCGCGTCATCCATGATCCGAGTTCATCTGCATTTGGAATTCTTTTCTCGAGCGCGCGAATAGGTTCAGAGAGTGCGCGTGCAAGACGCATGCGCGGATCAAATGAGCGTCGAGGACTCTGAAAAACTAATTGTCCAAAACGGCGCAATTCTCGTGGAGACTCCTTGGACCACTCGTTCAAATTCCTGCCATCGATTGTTACCTCTCCCTCTTGGGCGGTCAGCAAACCACTGAGGAGTCGAATGATGGTGGACTTACCCGATCCTGATTCGCCAACAATTCCAACACTTGTTCCTGCTTCGATTGATAGCGACACATCATTAATGGTCCAAGAGGTCGATAACGGGTAACGAAAATTTAGATTACTCGCGGTGATAAGTGCCACGTTAATCTCCTCTATCCGTAGGGAAGCGAGTACCTAACAATCGATTCAATTCCTGCGCATCAGGAATACTTGGGTTGGCACCAATAAGTTCTTTTGTGTACGTGGCGCTTGGCGAGTCAAGAATTGTCGAGGTGGGACCAATCTCAACAATTTCACCTGAATTCATTACCGCTATTCGCTCACTCACAGCTTGCACCACTCCAAGATTATGGCTAACGAAAATCACAGCCATATCATTCTCTTTGCTGAGTTGGAGAATCAACTTAAGAATTCCCTGTTGAACCGTAACATCGAGAGCAGTTGTGGGTTCATCAGCGATTAGAAGTTTAGGCTTACAGGCAATCGCCATAGCAATCATGACTCGTTGCTGTTGCCCTCCCGAGAGTTCGTGCGGATAGCGTGTATATAGCTTTTCTGGATCAGGGAGTTGAACGCTCTTCATCAATTCAATGACTTTTTGCTTGATAGCAGATTTCGATAAATCTGTGTGTAGATGAAGAGTTTCACCTACTTGCCGTCCAATTTTCATCGTTGGGTTAAGCGATCGACTAGGGTCCTGGAAAACCATCGCTATATCGCGACCACGTATTTTTGCTAAAACATTCTCTGGACTACCAACGAGCTCTTTGCCATCGAAAATAATCGAACCTTCTACATCCATCATGGAAGGTAGCAAGCCGAGGATACTCAGCACGGTGAGAGTTTTGCCTGACCCGGATTCACCAACTAGTCCTAATCGCTCTCCTGGTTCAGCAGCAAGGTGATTGATCTTTACCAGAGTTTTTCCAGCAATGCTGATGCGAAAATTCTTAATTTCCAGCATCAGACCACACCCTTTTTCGATTGTTGAGGGTCAAGTAAAACTGCCAATCCATCGCCGATGAGATTGAAACCAAGAACCGTAATTACGATAAAGGCTCCCGGCAAAAGGGAGTAATACGGTGCTTGTTGAACCAGTGGCTGCGAATCCATCATAATCTTTCCCCATGATGTTGTCGGTGGCTGTGCACCTACTCCAAGAAATGAAAGAGAAGCTTCGATCAAAATAGCTGCGGCAAACATCATTGAGGTTTGAACAATTACGATTGGACCAATATTTGGTACAACTTGTCGGAATACAATGTACAACCGACTTCGACCATGGGTCATTGCAGCTTCCACAAAATCTAGGGCCAAAATTTGCCTCGCTGGTCCCACCACAACGCGAGCGGTCACAGGTACGAACCAAAAACTAATTGCCACAATTACGCTGAGGCGCCCTGGCCCAAGAGTTGTGGCAAGTACGAGTGCTATGAGGATGCTCGGTAAAGCAATTCCGATATCAGAAATGCGTGTAAAAACCGCACCCCAGCGCTGTCCAGAACCGGCTGCCGCCAGTCCCAGCGAGGTCCCAAGTAGCAACCCCACGCCTGTGGAAACTAGCGCCACGTAAAGAGTGTTTTGACTTCCCACCATAATCTGCGAGAAAAGATCTCGTCCTAATCGGTCAGTTCCGAACCAGTGCGAAAGATTTGGGGGCGTCAATCTACTCTCAACATCGATTCCCACCGGGTCGTAAGGAGTCCAGAAGAATGAAATGATCGTAATTGCGACGACAAAACCGGTCAGAATGATTCCCAAAATTAACTGCGGAGATTTTGTCGCGCCCGAGCGATTGGCTAGAGCTGTACGGGTCTGCTTTGCATTTACGGTGGGATTGGACTCGCTCATTTGCGACTCTCCTTATGTCTGATTCGAGGATCCAAAATTCCATACAGGAGATCCATAAACAGATTCATTGAGAGAATGATAATCAGGATGACCAAGGAGAGGGACTGGACAGTGATTGCCTCTCGAGTCAAAGCGGAAGTCAGAAGCAATCTTCCAATGCCAGGCAACGTGAACACGTTCTCTACAACGACCGATCCTGCGATCAAGGCACCAATTTGTAAAGCTCCGGTGGTAACAAGTGGAATGGCGGCATTGCGCAAGCCATGAATGATTGCAGCAGATCGAACAGTATAACCTTTTGCCTTTGCGGTTCGCATGTAGTCTTCGTTCATTTGTTCGATCATTGAGGTACGAACAAAGCGGGTAAAGACGGCGGTAATTCCCAGGCTCAAAGTGGCAATGGGTAATACCATCGAACGGATAGCGGTTCCAGGTTCAGTAAAAATTGAGACATACCCAGTGGCTGGGAGCCAGCCAAAGTGGACCGCAAAAACAATCACGAGTACGAGCGCCAAGAAGAACTGGGGAATGGCAAGACCAACTTGGGCAATTCCATCAACTGCAGCCCCTCGCCAGCGTTGGAAGTTCATCGCTGAATAGACGCCAATCGCGAGAGCGACAGGGATGGAGATAAATAGTGAACCGAATGTCAGAATCAACGTGGGTTCGAGTCGCTGGACAATTTCTGTGGAAATTACATACTGCTTGGAATATGCCTCGCCCAAATTTCCGCTGAACACGCCACTTATCCATGATCCATATTGCTCAAACCATGAACGGTTAAGTCCAAAACTCTCTCTGAGGCTCGCTAGAGCCTCTGGAGTTGCTTTCGTGCCGAGCATGACTGTTGCAATATCTCCACCGACGCTACGTAGGAGGATGAAGATGACTACCGATCCCGAAAGGGCGGAGACGACCATAAGTG
>VGAF01000099.1 GCA_016870855.1 Actinomycetota bacterium | reverse complement strand
ATTCAAAAGTACGACGGATAAGTGGCTCGCGAGCCTGGGTCAAAACCTGAATCACAACATCATCAGGTATTAACTTCTCATCGATGATCTTGCGAACAAAATCGAAATCAGTCTGGCTGGCACTGGGGAAACCAACTTCAATCTCTTTGTATCCCATCTTTACCAAGAGATGGAACATTGCAAGCTTTCGTGGCACATCCATCGGATCGATAAGCGCTTGATTGCCATCACGGAGATCGACCGAGCACCACTTCGGCGCCTTCGTCATCTTCTTACTTGGCCAGGTGCGATCGCTCAATTCAATTGGAACAAATGCCGAATAACGATGTTTCGCCATCGATGATGGGTTTTGATTTGGGAAACTCACTGCAATTTTCTCCTTCGCTTACTTGGATTGTTGCCGGTGGCGACTAACCCCGCAGCGAGGAGACCGGACTAGTTGGCCTCGCAGCGGCAGCGAAGAAGGAGCGCACCCAGTAGCAGTGCGAGTAATGAGTTTTCGCTGCGGAACATAAGCCAAAGGTTAGCCGAGCCCTAAAGGACTGGCAAATAGCGATCGAGTTCATAAGCGGTGACTTGGCGACGGTACTCCTCCCATTCAGCCCGCTTATTGCGTAGGAAATATTCGAATACATGCTCGCCTAAGGTCTCGCGAACTAACTCACTCTTCTCCATCGCAATAATGGCTTCATTTAAATCTCTAGGTAGCGGCTTATCGGTTCCCTTATCCAATTTGTAGTTTCCTTGAATTCCCTTAAGGCCAGCTGCGATTGTTACCGCAAAGGCAAGGTAAGGGTTACATGCCGAATCAGGAGCGCGAAACTCAATCCGCGTTGAATTCTCTTTCTTTGGTTTGTACATCGGAATACGAATAAGAGCATCGCGATTCTCTCTACCCCAATTTATCTTCGCCGGAGCTTCTCCCCCGCCATGAAGACGCTTGTAGGAGTTAACCCATTGATTAGTAACGGCAATTAATTCGGGTGCATGCGTTATGACGCCAGCGATGAAGGAGCGAGCGATATCAGAGAGTTGATCTTCTCGTCCTTTTTCATAAAAGGCGTTCTGTTCCCCTTTAAAGAGCGAGAAGTGGGTATGCATTCCAGAACCAGGAAATTCCGTAAATGGTTTTGGCATAAATGAGGCATACACACCTTGATCTAGCGCAACTTCTTTGATGATATGGCGGAAAGTCATGATGTTATCGGCAGTACTCAAAGCATCTGCGTAACGAAGATCAATCTCTTGTTGTCCAGGTGCGCCTTCATGATGGCTAAACTCAACAGATACTCCAGTAGCTTCCAGAAGGGTGATTGCTTGGCGGCGGAAATCGTGTCCCAGCGCGGCCGGCGTTTGATCGAAATAACCGGCCGAATCGATAGGCACTGGGCGCACTCCTGGAGTTGGAGCATCTTTAAATAAGAAGAATTCAATCTCTGGATGGGTGTAACAGGTAAAACCTAAATCACCAGCGCGCTTTAAAGTTCGCTTTAAAACATTTCTCGGATCAGAAGGTGATGCAGTTCCATCTGGCAAAACGATGTCGCAAAATATTCGCGCTGCTCCTGGCTTAGCGGTTCGCCATGGCAGAACTGAGAATGTACTTGGGTCTGGCTTTGCCAACATATCTGATTCAGTTCCACGTGCGAAGCCTTCAATCGCTGAACCATCAAAGCCAATTCCTTCAGCAAAGGCGTTCTCTAACTCAGGAGGGGCAATCGCAACGGACTTTAAATAACCGAGCACATCGGTAAACCAGAGGCGAACAAAGCGGATATCGCGCTCTTCTAAAGTACGAAGAACAAACTCTTCTTGTTTGTTCACTTCTTCATTTGATCTCGCGCCGGGGGAAGTCATGGCACGGATAATGCCTGAGCCTCGTTACGGCGGTGTTAACTAATGAGCTAAATAACGAAGAGCTCACCCTCATCTTGATTGGTCCGTGCGGCTACATCCCTAACGACCAGGCTATTGGCGCTAATTCGCGCCCCCTCGCCGATTGTGATTGGTCCGAGAACTCGCGCTCCAGCTCCTATTACGACACCCTTTTCGATCGTGGGATGGCGCTTGCCCTTCATATATTTTGTGGAGCCGAGAGTTACATCGTGATAGATCATCACATCATCACCAATCACAGCAGTCTCTCCGATTACAACGCCCATGCCATGATCAATAAAGAATCTCCGACCAATTTTTGCAGCCGGATGTATCTCGATACCGGTCACAGTTCGAACCCAGTTCGCATAAATTCGCGCTAACAACTTCAATCTGCTTCGCCACAAGAAGTGAGCGATGCGATATCCCCAGACCGCGTGGATGCCCGGAAAAGTCAGCGCGACTTCAAGTCGATTGCGCGCCGACGGATCTTTCTGTAACGCGGTATCGAGATCTTCAATTATTCGCTTTAGCACTTAAGCATCCACTAAATCTTTATAGAGAATGGTTGAGAGATATCGCTCGCCAAAGGAAGGAATGATTACGACGATATTTTTGCCAGCCATCTCTTCCCGCCCAGCGACTTGTGAAGCTGCCCAAAGCGCAGCGCCCGCTGAGATTCCAGCAAGGATTCCTTCTTCGGCTGCAGCCCGGCGGGCATACTTAACTGCGTTATCGGCTTCAACATCAATCACTTCGTCATAAACGCTTCGATCAAGTATCGGTGGAATGAAGTTTGGACCGATTCCTTGAATTGGATGGCCACCTGGTTTGCCGCCGTTGAGAATAGGAGAAGCTGCAGGCTCAACAGCAAAGATCTTTATCGAAGGCTTACGCGCCTTTAAAACCTGGCCGATTCCGGTAATAGTTCCGCCGGTTCCAATTCCGGCAACTATCGCATCTACGCTTCCATCGGTATCACGCCAAATCTCTTCAGCGGTGGTCTTGCGGTGGATCTCCGGATTGGCTTCATTTTCAAATTGGCGGACTAAGACGGCGCCATTTGCGCCGATCTCCTCGGCTTTTGCCACGCAGCCTTTCATGCCCTCGGACGCGGGAGTGAGCACCAATTCAGCCCCGAATGCTCGGAGAAGTGCGCGACGTTCTTTCGACATCGAATCTGGCATCGTAAGAATCGTCTTGTAACCACGAGCGGCTCCCACCATCGCAAGTGCGATTCCAGTGTTTCCGCTGGTTGCCTCAACAATCGTTCCGCCTGGCTTTAGCTGGCCGCTCTTCTCGGCCGCATCAATCATCGCAATTCCAATGCGATCCTTCACCGTGCTAGTTGGGTTATAAAACTCCAACTTTGCTAGCACGTTCGCTTTCGCTCCATCAGTTATTCGATTGATTCGTACTAAAGGTGTATTTCCAAAGACTTCCGTTATATCGTTATAAATCTTCATAGTTCTCTCCTGATAACTCTCAATTGAATTCAAAATATTAGGTAAAGCTAAATTGCTAAGAACGCGAAATTACTTACAGCAGCCGCAGGAATTAGCGCGGCCAAAGTCGATTACCCGGCGGCGAGTGAAGAGCCAGTTGGTAAGCGATGACATGCAACGAATTCTACTTTAGGTGAAGAAATACGCTAATCGCAAATAGTTTGCATTAGCTTCCCTCGCGCCAACGCGAGGTCATTGGGAGCCTTCGATCTTTACCGAATGCGATTGGAGTCACTTTAGGGCCGGGTGGATATTGGCGACGTTTATACTCAGCACGATCTACTAATTGGATAATCCGCTCTACCAAAGATCTCTCATGTCCAGCTTTTATGATTGCGCTGGCATCGCCACCTTTATCGATGTAGAGCTCAAGGATTTGATCGAGGATCTCGTACTCAGGAATTGAGTCGCTATCTTTCTGGCCCGGTCTAAGTTCTGCGCTCGGCTCCTTTGTAATTGAACTCTCCGGGATCGGGGCAATCTCCCCCGAACTTGTGGCCTTGGTATTGCGCCACTTCGCCAACCGCCAAACATCAACTTTGAATACATCCTTGATTGGGGCAAATCCCCCGACTGCATCGCCATAAAGAGTCGAGTATCCGACCGCCAATTCCGACTTGTTTCCAGTCGCTAGTACTAGATGGCCCTCTTGATTAGAAAGTCCCATCAATAACGAGCCGCGAACGCGAGCTTGCACGTTCTCCTCAGCCAAACCTTCCAATTTCGTTGCCTTTAAGTAGCCCTCGACCACCGGCTCGATTTCGATAGTCCGAAAGTTGATTCCCAAATTTTTTGCTAAGTCAGCCGCATCGCTCTTTGAGTGGGAGGAGGAGTACTTACTAGGAAGTGAGACACCGAAGACTCGATCTTTGCCGAGGGCATCAACCGAAATGGTTGCGACAACAGCGGAATCAATTCCGCCAGAGAGTCCAAGAACTACAGATTTGAAGCCATTCTTTTCTATGTAATCGCGAAGTCCCAATACAAGAGCGCTCCAAATCTCTTCAGTATCGGTCAAGGGGCTCGCAATTCGTGGTTCGAGAGCCGAGGAAACACTCGGACCCGACTCACTTATTTCAAGGTCTGGTCTCGCGCCGCCTTCCTGGACGGGCAAATCAACCACTAAGAGATCGCGTTGGAATTGCGGCGACCGTGCCAATAATGAGCCGCTCTCATCGACCAACATTGAGTCGCCATCGAATACCAAATCATCTTGGCCGCCAAACATATTGGTGTAGAGAAT
>VGAF01000098.1 GCA_016870855.1 Actinomycetota bacterium | reverse complement strand
AAATTGTAAGAGCACGCTCTAGCTCTACCTCATCATGAATCTCTACCAATACATCCATCCCGAGCTCTATAGCTAGGGCATCAAAGTCCCGTAATTCACTCTCGCTAAGAGCCGCAACAATGAGGAGGACTAGATCTGCGCCGAAGGCTCGACTCTCTCTAATCAAGTACTCACTCACCATAAAGTCTTTACGGAGCATTGGAAGACTCACTTCTTTTCTTACCAATGCGAAATCTTTTAGGGAACCGTTGAATCGTCGCTCTTCGGTGAGCACGCTGATAACGGCGGCGCCACTTTTTTCATAAATTCGAGCAAGCAAATCGGGCTCAGGTATCTCAGATAAATTTCCCTTGCTCGGAGATGACCGCTTTATCTCGGCAATCATTGAAAGCTGGCTACTTCTTAATACTTCAAGCACGCTCTTTGGCCTAGGTGCGCCAGCAATGCGCTCGCTTAACTCACTCTCGGAGAGTCGGCGCGACTGCTCATCGAGTCGAACGCCTTCGATGATTGAATCTAAGACGCTCATTTAAGACTCCGGAGGCTATTAGCTGAGTTGATTGCTCCGAGGACTGCAGCTGCTTTATTTCGACACTCTTCTTCCTCATTTTCCGGATTCGAATCAGCAACAATTCCTGCACCTGCTTGGACATATGCAATTCCATCTTTGATTACCGCGGTACGGATTGCAATACAGGTATCAAGGTTTCCTGTGAAATCTACATATCCAATAGCGCCACCATAAATTCCGCGGCGAAATGGTTCTTGGTTTTCGATTATCTCCATTGCGCGAGGCTTAGGGGCGCCGGAGAGCGTTCCTGCGGGAAAAACCGCGTAGAGAGCATCAATGGCCTGACGATTCTTTCCTAGTCTTCCAACTACCGTTGAGACGATATGCATTACATGGGAGTAGCGCTCCAGTTGCATGAATTCGACTACCTTTACAGAGCCAGAATCACAAACTCTTCCCAAATCATTTCTTCCTAAATCAACGAGCATCAGATGTTCTGCTCGCTCTTTCGGATCGGCAAGAAGTTCCTCTCCTAGTCGGATATCTTCACCTTGAGCTAGTGAGCGTTTCCTTGTTCCAGCGATCGGATGGACCATTACCTCTCCGTCAGTAACTTTCACAAGGGCTTCAGGGCTCGAGCCAACAACCGATAGTCCATCGGCAAAACGAAATAAGTACATATAAGGGCTTGGATTATGTAACCGAAGCATCCGATAGACATCATAAGGATCGCTCTTTGACTCGATTTGGAATCGCTGGGAGAGGACAACTTGGAAGGCTTCACCGCGCTTGATCTCTTCCTTTATCTCCTTTACGGAGGCGACATAATTCTCAGCGCTAGTGTGGCGCTGGAAATTAGGAGTTGATTTTTCATCCAGATATGAAATCTCACTCTTTAATGGTTTACCCAACGTCACTTTCATTTCCGCTAAGCGCGTGAGAGCAGATTTATAAGCCTCATCAACCCGCTGATCAGATCCATCCCAGTTTATTGCATTCGCAATCAAGGTAACGCTTCCTTGGAGGTGATCGTAGATAGCAAGATCGGTGGTGAGCATGAACGCTATTTCGGGAAGATTTAACGGATCCGCAAGTTCGCCGGGCAACTTCTCCAATCGCCGCACTGCGTCATAGCCCATGTAACCAACTAGACCGCTAGTTAGCCTTGGTAGTCCCTTAATTTGTGGCGTTACTAGATGTGCACTTGTTATCCGAAGCGCTTCTAGCGGATCTATGCCACTTGGTGCACCTGCTGGGGGTCTTCCTATCCAAGTTGCTAAGCCGCTTTTCTCAGTGAGGGTCGCCTCGCTGTTTACCCCAATAAATGAGTATCGAGACCAAGCCCCACCATGTTCTGCGGACTCCAATAAAAATGTGTTCTCTCGATGTCCAGCTAACTTAGCGTAGAGAGTTAGCGGAGTTTCGCTATCAGCCAGGAAACTTTCCGCAACGGGGACAACATTGTGAGTCTTCGCAAACTCTCGAAACTCCTCTAGCGAAATAGTCATCATTCTTAGATCTCACCGAGTTCATTAATAAAGCAGCTAACTTCACCGGTATGACAGGCAGGACCATCACTCTCGACTTTGATCAGTAGTGCATCCTTATCGCAATCCAGTGCAATGGAGATAACTTTCTGATAGTTACCTGATGTCTCACCCTTGACCCAGATTGCGCTTCGACTTCTACTCCAGAAGGTGGCCTTTCCGGTTTGTAGGGTTAACTCAAGGGCGGATCTATTCATCCAGGCAAGCATCAAAACTTGATTGGTTCGGTGATCTTGTAGGACAGCAGCAACAAGATCATCCTCACTCTTGAAAATCTCGTCGAAATTGATCGAAGATGCGTTCATGGTTAATTCTTGCCTAACTTGGAGCTCTCTCGCACAACATATCCTGCGCCTTTGAGCGCATCTTTGATCTGTGAAATTCGATAGATGCCAAAATGAAAGACGCTCGCAGCAAGGAGCGCATCAGCTCCGTCGGCAAGCGCGCGAGCGAAGTCCTGGATGTCGCCAGCACCACCACTTGCAATCAGGGGTGTATCACAAATTTCACGAACTCTTCTAATCATCTCTAAGTCATAGCCTGACCGAGTTCCATCTCTATCCATTGAGTTTAGAAGTATCTCTCCTACTCCCCGTGAAGTTGCGCTCTCAATCCAATCGAGCGCATCTAAACCGGCGCTCTCTCTTCCGCCATGGGTTGTGACTTCAAAACCAGACTTAGTGCGCGCACGTCTTGCGTCTACTGATAGGACGAGAACTTGAGTGCCGAATCGATCAACTATCTCTGAAATGAGTCTTGGGTTCCTTATCGCGGCGGTATTTAAGGAAATTTTGTCGGCGCCTGCTCTCAACAACTGATTAACATCTTCGACAGACGAGATACCGCCTCCGACTGTGAGTGGAATGAATACCTGTTCTGCTGTGCGACGAAGTACTTCAAGCGTGGTTCCTCTACCTTCGGCGCTAGCAGTGATATCCAGAAAGGTAATCTCATCGGCGCCCTCGCGGGCATAAATGGCGGCCATTTCTACTGGATCGCCAGCCTCCTTTAAATCAATGAAGTTGATTCCTTTAACAACTCTTCCATTAGCCACATCAAGGCAGGGAATGATTCTCGTGGCAAGACTCATTGACTTACCTTCAGCGCATCTTCCAAAGTGAATGCTCCGGCATAGAGAGCCTTACCGACGATTGCGCCTTCGATTCCCACATCAACTAGTTCACGGAGTTTGATCAAATCATCTAGAGAGGAGATGCCGCCTGATGCGATTACCGGCTGATTTGTCATCTCGCATACGCTCTTTAGCAGCTCGACATTTGGCCCTTGCAGAGTGCCATCCTTATTTACATCGGTAACTACATAACGAGCGCAACCTTCGCTATCAAGGCGGGCAAGAGTTTCGAATAAGTCGCCTCCTTCTTTTGTCCAGCCGCGCGCAGCCAGTGTTCTTCCTCGGACATCAAGTCCCACCGCGATGCGCTCCCCATATTTTGCGATCACCGAAGCAGTCCATTCTGGGCTCTCAAGCGCAGCAGTTCCAAGATTGATGCGCTCGCAGCCAGTGGCCAGCGCTTTCGCTAGCGATGATTCATCTCTAATTCCACCAGAGAGCTCCACCTTCAATTGCAGTTTTGAGATAACCTCGCGAAGCAGTTCATGATTACTACCCGTGCCAAATGCTGCATCAAGATCGACTAAGTGAATCCACTCTGCACCCACATCTTGGAAAGCTAACGCTGCTTCCAGTGGCGCACCGTATTGGGTTTCAGCGTTCAATTCACCTCGTACCAAGCGAACTGCTTGGCCGCCTCGGACATCCACTGCAGGAAGCAGCACCAACTTTCTCATAGAACTTCCGCCCAATTCTTTAGAAGTTGGAGCCCAACATCACCGCTTTTTTCGGGATGGAATTGGACTGCGCTTAAGGAACCCAGCTCAACGGCGGCTATGAAATCTTCACCGTAGTTTGCGATGGCAGTTTTGACATCCCCCGATACTTCCCTTGCCGCATATGAGTGCACAAAGTAGAACCGTTCAGCATTTATGCCTTTTAGTAGTTGTAGCGGTGCAACTTCAGTAACTTCATTCCAACCAATGTGCGGCAGTATTGGAGCAGCTAACTTATTTACTTTATTCGGGAGGATTGCTAAGCCTTCCTCTTTTGATTCCTCACTTCCAGCAAAGAGAACTTGCATACCAACGCAGATTCCGAGAATTGGTCGGTCGGATTCGAAGCGCGCGCGAATCACTTCATCACCGCGAACAGCCCGGAGTTGACTCATACAACTTCCAAAGGCGCCCACACCAGGAACGACTAATCCGGAGGATTCCAAAGCTCTTTCAAAATCTGAAGTTACTTCTACTTCCAATCCAACTCGCTCGAGTGCGCGCTGAGCGGAACGAATATTCCCCGACCCATAATCGAGAATAGAGATTGCGTTACGTTCCTTCATCTCCGTCCCATCAGAGGACGCCTTTAGTTGAGGGGACTCCTGAAACCCTTGAATCAAGTGTGACGGCATCGCGCAGCGCTCTAGCTACCGCTTTAAATTGTGCTTCTAATACATGGTGGGCATTTCTTCCCTCGATGACCCGGATGTGTAGAGCAATCCGCGCTTCTGCAACAAAAGATTCCCAG
>VGAF01000097.1 GCA_016870855.1 Actinomycetota bacterium | reverse complement strand
CGATGGAAAACTCTCACCGCGCGAGCAGATTCAGATGGTTTCTACTGGCGTTCGCCATGAACTACTCGACATCGGAGTCATCTCCCCAGAACCAGTATCTAGCGCTGGAATTGGCGTGGGTGAAGTGGGCTACTTGATTACTGGCGTTAAGGATGTTCGCCTCTCGAGAGTCGGCGATACCGTCACTTCGTATCACAACCCCGCTAAAGAAGCGCTCGCTGGATATAAAGATCCAAGGCCGATGGTTTTTTCCGGGCTTTATCCAATCGATGGCGATGACTATCCAATTCTCCGTGATGCGTTAGATAAGTTGCAGCTAAATGATGCTGCCCTCGTTTATGAACCAGAAACTTCAGTAGCGCTTGGATTTGGCTTTAGATGCGGCTTCTTAGGGCTACTCCATATGGAGATCGTGCGCGAACGGCTCGAGCGCGAGTTTAATCTCTCACTAATTTCTACCGCCCCCAACGTGGTCTATCGAGTATTCCTTGAAGATGGCAGCGAAAAGATCGTCACCAACCCTAGTGAGTACCCAAATGGAAAAGTGGCAAGAGTTTTAGAGCCAATAGTTAAGGCGACGATTCTCTCGCCCTCTGATTACATCGGAACAATTATGGAGCTCTGCCAGTCACGCCGCGGAACTTTAGGTGGCATAGATTATCTCTCTGAAGATCGGGTTGAGATTCGCTACACCCTTCCGCTCGCGGAGATCGTCTTTGACTTCTTTGACCAACTTAAATCACGCACCAAGGGTTATGCCTCGTTGGATTATGAACCTATTGGGGAAGCAGAAGGTGATCTTGTTAAGGTAGACATCCTGCTACAGGGCGATACCGTTGATGCATTTAGTTCAATTGTGCATCGCGATAAGTCTTATCCATATGGCGTAATGATGACTACGAAATTGCGTGAGTTGATCCCAAGGCAGCAATTCGAAGTACCAATCCAAGCCGCTATTGGCGCGAAAATAATTGCCCGTGAGAATATCCGCGCAATCCGAAAAGATGTTCTTGCAAAATGTTACGGTGGCGATATCACTCGAAAGCGTAAACTCTTGGAGAAGCAGAAAGAGGGTAAGAAGCGAATGAAGATGGTGGGCAAGGTCGAGGTCCCACAAGAAGCCTTCATCGCAGCGCTCTCCACAAACTCGGATGGCGAAAGTGGAAAGACCAAGAAGTAGCGCCACAAGCGCGCTCTCGTTCTATATCCATATCCCGTATTGCGTAAAGCGGTGCGGATACTGTGACTTCAACACGTATACGCCCCAGGAACTCAATTCTGCAAACCTAGCTCTGATCACCACTCCCTACATAGACGCGGTTTTACGTGAGATAGAAATGGCCAAGAAGAGCGTTGGCGCCTTTGATGTCCCAACCATCTTCTTCGGTGGGGGCACACCTTCGCTCATACCGAGTAGCGACATTGCCCGAGTGATTCGCAAAGTCCGGGAAGAGTTCAACCTAGAGCCGGGAGCCGAAATAACTCTTGAGGCCAATCCAGATACTTTGTCAGCGAGTTATCTTGATGAGCTTGTTGCCGCCGGCATAACTCGAATCTCTCTTGGCATGCAATCCGCGGTTCCACATGTCTTAGCTGCCCTTGATCGTACTCATAACCCTGAGAATGTAATTAAGGCGTGCAAACTTGTGAAAGATTCAGGGATAGAGCACCTAAGTGTCGATTTAATTTATGGAGTCCCTGGTGAATCCATTGAAGATTGGAAGACGACTTATGAGAGCGCGCTCTCACTCCCTATTGATCACATCAGCGCATATGCGCTCATTGTCGAAACTGGCACAAAGTTGGCCGCGCGCGTAAAGCGAGGGGAGTTAATAATCCCACCAGATGATGAAACTGCTGAGAAGTATCTAATCTTTGATGAAGCAGCACTGCAAAGCGGATTTAACTGGTATGAATTGAGTAATTGGGCAAAACCCGGTGGCGAGTGTCGTCACAACATTGCATATTGGAATGGATCGCGATGGTGGGGAGTAGGCCCAGGCGCGCACTCTTACTTCGCAGGAAAACGTTGGTGGAATGTAAAGCATCCCAATGCATATCAAAACGCTCTGGCTATCGGTAATTCGCCGGAAGCAAGTAGCGAATTACTCTCTGAGGCGAATAAGCGCGATGAGTTTGTAATGTTGCAGATTCGTATGAGTGAGGGAATTTCACTTAGCGACCTCACCGAGGAAGAGTTGGCAAAGGTCACCAAGTATCGAGATTCCGGCCATATCGAGGGCGCTAATTGGGACACAGGTCATCTCGTCTTGTCGAGAACTGGGCGGCTGATAGCCGATCGAATCGTGCGCGAAATGCTGGTGTAGTAACTTCACTTCCTATGCAAACTGCCCACACCGTCATCACCCTGTTACTCGCCGTCATCTTTCTCATTGCTGGACTATCAAAGGCGAGTGGCTCCTCGGCCGGCCTCTCTGGAACTAGAGATATCAACTTTCCAGATGGCTTTGCCCGCTTAGTGGGAATGCTTGAGACGCTAGCTGCGCTTAGCCTGGTGATTGGTTTCGCTCTTGAGAACAAGGATTTGAAAATTTACGGTTTTATTTTCCTCTGGGTAATAATGGCTGGCGCAATTTTCTTCCACTTCCGTGCGAACAAGGCAAAGACCGCTTTTCCTGCGATGCTGCTCTTGATTCTGACCACATTTGGAATTGCCACTATCTAGGGGTAGCGGATTAATGGTCCTAAATAAAGACTTAAATAAAGAATCGAATATCGAAACGCGCCAGCTAGAGATCTTGCGCGCGATAGTCGATGAGTACGTTGCCACAGAAGAACCGGTTGGCTCCCGCGCTATTGCAGAACGCCACGGACTTGGGATTTCATCAGCAACGATTCGAAATGAAATGTCAGTTTTGGAAAGTGCTGGGCTAATTACCCAGCCACACACCAGCGCTGGGCGCATACCAACCGATAAGGGTTATCGAATATTCGTAGATAAATTGGCGAAGGTAAAACCGCTCTCGACTGCAGAACGACGCGCTATCGAGACTTTCTTAGGAGGCGCGCATGACTTGGATGATGTTGTAATGCGAACAGTTCGACTCCTCGCCCAAGTAACTAAACAGGTCGCGGTCGTTCAATATCCATCAATCACTAAATCAAAAGTCCGTCATATTGAATTAGTTTCGCTAAATCAGACTCGAATAATGTTGGTATTGATTACAAATACCGGGCGCGTGGAGCAACGCGTGCTTGAACTCCCACATCCCATCACGGATCAAATGTTGGGAGATCTGAAGAATCGACTAAATTCGGTCGTAGCTGGAAGGAACATGGCGGATGTATCGAGCTCACTTGAAAGTCTTCTTGAGGCCTTTCCGCGGAATGAACGAACTTCAGTTGCCTTGATAATCTCTAACTTGATTGAGATGTCGCTCGAGCGAGCCGAAGAAAGAGTTGCGATCGCTGGAACTGCAAATTTAGCGAGACCAGGTGATGCATCGTCCTCGGATATCCATGCGGTTCTCGAAGCTTTGGAAGAGCAAGTTGTTCTACTTCGTCTATTGAGTGATTCAAGTGACTCAATGCGTATTCGAATCGGAACCGAGCAAGCTGATAAGAGCTTAAAGAGCACCAGCTTGGTAAGCATTGGCTATGGCGATGATGGGAATTCATTGGGAGCGCTTGGCGTTATTGGCCCTACGCGGATGGACTACTCCGCATCTATGTCAGCGGTGCAATCAGTTGCTCGCTACGTAGGCCGATTCCTAACTGAGGGCAGATAATGGCTGATCATTACGCGACACTCGGCGTCGATCGAGGAGCATCCTCAGATGAGATTAAGCGGGCCTATCGAAAGTTAGCGCGCGAGATGCATCCGGATGTTAATCCGGATCCAAAAGTTCAAGATCGTTTTAAAGAGATAACCGCTGCTTATGAAGTACTAAGTGATCCAGAAAAGCGAAGTTCTTATGATCGAGGTGGCGATGGGTTCTCTGGGTTTGGTGGTGGCTTCGGTGGATTTAGCGACATTATGGATGCGTTCTTTGGTGGCGGTGGCGCGCCAAGAGGGCCACGCCCAAGGATGCGCCAAGGACAAGATGCGCTAATTCGCGTTGAAATCGATTTAAATCAAGCTTGCTTTGGAGTCTCGAAGACAATCGGAGTTGAGACCGCAGTTATTTGTGACAAATGCGGTGGCGATGGTTGTGAATCTGGAAGCTCACCGCGTACATGCGATATCTGTAAAGGTAGAGGTGAAGTCCAACAAGTAACCCGTTCATTCATCGGACAAGTCATGACATCTAGACCATGCGGTACCTGCCAAGGCTTTGGAACTGTAATCCCAAATCCATGTCGGGAGTGCGCTGGCGATGGACGAGTTCGCGCAAAACGCAATATTGACGTGAAAATTCCGGCCGGAGTAGAAACTGGAAATCGGATTCAATTAAGTGGCCAGGGAGAAGTTGGTGCTGGCGGTGGCCCGGCCGGCGATTTATATGTAGAAATCATTGTGGCTGACCATGATTTCTTAGTTCGCGATGGAGATGACCTACATCTCCAATTAAATGTTCCGATGACCGGTGCGGCGCTTGGTACAAAGATGAAAGTTGAAACTCTTGATGGGGAGATTGAAGTCGAAGTTAAGCCTGGAACCCAGAGCGGGGAGATGATCCCGGTTAAAGGTAAGGGCATG
>VGAF01000096.1 GCA_016870855.1 Actinomycetota bacterium | reverse complement strand
CTAGCTGCGAAGATTTTGGCTCACGAGATTCTAGATATGAAGAATGAACTTCGGAAGCTTCACTTCGTTAATCAAAAGATTAGAAAGTGGGAGCCTGAACCAATCCGCTATTTAGGGGTAAATACACTTGTGAAATTGAGCGGGATTGCTGATACCGAAGAGAGAATTACTGGTAGAGCGAGCCTCTTAAATCGAGTTATCGAGCCGCTGATTCTTCGGTAATTCGATTGGTCTCATCTTGGATGCGTGAAGCAACATTTGATAGACCTTCTTGATATTTCTTTGCGTGGTGGCCACAGAAAAGTAGTTCGAATCCATTTGCCATTACAGCGCGCACATAAGCTTGGGCGCCGCAACGATCGCAGCGATCTAAAGCATTTAGCGGTGTGGAGTCGAGAACTACATTTTCAGTCATCTGCCTACCTCTCTCATCTTGCTTGTTCAACGAACTGTGCAGGGGAACTCAAACCATCTCTGATTTATTCCCCGCAGGCTGAAATAGATTTTTCTTCGCCTCGGGAGTGTTTTTTCCCACCTTTATCGACAAATTCACAGCGTTTTCGGCGCGTAATCCCGATATGTGGAATAGCGCTGGATACCCTTCGCCGTCGTGGCAGATAAAGATACGCGCTCAGTCGAGAGCACATATACCGCTAAAGATCTCTCCGTTTTGGAAGGTCTTGATGCCGTTCGTAAGCGTCCCGGTATGTATATCGGATCGACTGATGGTCGCGGCCTCATGCACTGCTTGTGGGAAATTATCGATAACGCAGTAGATGAAGCGCTTGCTGGACATTGTAAGAAAATCATTATCAATCTTGAGAAAGATGGATCAATTGAGGTCCATGATGATGGCCGCGGAATCCCAGTAGATAAAGAACCTAAGACTGGATTGACCGGCGTAGAAGTTGTTATGACTAAATTGCATGCGGGTGGAAAATTTGGTGGCGGTTCATACGCCGCCACAGGTGGATTACATGGAGTGGGAGCTTCGGTTGTTAATGCTCTTGCTTCGCGCCTTGATGTTGAGGTTGATCGGGACGGGAAGATTTATTGGATGTCATTTAAGCGAGGCGTAGCTGGCGTATTTGATGGCGATGGTCCAGGGGCATCATTTGAACCCCAATCTGGACTTCGCACAATTGGAAAAGTCTCATTGAAGATAACTGGAACGCGCGTTAAGTGGTGGGCAGATAAGCAGATTTTCATTAAGGATTCGCAATACGATATTGAAGAGATTTATACCCGCGCTCGTCAGACTTCATACCTCGTTCCAGGTCTAACTTTAGAAGTAAATGACAATCGCACTAAAGAGAAGAAGAGTGAGACCTTCTTCCATAAAGGCGGAATCTCTGAATACTGCAACTTCATCCAGAGCGATGCTCCGGTCGGAGATGTAATAAGGCTTATCGGCAAAGGTCACTACCAAGAAACAGTCCCAGTCCTTGATGAGAAGGGCCATCTTGAGCCTAAAGAAGTAGAACGGGATATGGATGTTGATATCGCCGTTAAGTGGGGCAATGGCTACGAGAGCAATATCCGCTCCTTCGTGAACATCATCGCAACCCCTAAGGGCGGAACGCATGTCCAAGGCTTTGAACGCGCTCTAACTAAGTCATTTAATGAGTTTCTCCGCTCGACCGGAACGCTTAAGAAGAATGAACCGGATGTAATCAAAGATGACATCTTGGAAGGAATTACCGCGGTCGTAACCGTCCGGATGCAGGAGCCACAATTCGAGGGCCAGACTAAAGAAGTTCTTGGAACTCCGGCCGTTACAAAAATTGTCCAGCAAGTCGTCACCGATGAGTTAGAGCGTTTCTTCACGACCACAAAGCGGATTGATAAGGCAAATGGCCGGTTAATCCTGGAGAAAGTCGCCAATGCGGCTCGAACTCGTATCTCTACCCGTACTCATAAAGATCTACAGCGTCGCAAGAATGCGCTAGAGAGCTCAGCTCTCCCTGCGAAATTATCTGATTGCCGCTCAGAAGATGTCTCACGAACAGAGTTATTTGTGGTTGAGGGCGAATCTGCTTTAGGTACTACTAAAGCGGCGCGAAACTCAGAGTTCCAAGCAATCTTGCCGCTGCGCGGAAAGATATTAAATGTCCAGAAAGCATCGCTCTCCCAGATGTTGGATAACGCTGAGTGCGCTGCGATCATCCAAGTCATTGGAGCTGGCTCTGGAAAGTCATTTAGCCTTGAAGATGTACGTTACGGCCGAATTATCTTGATGTCAGATGCTGATGTTGACGGTGCACATATCCGGTGCCTACTACTTACATTGATTTATAGATATATGCAGCCGTTAATCGAAGATGGTCGAGTATTCGCTGCGATTCCACCGCTACACCGGATTGAAGTAATGGGTTCTGGTGGCAAGAAGGGCGAAGTCCATTACACATACTCAGATGATGAGATGAAGAAGTTGTTGGCTGATCTAAAGAAGCAAGGTAAGAAGTGGCGTGAACCAATCCAGCGTTACAAGGGCTTAGGTGAGATGGATGCCGACCAGCTCCGTGAGACCACCATGGACCCAGATCATCGGACCCTCCGCCGAATCACCATCAAAGATGGCGCCGACGCCGAGAAGATTTTTGAATTATTGATGGGCAACGAGGTAGCGCCACGAAAAGAATTTATCTCGGCTGCTGATATCGATAGAGAGCGAATTGACGCCTAAGACTTAAGCTTTTTTAGGCAATTATGGTGCGACGCGGAGTCGCAAACTTCTTAGCAACCTCGCCTAACTCTTCCGAGACCTTTGTCCGGAGCGCAGCCTCATTCTTAAGGAGCGCGGTTAAGGCGGAGATCTCACTCTTCAAGGATTTCTGTTCTGTATCTAATTCGATTTTCGACATCTTTGTGAGTCTGCGTAGCGGCATATCCAAGATGTGGGTTGCTTGCTCATCGCTTAATTTAAAGGTCTTCATCAAGGACGTCTTAGCCTCAGAAGCATCTTCGCTACCGCGGACGATCTTTACGACTTTATCGATATCAACGATCGCCTTTAGAAGTCCTTCTACAAGAGTCAACCGTGCCGAAGCTTTTTCTTTCCGGAAGTTGGAACGGCGAGTAACAACTTCAATTCGATGGTCGACAAAGACTTGTAGCAGTTCTTTAAGTCCAAGGGTCTTAGGTTTGCCATTTACGAGGGCAACTGCGTTAATCGAGAAAGCATCTTCAAGTGGAGTTAACTTATAGAGGTTTTCGAGAACTTGTTCTGGTTCGAAGCCATTCTTGATCTCAATTACGACTCGTGTGCCATTCTGGCCATCTGTTAGATCGACGATGTCAGATATCCCTTGAATCTTCTTACTTCTCACAAGGTCACTAATCCGCTCAACTACTTTCTCAGGGCCGATGTTGTAGGGCAGTTCTGTGATTGTTATACCTTGCTTGCGAGATGTGACTTTTCCAATCTCAACTTTGGCTCTAACTTTGAAGGCGCCTTTGCCGGACTGGTATGCCTCTAGCACTCCTTCTTTTCCGATAAGAGTTCCACCGGTAGGGAAGTCAGGGCCAGGAACTAACTTCATTAACTGCTTAACCGTTGCGCCTGGATTTTCAATTAGATGTTGAGCCGCAGTTATCACTTCGCCGAGATTGTGCGGCGCCATATTTGTGGCCATTCCGACTGCGATTCCAGTTGCGCCATTGACCAAGAGATTTGGATATGCGGCGGGAAGAACGAGCGGCTCCATGATTTGGCCGTCGTAATTTGCGCCGAAGTCAACGGTGTTTTCATCAACTTCATCGACCATCATCTGTGAGGCTGATGCAAGGCGCGCCTCGGTGTAACGCATCGCGGCCGGGCCGGCATCTAGCGAACCGAAATTTCCATGGCCATCAACAAGTGGCAATCTCATCGAGAAGGCTTGCGCCATACGAACGAGCGCGTCATAAATGGCGCCATCACCATGCGGGTGCAACTTACCCATCACTTCACCAACTACTCGCGCACTCTTCACATGACCGCGGTCGGGGCGAAGGCCCATTTCAGACATCTGGTGGAGGATGCGACGCTGAACTGGTTTTAATCCATCGCGCGCATCAGGTAAGGCGCGCGAATAAATAACTGAATAGGCGTATTCAAGAAATGAATCAGATAGTTCATTTGAGACATCAACATCAACTATCTTGCCGGGAAACTCACCAGGCTTTGGTCCACTCTTTGATTCGCGCTTTGCCACGGCGTGATTCTGCCAACGCCAGAGCTAGTTTCTATGGATTGACTCTCGGCCTTGCGCCGATAGTTGCGACACATTGGGCGGCAACATCCAAAGCGCGCGAGATTGCGCCATCAAGATCCTTTGATTTGAGCCATGAGGCCAGGAATCCTGCGGCAAATGCATCACCAGCTCCAGTTGTGTCGATGACCTTAGTTTCTCGTGCTGGTCTTGAAATCGGATCACCACTATTGAATTTTGCAATTGCTCCCTTTGCGCCACGTTTAATAACAATCAAGGGGGCGAACTCTTCAAGTGATTGAAATTGCGCTTGCTGATTTGTGACACCCGTTAAGTATTCAGCCTCAGATTCATTCATAAATAGCCCAGCAAAACCATTCATTAATGAGATAGCTCGCTCTCTTCCAAAGGCGTTCATCGTTCCTACGGAAGCGACATCAAAGAAAATTGGAATGGCTAATTCCCTTATTGCCTT
>VGAF01000095.1 GCA_016870855.1 Actinomycetota bacterium | reverse complement strand
CCCCGATCACCAAGGGCTCGGCTCGCTTGACTGAGAAGACTCTCTCTGTGTCGGACAAAAAAGGTCGAGAGATCTGATACGGACCACTCGGATGTTGCCTTAACCCGTTTCACGAACCCCTCCCTTCCTCACGCCTTGAGTCTGGAGGCGATCTTTGCATCGCTTTTCAGACGCCTGTAGATACCAGGGCTCACCCCGTACTTGCGTAAACGCGTGAGAGCATGATTTGTAGTGGGAAAGGTACTAAAGTGATAAAACGGACATCACCCAGTCGGTTGGATCTGGGGGTTGAACGGGTCCATAGTGCGCAACATTTCGAGAGCCCTGATGCGCTCGGCTTCAGGAGTCGACGGGAGTATCTGCTTGACCCGCCAGGCCATGAAATCTCTCGGAAAGCGTGCAAGCAGGTCGCTGGCGAGCAAAGCCGCCTTAGGTTCGTCTTCTCGCTTTAACGCAGCATCGAGCGCTAGTTCAAAATGGTAGGCAGTTGCCCCAAGGGATTTTGCACTCTTCTCAAGACCATCAAGCGAACCGATTTGCAACGAATCCTTAAAGATTGAATCTGCTCTCAGTGGCACCAACGCGAGCGCAAAACCTAAGGCGAATGACAATATCCCAAGGACTGCGGCACCTGCTGGCATCTGAGCGGTCCTTGCTTTGGAAGCGTTCTGACTTTGCGAAAGTTTGGAGCCATCTGAGCGAGTGACAAATTCGTATCCGATGATGGCCCCCATGAATATCCAACCCCAGATACCGACGCCAATCTGATTGATGCTAATCGCTGCCTGAACCAGGTAGGCAAACCACGCGGAGAACATCGCTACAAAGTAGGGATTGAACTCACTCTCGCGCCGAAAAACTCGCAAAGCCGCCCGGCCAGCGACAAAGATCATCACCAAATAGGCAAGAAGGAGCGGTAACCCTCCACCAGACGAGAGATCGAGATAAATGTTATGTGCCGTATTTGTTATGCGATCAGGTGTAGTGCGTAGTGTCGCTATTTCGCCTCGCTCTTGCCGATACCAGTCGCCATAGCCGTCTAGACCTAGGCCAAAGATAGGGTTCTTTATGGTCATAGCCCACCCGGCAAACCAATAGTCAAACCTAAAGGTCACTGTGTAGCTAAAGACGAACTTTGCAAGTGGACCCTCATTGAAGAGCGCAACCACAGTCAATAAGAATCCGGCAAGACCCGAGATGACGTACGGAATCTGCAATTTTCTCAACTTGGCCGAAGTGCGTAACCAGAAAAACGTGGCGACGCCTAATCCCGCGATGTAGATCATAAAGCCCTGGATGGAACCCGTTTCAAGAATTATGAGACTGTCCACAACCACTAGAGCCGCGAGGAACCAACGTATAAATAGGGGAATTCGCTTTGCGAGGATAAGTACAGTCGAACAAATTGAAGCCAAGCCAAAAAAAGCAGAGGAGAAGTTGACGTTTCCCAATGTCGCAAAGGGCGACATCACGCTCCACGAAATCGGATCCCGTCCTGCAATTTGAATAAGGGCGTAGATTGTCATCGGAATCGATGTAAGTACAATCACTTCGACAATCTTGTGGTAGGTCAACTTGTCATGGATAAGAGAAGTGCCAAGGAGGATGACTACAAGGGAGAGATAGGTGAGAAGACCCGTGTTTCTGCCAAAGACACCCCAGAATTGTTGAGATTTGTTGGTACCTGCGACACAGAAGACAACGATCATCCATAGAACGAAAAACATTGAAGCATACAGAAGCGTCCTATCAACTCTACCTAGAATGTCATTTCGCGCCCAAATAAGGAATCCCAAGATTGAGAACGCAATTGACGTGACAAAGAGCAGTTTGATGAGGTTGATCGGGTCGAAGTTTGACCAGGGGGAGATTGCAAGCGTAGTGATCGGTCCCAGGACCAGGACTAGGGAACCGACCCTCCGGAGGACCGCATCGCGCGCCATTCGGGAAGTGTAAAGGTTTGGTGGGCCCTGTCGGGATCGAACCGACGACCCACGGATTAAAAGTCCGTTGCTCTACCGACTGAGCTAAAGGCCCCTTCAACCTCCTACGATATCTCCTCAAAGCCAGGGATCGAATTCCGGATATTTTGGTATTCACTGAGTTGCTCGTACATAACTCTTATCGGTTGTTCGCCTGCTATAACCCGCTTGTAATAATCCACAGTCATCCGGATTGACTTCTCGAAATCAAGTACATCAGCCCAATGAAGCTCTCGCCTCGCTTTAGAAGAATCCAGATCAAGTAAGTGCGCCTCCATTGTATTTGGGGTCGAATCTCTGATCCAGGAGCTCTTTCCTCCCCACTCTGCGAGAACTAGTTCAACTACTTGACTGACCTTCTCGCGCGACTGAGCATGGGTAGGGCCGAAATTCCAGACTCCGGAACACTCACCATGAATCAATCGATCAGAGAGCAATAGATAACCAGAGAGGCAATCGAGAACATGTTGCCATGGACGAGTGGCGTCTGGAAAACGGATAACAGCAGGAACCTGAGCGATCAATGAGCGAATGAGATCAGGGACTAGGCGATCTTTTGACCAGTCGCCACCACCGATTACATTTCCTGCTCGAACAATTGCAGTCCGGTTCAGCTTAAAACTTGATATGTAGGACTGAGCCACTATATCTGCAGCAGACTTCGAGGCACTGTAGGGGTCGCTGCCACCTAGCTCATCTTCTTCAACATATCCCTCTTTTTTGCCAAAGTTCTTATAGACCTTGTCGGTAGTTACGATAAGGGTGGGTAGTGAGTTATCGTATTTGCGCACCGCTTCCAAAACGTTCACAGTGCCGGTCACATTGACATCGAAGGTTTCATGGGGTCGA
The DNA here is from genome assembly GCA_016870855.1 of Actinomycetota bacterium. GTDB lineage: Bacteria > Actinomycetota > Actinomycetes > Nanopelagicales > Nanopelagicaceae > MAG-120802. The sequence continues at coordinate 1,840 of VGAF01000095.1, read as the reverse complement.
GAATACGAATCTCGAACTAGGGGTTGCGCAGCAAAGTGAAAGACGAGATCAGGCTTGTAGCTTGATATTGAATTCTCAACTGCTTCTCGATCTCGAATATCTACGAAGTATTCTTCTTCATACAACTGATTCAGGCTCGCAACCTTGTAAAGAGAATCGACGAGAAACTGATCGGATAGACCTGCCAAGAGATAACCACGTTCTTTGAGCATCAAGGAAAACCAAGATCCTTTGAATCCGGTGTGACCGGTAAGTAATACCTTCACTTTCTCTTCTTTCGATTGTCTCGACAGAACTCAGTCACCGACTCAACAACGAAATCCAGCATGGCAGGATTCAGGCCCGGGAAAACTCCAAGCCAAAAGGTGTTGTGCATTACATAATCAGTATTGGCTAGCGAACCCACTATTCGCGCCTCAATTCCTTGATAAGCAGGTTGCTTGAGGATGTTTCCCGCGAATACCAGGCGCGTTCCAATCAATCGTGAATCTAGGAAACGCAACAGCTCGGTCCGATCAATTCCACTTTCGGCAGCTATGGTCACAGGAAGTCCAAACCATGAAGGTTTAGATCCGGGTGTTGCGTCCGCAATCTTCAACCCTTCGACGTTCTCAAGACCAGACCTCAAGTAATCGTAGTTCTCCCTTCGTGACTTTATGAAGGAATCAAGATGTGCTAACTGCGAAAGCCCTAGAGCAGCCTGCGGATCTGTTGCCTTCAAGTTATACCCAATGTGACTATAGATGTATTTGTGATCGTAACCTTTAGGCAGATCTCCAAGTTGCCACTCAAAGCGCTTCTTACACGTGTTGTCGCAACCGGTCTCGCAGTAGCAATCTCGCCCCCAATCCCTGAAAGATTCAACTTGCCTTTTCACAAGAGGAGACTTCACGAGAACAGCTCCTCCTTCTCCAGTCGTGATGTGATGGGCCGGATAGAAACTAAGCGTGGCGAGATCACCAAAGCTTCCAGTTCTTTTTCCCTTGTACTCCGACCCAAGGGCATCGCAGGAGTCCTCGATAAGCCAAATCTTTCTTTCTTTACATATCTTCAAAATTGGATCAAGTTCGAATGGATTGCCGAGAGTATGCGCCAACATGATTGCTTTAGTCTTTGGACCAATGGCTTCTTCAAGAATCGATACATCTATATTCAATGTGCTTGCGTTGACATCCACAAAGACTGGTTTCAAGGAGTTCTGTAGAATCGGATTAACCGTCGTAGGAAATCCCATTGCGACCGTCAAGACTTCATCTCCTGGTCTGAGACGACGATCTCCAAGCTTCTTCGAAGTCAAACTACTTAGTGCACAAAGATTCGCTGAAGAACCGCTGTTAACGAATAGGGCTGATCTGGTTCCGACGAACTTGGATAGCTCTCTCTCAAAGGCAGAAGTGAATCGCCCAGCCGTCAACCAGCCGTCAAGACAAGAATCCACAAGCGAGACGATGTCTTCTGGGAAAAGCACCTTTCCTGAGACAGGAACTGGATCAACTCCAGGTCGAAACACTCCCTTAGAGAGACTTTCTGCCATAAGTGTTGCAACGTCTTCGAGGATTCTGGCGCGATTTACCGGATTTCCTGGACTTGTCACGGCGAATTTACCTCGCTCATTTCTCTCAAAGTCTCTATTAGCTGATTGAAACTAGCGCCAAGCCTAGCGGAATTGATCAGAGAATGACCCACCGCTGGATTCAACGCCTAAGAATCTAGGGTTGTCTTCCATTTTTCACCAACAATCGAAAGCGAGCGCTCATGCGTGATCCGAGAAATTTCCTCGGGTGTAAATCGAAAATCTAGTTCGCTCTTGCTACTTTTTAGAATAGATAACCGATTTCTC
>VGAF01000094.1 GCA_016870855.1 Actinomycetota bacterium | reverse complement strand
CGTGGGTTCACTTCTATTGACGAGCGCCAATACCAACAAACACCTGAGAGAATAGCGACGTGAAGCGGATCCTCTCAGGCATTCAACCAACTGCAGAATCGCTCCATCTTGGAAATTATCTTGGTGCGGTGAAGCAATGGGTAGAGCTGCAAGAAGGCAACGATGCTTTCTACTGCATCGTTGATCTTCACGCCCTAACGATTGAGACTGAACCCGCCGCACTTCGCCGCCGAACCCTCGCATCAGCCGCTCAGTTAATTGCCCTTGGGCTGGATCCAAAGAAGTGCACGCTCTTTATCCAGTCACATCTCTCGGAACATAATCAACTGGGCTGGATCTTTGAGTGCATTACGGGCTTTGGCGAAGCTAGCCGGATGACGCAATTTAAGGATAAATCTCAAAAGTCTGGTACGGACCGGACGGTAGTTGGCCTCTTCACTTATCCAATGCTCCAAGCCGCCGATATCTTGCTCTATCAAGCAAATAAGGTTCCGGTCGGTGAGGACCAGCGCCAACATATCGAACTCACTAGAGATTTAGCCCAACGATTTAATTCAAAGTATGGAGATACCTTCACGGTCCCCGAAGCGCACATCATGAAGGCTTCTGCCAAAATAAATGACCTGCAAGATCCAACTGCCAAGATGAGCAAGTCAGCTGCTTCAAGTGCTGGCGTAATAGATATTTTGGATAGCGCTGATGTAAATGCCAAGAAAATCAAGAGCGCCGTTACTGATACTGGAAAAGAAGTTAAGTTTGATGAGAAATCCAAGCCAGGAATCTCAAATCTACTAACGATTCACTCATCGCTTTCTGGAAGGTCGATTGCTGAACTTGAGAATGAATTCGCCGGGAAAGGCTATGGAGACTTCAAGGGCGCAGTTGCCGAGGTAGTGACTAGCTACTTCGCACCGGTTAAGTCACGGGCTGAAGAATTATTGAAAGATGAGCGCGCTCTCATTGAGATGCTTCACGAAGGAGCGGATAAAGCTCGCGCCGTTGCAAGTAAGACTTTGAAGAGTACTTACGATGCGCTCGGCTTGGTTCCCGGTAAACAATTCCTACCGTAGATATTCCAAGATTGATAATGCGTTTCCGCGTAGCACTTCTTACATTCACACTTCTTCTTCCTTTAGCAGTTGCCAGCGCTGAAGAACGGACTCCTCGAATCGCGGTCGCCTATGACATCGGGTTTAAAGGCGATGGCGGCTTCAATGATGCAGTAAGCAAATCTCTCGCTCTGGCTAAACAGAAGTTCAACTTAGTTCCACCTTTTGTCCGGGAAGTCCCTACTAGTGGCACCGCAGTCGATCGCCTCTCAAAGCTCCGGTTCCTCGCCAAAAACGGGTACACCTTAATCATCACAGTTGGAAGTGGTTATCGGGAAACAGTGCGTCGCGTCTCTATGGAATACCCAGAAACACAGTTCGCACCAATCAACGATAAGACGCTTGGCCAGTTAAATATCTCAAATATCTATTTTGATGAAGTTGAAGCAGCGCAGATTGCAGGAACTATTGCAGGAGCAAAAAGTAAGACAAAAGTTGTTGCAGTAATCGCGGGAAGCGAAGAAGTAAATAGCGCTTTTGCCACGGCTGCCAAAGGCGCAGAAGTTCTAAAGATTCCATTTAGTGGTGATGGGTCTAGTTTGAGCACTTCACTTGGGCGAGCCGATGTTATCTATTCGCTCTGGGATAGAGATGCAAAGGTTTATGAAAGCGTAATCAATAGAACCCTTAAGACTTTTTATATTGCTAGAAATCCTGATCAACACTTTGCAAGTTTGAATTCTCACCCAAGAGTTATCGCTGTAGTTGAGAAAAAGTTAAATAAACCCATCTCACAACTTGTGCGATTGGCGTTAGAAGATCGCGCACTTATTGATGTCATCGAATCCGATCGTGGAATCTATGGAAGAAGCTTTGGGGTGGCTAATGGGGGGCTTGCCTATAAACTCAAGAAAGGCCAACCCGCCGTTCTAAAAGCTCTCAAGGAGCTCAAAGGATAAAGCCGGGGTTTAGAGTCCCACCCCTAAGTCTGTGTTCCAAGGCACCAAATATGGGACATGAAAATTCCGCGAAACATGTCGATTAAGTCCCGGCAATACCTTCCCGATAGGGTGCGCTCACGCTTCCCCAAACGTACGTACAAACCCCTCGGGAGGAAATAACTTGAAGAGATCAACACGTCTCATCGCTGTAGCGGTTGCAGCCTCACTCTCCGTTCTCGGAGTAACAGCTCCAGCCTCAGCAAAGACAACTAAGGCATGCCTTGCACTCGATACCGGTGGTGTCGATGACAAGTCATTTAACGCATCTGCATGGGCTGGCGCGCAGTCTGTTGCAAATAGCTCAACCACAGTCAAGTACTTGGTTGCACAATCAGATGCTGATTACGCACCAAACATCAAGAAACTCGTTGACGAGGGTTGCAACATCGTCATCGGTGTTGGCTTCTTGATCGCAGGCGCATTAGAAGCTGCCGCAAAGGCTTACCCAAAGACCAATTTCGCAATCGTTGATGGTGGCGGAGCTGGAACTGCAAATCACAAGGGTCTTCTATTCGCAACTAACCAATCATCATTCCTAGCTGGTTACCTCGCTGCTTCTTATACGAAGACTGGCGTTGTAGCTACCTACGGCGGAATGAATTTCCCAGCAGTTTCTGACTTCATGGATGGATTCGTAAAGGGCGTTGCTCATTACAACAAAGTGAAGAAGAAGAATGTAACCGCACTTGGCTGGGATCCAGTCAAGAAGGATGGAACATTCGTCGGAAACTTCTCTGACCAAGCAAAGGCACTCCAGATCTCCAAGCAATTCGAACTACAGAAGGCAGATGTAATCTTCCCTGTAGCTGGTGGTCTCGGTGGCGCAACTGCTCAGAACGCAATCACCAGCAAGCAATCAGTCGTTATCTGGGTTGACTCAGATGGCGTAATTGCTGCTCCACAGTACAAGTCGGTAATCATTACCTCTGTACTCAAGGGAGTCGGAGTCTCCGTTGCACAGGTGATTAGAGATACACGTTCCAACAAGTTCTCCAGCACTTCCTACCTAGGAACGCTAAAGAACAAGGGAACTGGTCTTGCTCCGTTCTATGACTATGACTCAAAGATCTCAAATGCAACAAAGAGTGAACTAAAGCGCATTCAACTTGCAATCGCTGCCGGTTCACTCAAGATCTAACTGATCTAAGAGTAAAGCGAGCCAGGTGTGAGAAATCACCTGGCTCGTTTTCATTTCAGCACTTTTCCGATAGATTTTCGCCCAATACTTGGCGAGAAATAGGGGAATACTCGATTCATGTCAGTTGAGTTACGCGGCATAACTAAGAGTTTCGGCTCCCTAGTCGCAAATGATGCGATTGATTTGAAGGTTGATGCGGGCCAAATTCATGCCATCTTGGGCGAAAATGGCGCCGGTAAATCAACCTTAATGAATATTCTCTTTGGGCTTTTGCAGCCTGATTCTGGTGAGATCCTTATTGAAGGTAAGGCTATCGAAGTTCACGAACCGAGCGATGCGCTAGCTGCCGGAATCGGAATGGTTCACCAACATTTCATGCTTATTCCGGTCTTTACCGTTGCAGAAAATATCGTCCTTGGGCACGAGAAAATCCGTGGCGTTGGCTCATTAGATTTAAGAGAAGCTCGTACCCAAATCATGGAGATAGCCAAGCGTTTTAACTTTGAAATAGACCCCGATGCCTTAATTGAAGATCTTCCCGTTGGCGTACAACAGCGAGTAGAGATCATCAAAGCGCTCTTCTTCAACGCAAAAATTATTATTTTGGATGAACCTTCTGCCGTTTTGACTCCACAAGAAACCGATGAGTTGTTAAACGTAATGCGGGAATTGAAGAAACAGGGCAAATCAATCATCTTTATTACTCACAAGCTTCGCGAGGTCCAAGAAGTCGCAGATGAAATCACGATCATCAGGCGAGGCAAGGTCGTAGGCCAAGCAAAACCAACCGCATCCCAAGAAGAATTGGCATCGATGATGGTCGGTAGACCAGTAGATCTTGAGGTAACAAAAAAGCCACTCACCCCAGGCCCAGTAATTTTGAAGATTAGCGATTTAAAGGTGACCGATAATCGCGGTCGAGCGCTTGTAAGTGAGATTAATTTTGATGTCCGAGCGGGCGAGATCCTCGCGGTCGCCGGAGTGCAAGGAAATGGCCAGACCGAGTTAGCTCGGGCAATATTGAATTTAGAGCCTCATGTTGATGGTTCAATCACCATTGATGGAAATGAGATAGTTGGAAAGACCGTCAATGAATCACTTGAATCCGGTATCGCATTTGTCCCTGAATCGCGTGAGTTAGATGGACTAATTAGTTCATTTAGCATCGCTGAGAATCTAATTCTTGATACTTTCCATAGCGCTCCAATCTCAAAGTCAGGGATATTAGATCTTGAGAAAATTAGAAGTAACGCTGAGGAATATACGAAGCAATTCGATGTTCGCCTTCAGAGCATTTCCGATCCAGCATCATCTCTTTCTGGTGGAAATAAACAGAAAGTAGTACTTGCCCGCGAGTTAACTCGCCCAGTTAAGTTACTAGTCGCCTCTCAACCAACTCGTGGCCTAGATGTTGGTTCGATTGAATTCGTTCATGAGCGGATCTTGGCGGAGCGAGATGCCGGGCGCGCGGTTCTCCTATTTAGCAATGAGCTAGATGAAGCTATGGCTTTAGCTGATCGAATTG
>VGAF01000093.1 GCA_016870855.1 Actinomycetota bacterium | reverse complement strand
CCCAATCGATACCCCGCATAAATGTCGCAGCCAAGAAGCCAGCCAAATCAGTCGTCGCTCCCCCGCCTATTCCGATGATTAGCGAGTTGCGATCCAGTCCTCGATTAGCGAGTTCCTCCAGAAGCGTCGTGAATGTGGTTAAAGATTTCTGTTCCTCGCCATCGGCAGTGACGATAATTGATTCTTCCGAAAACGCATCTCCTACTCGATCCCGTAGCGAGGCCTGGGTAAGTATTATGAATCGACGCGCGCCAATCAGGGCGCGAATTTTCTCAGACCAAGAGTCGGTGAAGAGAACTTGGTATTCACGTTCGGCACTTACTTCTATCGGCTTCAAGCGAGCAGCTCCTTAATCTCCAAGGCGCTCTCTTTTGCTTTCTTGTTATCGGTACAGACTCGATACCGAGCTAAACTTTCATAACGTTCTTTTCTCTCCTCAAAAAGTTTGAGCCATTGTTGACGTGGATTTGCAAGAAGGAGCGGGCGATCGGTGTTGAAGCCGACGCGCGGAGCCGCATTTGAAATTGAGACCTCTAGATAAACAACTTTAGGTTCCATGGATAATTGTTCGTAAACCTGTGGATCAAGAATGGATCCACCTCCTAGCGAAATAACGGAACCTTGCTCTTCAAGAGATTTTAGAACTACCCCTCGCTCAATCTCGCGAAAGCCAGTCTCCCCCACCTCCAAGAAAATATCTCCAATCTTCTTTCCACTCTTTTCTTCAATCTCTCGATCAGTGTCGATAGCTTTTAGATTCAACTCGTCCGCAAGAATTCTGCCGACGCTGGTTTTCCCCGATCCAGGCGGTCCGATTAGAACAATTCTTGAGCTCATAAGGAAAAATCTCGCTTTAGAACTTTGGCAGATTTGCTAGAAATGAGGCCACATTTCTCTTAGTTTCATTGACGCTATCGCCGCCAAACTTCTCCAGCACGGCTTCAGCAAGGACTAGCGCGACCATCGCTTCAGCGATTACTCCTGCAGCGGGAACCGCACAGACATCTGACCTCTGATTAATAGCCTTGGCCGCCTCCCCGGTGCTCATATCAATTGTGTCGAGAGATTTTGGAACTGTGGAAATAGGTTTCATCGCAGCTCGAACACGAAGCACTTCACCCGTACTCATTCCGCCTTCTGTGCCACCCGCACGATGGGTTCGCCGCGTTATCTCACCCGATGCATTTCTCTCAATCTCATCGTGGGCAACTGAACCTCTACGCGCTGCGCTCAGGAATCCATCGCCAACCTCAACTCCTTTAATTGCCTGAATGCCCATAAGTGCGCCTGCTAATCGAGCGTCTAACCTACGATCCCAATGCACATGTGAACCAAGTCCAGGCATCAAGTTATACGCAAGCACTTCCACGACGCCGCCGAGCGTATCCCCCTCGCCATGAGCGGATTCAATTTCAGCGATCATCTGATCGCTAACTTCTTTGTCGCTACAACGAACTGGACTTTCATCTATGGCTTTTTGCTCACTTGCTAGAGGGAGTCTGTGATTTTCCGGCAACGCGATAGATCCGATGCGCACAACATGGCTTAACACATCAATATTCGCCACCTGCTTTATAAACGCCCTCGCTACCGCGCCAAGTGCAACTCTTGTAGCGGTCTCACGGGCTGATGCTCTCTCCAGGATTGCTCGGGCATCATCAAAATCATATTTCTGCATACCGACCAAATCAGCATGGCCCGGTCTTGGCCTCGTGAGCGGCGCGTTCCGAGCTAGCTCCGCCAATTCCTCTTTCGAAACTGGGTCTGCTGACATTACTTTCTGCCACTTCGGCCACTCGCTATTCGCAATCTCCAAGCAGATTGGTCCACCCTGGCTCTTGCCGTGGCGGATACCACCCAAAACTCTCAGTTCGTCAGCTTCAAATTTCTGTCTAGCGCCGCGCCCAAACCCTAGACGTCGCCTTGCGAGATGTTTCTGTATTTCCTCAGAAGTGATTTCAATATGCGCGGGTAGACCTTCGATAATTCCAACCAGACTTGGTCCATGAGACTCCCCAGCAGTTAGCCAACGCATGCCTCATTATCTCAGTTCTGCGCTAAAGATGGTTGATGATTAAGGTGGCGGAGAGGAGAAACGGTGCGAGCGGTAAGGATGATGAGGCGCGTTTTTTGATCAATAGAACAAGACCTGCAAACACCCAGGCCAAAAGATGGATTGTTAGTGGACCAGTTGGGGTGGTCGCGTAAAAATCAACGGGTGCCGGCGCCAGTCGCACATCACCATATCCGACGCCTCCTTTACTAAGTCGATAGAGCAGGGCGTAAATTAGAAAGGCCATAAGTGAGGCGAGTAGAAGCGCTGCATTTCTGGTGATCAGTAGATAGGTAAATGTTGTGGCCACTAGGGCGAAGTTCATTCCCTTTGGAATGACTCTAAATCTAAGATCGGCGGCGCTGATCAACGCAAAAGCAATGAAATATATAGGCACCCCAGGAGATTAGTCAGTCAACGGCCTCTTTCGGATTGGCGATGATCTCTGTGGATATCTAGATCAAGGCCCGTAATTCTGTGAAAGTTGAATCGTGCTCAAGCGAGAGATCAAGGAAGATTTCAAACTGTCGTATCGCCTGCGCTACCAATAGGTCTTTGCCAGAGAAGTACTTTGAGTGAGCAACTCTCATTAAGGGAGTTGGCCAAGGGCTATAGAGAGAGTCCATTAGGAACCCTCTAAATTGAATGCTACTTGTAACTGAAGACATCGCATCAGCAGGCGCACAATTAATGAGGATTTCAGAATTAAAAGCGGAAGAGACTTCACTCCAATCGATGATCTCAATATTTGGATTTGCTCGCATCAGTGAGCTATCGCGCTCAGAATTCCTGCGAAAAACTTTAATCCCTCTACCGCCATTTCTTAAGGCCACAAGAGCGGCTCGCGCGGTGCCGCCTGCCCCGAGTATTGAAATACCTCTATCACTTTCCGGTCCGGCCGCTTCCGCAATTCTCTCTAAAAGAAATCTAAACCCAAACACATCGGTGTTGAAACCCTTCCAGCCGTTCGCAATCCGTTTTAAAGTGTTTATCGAACTAGTCTCAATGGCTTCCTCTGATAGCGAAACACAGCGATGTAAGCCCTCTTCTTTTAAAGGCATTGTTAGAGAAAAGCCATGCCACTCTGTTGAGTCATGGCTTGCTAAGAAATCTTTTAACTCGCCTTGTTTTACCTCAAAGCGTTCATAACCAGCTGACAGGGCAAGCTTTTTATAGAGAAAGTTGTGCAAAGCCGGGGAAAGGCTATGTTCTATGGGGGCGCCCAAGACCGCGAATCTCTTCATTCAAAGGCTCCATTTGCATAATTTCTCTTGTACTCGGCCTTGAACTTCAAGAACTCATCATATGAAGAGGTGAACCGAGTCTCATTTGGAAGAACCGTGACGAAATACAACCAGTCGCCATCGGCTGGGTTTAGGGTCGCTTGAATAGCTGCGCGGGTAGGACTTCCGATCGGTCCCGGAGGCAGTCCTGTGTACACAAAAGTGTTGTACTTATTTCGCACCTGTGTGTCTTTTAATGAAAGAGCAATCTCGCCACGTCTATCAAAAACATAGTGAACCGTTGAATCAAATTGGAGCTTCATTCCCTTATCCAGACGGTTATAAACAACCCGGGCAACCTTTGCAAAGACATCCGGCGTTCCTTCCGATTCAACTAAGGAGGAGATAATGAGTAAGTCCTTTTTTGAAAAGTCTTCGTAGCTCCAACTCAAGTCACGATTACTTTGTTGGAAACGTGAGAGCATCGCCGATAGAGCATCTGCTTCTGTTGTTCCACGAGGGAATGAGTAAAAAGCGGGATACAGAAAACCCTCGACGTTGCCAAGCTTGAAATCTTGAGGCGGCTTAAGTTTGGAGAGAGCCTTTGAGATTCGCTTTCGCTCAAAACCGCCCGCCACTAAGGCATCTACTACTTCGCTGAGTCGCGCGCCGTCACGTACTCGAACTAGATCAACTATTCGATCTGGATCCAATAACTGCAAGACCGCTTCTGAGGCCGGTATTCGAGTCTCTATTCGATGCTCGCCTGGGGCGATCCGCTTACTTTCTTCATTGGCAACGGCTGCTCGAAAGTACGCCAGCGCAGATTTCACAACGGATTCACGCTCCAATACTTCTCCCACTTGCGATCCCGTCATACCAGGGTCAATATGTATAACCACTTCAGGGCCGCGAGCGCTGCCGTCGAAGTCGGGTGCGGTGCGGGGTCCCGGAGCAATTTCCCGAAGTGCAAGCGTCATTAAGAATATGAAGGCGAGGGCCAACCCCAAATTTCTAACGCCAATTCTATTTATCATCAAGCGAGCTTCCGAATGGTCGATTTTGCGAACGTTCTCCTTCAAGGGCAAATTTCAGAATCTCTACCGCAGCTAAGGCATCAATACCGAACTTTGCAATGAGTGATTTGTCGCCAGATGCGGATGAAGTTGAAAGTCGCTCATCCACCAGACGAACTGGGGCGATATTTAACTGACTTAAGCGGCTAGCTAGGGCCCGTGCGTGAATTGCTGATTGACCTTCACCACCAGATAAGTGGATTGGTAATCCCACGTAGATTGTGGAAATCGATTTTTGATCAGCCAACTTAGCCAACTCGTCTTGCAGATCTGTAGCGGCAAATGTTCCAACTGGAGAAGCGATCAGCCCTGAGCTATCTGATATCGCGATTCCAATCCACTTCTCACCGTAATCAATCGCAATCCGATGACCGGCCCTTAGTGTCATTGGCTTTTCTG
>VGAF01000092.1 GCA_016870855.1 Actinomycetota bacterium | reverse complement strand
TTCAATCGCCCATACCTACTCGCGATGGCAAATGCCGGCTCAAACACAAATGGCTCACAGTTCTTTATCACCGTTACCGAAACAGCTTGGCTAAACCGCAAGCACACTATCTTCGGTGAAGTGAAGGATCCAAAGTCACAAGCAGTCGTTGATGCAATCGCCACCACTAAGACTGGACCAGCAGATCGTCCGATCGAAGCGGTGAAGATTTCCTCCGTCTCGCTCTCCTAATGCGCCTGCGCGGCCAATCACTCACCACACTTCTTGTTGGCACAATCGCGCTCTCGTATTTAGTTCAACTCCTATTACCTGGATATGAAGAAGCGCTCTGGATCTCCGGGTTTGATTACCAACAAGGTGAGTATTGGCGCTTAGTTACAGTCGCTTTAGTGCACGGCGGCTTCTTCCACCTTGGCTTTAATCTCTACGCGCTCCACATCCTTGGAACACCAGTTGAGCTTTATTTCGGAAGAAACAAATACATCCTTATTCTGCTCACATCCCTAATCATCGGATCACTCGCAAGCGCCCTTTTCAATAACCCACTTATCGCAAGCGTCGGCGCATCAGGAATGGTCTTTGGTCTCTTCGGATCTCTAGCTTTAATCGGCGCTCGCGTCGGTGTTGAATGGCGCGGAATCATTGGAATTGTCCTTATCAACTTCGCTCTTGGCTTTGTCCTCGGCGGCGTTGATTGGCGCGCTCACGTCGGAGGTCTGCTCGGTGGAACTCTTATTACCCTCGCTCTTAACCGTTCGAAGTAAAGCTTGAGCGACATCTAATACCGCAACATCAGAACCTCTACCCGTCATTCCATCAGAAACCATCACCCGACAGAATGGGCATCCCACCGCAACTTCAGCTGCACCTGTTGCAATTGCTTCATCAACACGATTTAGGTTAATCCGCGTTCCCAACTTCTCTTCCATCCACATTCTTCCGCCACCAGCGCCACAACAGAACGAACGCTCTTTATTACGCGGCATCTCAATTACTTCAACTCCAGTTGATTCCAACAATTCACGGGGTGGTTCATAGATCTGGTTATGACGACCCAAGTAACAAGGATCGTGGTAGGTCAACTTATTCGTTGCCCGATTAACCGGCTTCAACCGACCCTCTTTAACCAAAGTATTTAGAAGTTGGGTGTGATGAACCATTTCTAGTTCATAACCCTGTTGCTTGTAATCACGTCCAATGGTTGTGAAGCAATGCGGACATGTAACAACAACCTTCTTCTTACCTTTGTAATTTGAATAAACCTCTTTAAAAGTTTCAATGTTCTCGCGCGAGAGAATCTGATACAAGAACTCATTTCCAGCTCTACGCGCCGGATCGCCAGTACAAGTCTCACGCTTTCCTAAAACCGCGAAGTTAACCCCAGCCATATAAAGAAGTTCGGCTACCGCCTTCGTAGTTTTCTTCGCCCGCTCTTCAAAAGCACCAGCGCATCCAACCCAGAAGAGATACTCAACCGATTCCGGTAACTCACCTTCAATTACCTGGACTGGAAAATCACACTCCGCAATCCACGCATTTCGATCAGTTCGATTCGCTCCCCACGGATTTCCCGCCTTCTCAAGGTTCCTAAATGTTCCACCTAGCTCGGTAGGGAACTCTGATTCCACAAGAACCTGGAAGCGACGCATATTTACTATGTGATCGATATGTTCGATATCTACGGGACACTCATTTACACATGCGCCACAAGTTGTACAAGACCATAAAACATCTGGCGAAATAGTTTCACCGACGATAGGCGCATCAGAGGGAACCTTTGCAAGCGCATGATCGCGCATCGCCATAATCAATAACTTTGGTGAAAGCGGTTTCTCGGTATGCCAAGCCGGACACTGTGATTGGCAGCGTCCACACTCGGTACAGCTCGCCATATCAAGCAAGCCCTTCCAAGAGATATCGGCCGCTTTCCCAATTCCAAATACATCATCTTCCTTAGGATCTTCAAAATCAATCGGTGCACCCTTAGAGAGCATCTCGGGGAGCGCGCCAAGAGTTGGAGCTACATCAACATTTCGCTTGAAGAAGATATTGAATGGCGCCAAGAAGCGATGCCAAGCAACACCCATTCGAAGGTTTGATGCAACGATGATGAACCAACTCATCGAAACTACGATCTTTAAAGCAGCAACTAGTGAGATGAGCTGCTCGAGGTCAGAGTCGCCAACATCTGCAAATGCATTTACAACCGGTCTACTGAACGCAAAGTCCCAGGGATTTCCTTGGTAGCCAATCAGAGCGCCCTCAAGACCGCGCAGAGTTAGAACACAGAAAACAATTACTAAAATGACTGCTTCAACAAAATAAGCACGACCAGAATAAGAACCAAAAAATCTAGAAGCCTTACCCTTACGTACAACTCTGGTGACTTGCCTAATTCCAATCAACGCAACTATAGAAATTCCAGTAAGCCATGCAATCGCTTCGACGAACAAGTTGTAGGGTGCCCATAAGCCAATGATCGGCAGGTGGAACTTGGGGTCAAGTATTTGCCCATAAGCGGTAACGAGAGTTCCAAACAAAGCAACGAAACCAATCATTACAAACCAATGCGCGATTCCACTTCCCGTGAAATTAAGCATCTTGGTATGCCCCAAGACCTCTTTGGTCATTAGGGCCAAACGCTTGCCCTTTAAGTTCCCGCGGGTTGGGTCTGGCTGGCCCGCCTTAATCCTTCGATACATCTCCAGCGTCCGCACCGAGAAGAGCCCCACAGCAACTATGGAAATGCCGTAACTAATGAGCGCGAGGAAAGGGGTCACGAGGAGAGCTTAGGAGTTAGGGGCCTTAATTAAATGGTTTCACCCCCTGGGAATAACACGCCGAGCGCCTCGGTTTAAGGGGCAAAGTCAGAAATTCAAGGAGCAATCAAATGGCAAGAGCAGTTGGTATCGACCTGGGCACTACAAATAGTTGCGTATCTGTCCTAGAAGGTGGCGAGGCCACCGTTATCGCTAATGCCGAAGGCGCCCGCACCACCCCCTCAATCGTCGCCTTCGCGAAGAATGGCGAAGTCCTCGTAGGTGAAGTCGCAAAGCGTCAATCCGTCACAAATGTTGAGCGAACTATCCGCTCCGTTAAGCGACACATGGGCACGAACTGGACCATCGATATCGATGGCAAGAGATACACCGCCCAAGAAATCTCCGCTCGTATCCTCCAGAAACTAAAGCGCGATGCCGAGTCTTATCTTGGTGAAACCATTGCCGACGCGGTTATCACAGTTCCGGCTTATTTCAATGATGCCCAACGTCAAGCAACAAAAGAAGCTGGCGAGATCGCAGGTCTAAATGTTCTCCGTATCATCAACGAGCCAACTTCAGCAGCTCTCGCTTATGGTCTAGATAAAGGCGATAAAGAACAGACCATCTTGGTGTTCGATCTCGGCGGTGGAACTTTCGATGTTTCACTTCTTGAAATCGGCGATGGCGTTGTTGAAGTTAAAGCAACCAACGGTGATAACAACCTCGGTGGCGATGATTGGGATCAATCACTCGTCGATTACCTAGTCAAGACCTTCCATTCCAAGCATGGCGTCGATCTAACTAAAGACAAGATGGCGATGCAGCGAGTACGTGAAGCTGCTGAGAAAGCAAAGATCGAACTCTCATCGTCACAGCAAACCTCGATCAATCTCCCTTACATCACCGTTGACGCCGAGAAGAACCCGCTCTTCTTAGATGAAACCATCACACGCGCCCAGTTCCAAGGAATGACCGCTGATCTCTTAGATCGTTGCCGCCGTCCATTCCAAGCAGTACTTAAGGATGTTGGAATTCCAATCTCTGAAATCGACCATGTAGTTCTAGTCGGTGGCTCAACCCGTATGCCAGCTGTTGTAGACCTTGTGAAAGAACTAACCGGCGGAAAAGAACCAAATAAGGGCGTAAATCCTGATGAAGTCGTAGCTGTCGGCGCAAGCCTTCAAGCTGGCGTTATCAAAGGCGAAGTTAAAGACGTTCTACTACTTGATGTCACACCACTATCTCTTGGAATTGAAACCAAGGGCGGCATCATGACGAAGTTAATTGAGCGCAACACCACAATCCCAACTAAGCGCTCTGAAATCTTCACAACCGCTGATGACAACCAACCAGCTGTTCAAATCCAAGTCTTCCAAGGTGAGCGTGAGATGGCTGCCTATAACAAGCGCTTGGGAATGTTCGAACTAACTGGAATCGCACCAGCACCGCGCGGAATTCCACAGATCGAAGTCACCTTCGATATCGATGCAAATGGAATCGTCCACGTCTCCGCTAAAGATCTTGGAACCGGTAAAGAGCAACGCATGACCATAACTGGTGGATCAGCACTTCCTAAGGAAGAGATCGATCGAATGATGCGCGATGCCGAATCTCATGCCGAAGAAGATAAGAAGCGTCGCGAGGAAGCAGAAGTTTGTAACTCCGGCGACTCGCTTGTCTACCAGACCGAGAAGTTCCTAAAAGATAACGAAGATAAATTGAAGGAAGGCGAAGCCGCCTCCAAGAAGGGCGAAGTTGAGAGCGCAATGGCTGATCTCAAGAAAGCCCTAGAGGGAACAGATTCGGCAACAATCAAGAGCGCAACCGAGAAGTTAGCTGAAGTTAGCCAACAACTAGGCGCAGCTCTCTACGCAGCAAACGCTGCAAGCGCAGGATCGGAGGCTCCAAAGGAAGATGGAGTTGAAGATGCTGAGATTGTTGATGAAAGTAAGTAATGACTGAAGAAGTAACGGAAGTAGGCGAAGCGACCGAATCAA
>VGAF01000091.1 GCA_016870855.1 Actinomycetota bacterium | reverse complement strand
GCATGACCGTAACGATCTGAGACTGCGGTTTATTTCTCGTGAAGTGAAGACCACGCAAAACATTCTTCGCCGAGCGGGAATGGTTTTCCTGCACGAAGACCTCATTCACCCCATGGTCTCGGTACCGCGCTTTCTCGAAAGTCTCCGAGAAGAAGCCTCGCTCGTCGCAATGTCGTTCAGGCTCTATAATTAGAACGCCTTGCAAATGACATTTTGTTACTTTCACTCTTGTTCAACCCGCTTCAGGTACAAACTCGAAGAATAGCGAAGCTGTTCCGAACTCTGAAAGTTATCCATTGGCAACGTTGCCACTCAACCGTTGATCACCACCACCCGGGTTGAAGGTGCAGATCAAATCGGAGATCAACTCAACCTGTTCAGAGCGAAGCTCGGGGTAAATAGGGAGCGACAAGACTTCACTAGCAAGGCGCTCGGTGACTCCCATGGTCGTCGCTGAACGTATGCGACCTTTGTAACCTGGCTGAAGGTGCACAGGACTTGGATAGTGCACACCAGCATGGACACCTTGAACCTTTAGGTGCTCGAGCAGTTGCTGACGCCGAGGTACTCTGACAACATACAAGTGAAAAACGTGGCTTGCTTCTTGGCGATAAACAGGCAATAACAAGGGCGTACATACAAGCAGCGCGTCATAACGATTTGCAATTTTTCGGCGCTTGTCGTTATCAGAATCGAGATGGCGTAACTTGACCCTAAGAATCGCAGCCTGAAGCTCATCTAATCGAGAATTGCGCCCAACCGATTCGCTGACATAGCGCTCGCGCCATCCGTATTCTCTGGCCATGCGCACCTTGCTCGCGAGTAACGGGTCATTTGTTGTAATGAGGCCTGCATCTCCAATTGCGCCCAGATTCTTGGTTGGGTAGCAGCTAAAACATGCAATACGTCCAATGCTGCCTAAGCGCCTTCCTTTCCAAGTAGCGCCATGGGCTTGAGAAACATCTTCAATCAGCTCTAGATTGTTTTGCGAACAGAAATCACTGATGGCATCTAGGTCAGCGGCCTGTCCGTAGAGATGCACCGCAACCACGGCGCGGGTTCGAGAAGTAAGTACCTCTTGTAACTGGGTTGCTTGCAATGTAAAGAAATCTGGCTCCACATCCACCAAGACCGGTGTTGCACCAGCCGCCTCAATGGCTGCAACGGTTGCCACGGCAGTGTGAGAAACAGTGATCACTTCGTCGCCGGGCCCAATGTCTAGCGCTCTTAATGCCAGCTCTAGGGCATCGGTTCCGTTTGCAACGCCTATCGCTGCCTTTGTTCCAATATAACGCGCAAACTCCTCTTCGAGGGCCTCGACCTCCGTGCCCAGGATATATCGGCTACCGCGTAAGACCTTAAGAACGGCAGCTTCAATTTCGGCTTGATAGCTCTGAAACTGGGCACTTGGGTTAGCGCAAAGTATCATCAAAGGACTCTTACTTCAGGAACATGAACGATCCACTTACCACCAGCGGAAATAAAATCCTTTTCTTTCGCCATAATCTCCTCCGCATGATTCCAGGCAAACAACACCGCGTAATCCGGGGGGTTTGCTTTGAAAGTCTCATACGGAACAACCGGAATATGCATGCCGGGCGTGAACTTTCCCTGCTTGATTGGCGTTGTGTCGGAGATGTATTCGATTAGGTCTAGGCCGATACCACAGTAGTTCAAAATCGTAGTGCTCTTTGACGTTGCGCCGTAGCCTGCCACCCGCTTTCCTTGTGATTTTAGCTCTTTTAGTAATATCAATAAACTCCGCTTCGACTGCTCCACATTAGCCCCGAAGGTCTTAAACGTGGTGAGTCGATCTAGCCCTTGTGCCCTCTCCCTAGCAATAAGTTCAGTAACAGAGTTCTTCACTGGATATGCCCCCCGATGCGCAAGGACGTATCGCATAGATCCACCATGAGTCTTCTGAGGAAGAACATCTATGAGGTCCATTCCATGTAAGCCGAACAGATATTGAATGGAAAGGGCCGAAAACAAGAAAACATGCTCGTCATAGATCTGATCGTAAGAGGTCTTGGAAACAACATCTCCTAGATAGGGATCCTCGAACATGACTACACCGGTTGGTTTCAACACCCTACGAATTCCCTTGACTACACCGACAATATCTGGAATGTGGCACATCACGTTAGCAGCAAGGAAGGCGTCAACCATGCCCTGCTCTTGAACGATACTCTCGGCAAGTTGCTCAGTAAAAAATTCAGAGAGGATGCGAACCCCATGCTTATTTGCTTCTGCAGCAACATTCAATGAAGGCTCGATCCCTAGGTGGCGAATACCCTTCTCTGCGAAGTTTCTCAGCATAATTCCATCGTTGCAGCCTAGTTCCAGCACGAACGGATCTTTAATGGTCAGGTAACCGGACTGCAGCACTTCGTCTGCAAAATCCTTAAAGTGGCGCGCCATGTAGTTTGAGGTGCTCGAGTAAAAGGCGTAGTGATCGTGAAACATCTTTTCGGGGGCTGGCTGATTGATGAGTTGAAGCATCATGCTGGTCTCTGAGAAACCGATTGCCATTGGGAAGAAATACTCGCTGGCAAAATGCTCCTGAGACAAGAACCCATTACCTAGCGGATGCCGCCCAAAGTCAAGGACTTTGGTGAGCCGCTGGCGCGAAACTCTACAAAGCGGGCTAGCTATTCGGAAATCTTTCATATTTTTTACGAAACCTTATATGGTCGTTTTCAGGAAAAGCAATCCTTCAGCGTCAGGAATTTTGTAACAGTTTGTAGCCCCGTCTCTGAGTCGACCATCAGGTGAGAAACGAGCGTCCAGAAAACTTTAGAAAAGTCGTGGCTAGCCTAGACTCTGGATGAACAAATCCATGAAAGTTTCGGAAAGACGAGTGCGCCTTCAGAATTTCCTTAAATCTTTCATCACATTCTTTTTCCTCACTTGTTGAATTCCAGTATCCAGTAAGCCGTTCCCAAGACTCTTTAACTGAATCTAATATTTGATTTTCTGTCAAGTCATTTACTATAATTCCGGCATCTTTATATTCCGAGGTTCTGTGATAAGAATTAGTCAAGTACTCACTTAAACTAAGGAGTTCACCACACCTCTTCCACCTTAGAATCTTTGGGTAGTGAAGCGCGTTACTCCATGACCACAGATCCTGAAGAGGGAGAAAATTGAGTGACAAAATAGGGCGGCAAAACACATTACTGACCATGTCAGGACCAGAGCCGGTTGAAATACACAAACTGCAATTCGCAAAAAGCCAAACATCCAAGAAATCTGACTTATCCACTCGGAAGGCATAGTCAACGAATTTAGGGTGACTAAAATTCATGGGGAAAGCCATCTTGCGCCCCATACGGAAAACAAACACATTTTGCGAAGTCAGATAATCTACAGCCTTCACATACGATTGGATATCTGAATCTCTATAAGAATGATAATCCCAATTGTAATCTGGTAGATGGCTCGTTAAGTACGTTGAATCTCGAACTAAAAGACAAACAAAGGGATCACCTGTACGCCATCCAAAATGCTCCATCCACTCGATAACTAATCTCTCTTCAGATGGCACGGTTGGAAGCCTAAGCCGAGCTCTCTCCAAAAACCCCCCTAAATCCCTACTACCTGTCTCAGAGGGTGTAATGCAATGAGCATCACCTAACGGTACAGCTCGATTCCAAAATGAAATATATCGAACGATGGGACTAACCTTGAACCATCTTTGCGTGACAGTCGCCCAATAACGATTTGCACACTTCTCCGAACTCGGCAACCAATATAAGTCAACACCTCTTGATTCGTCTTGCAATATCGTCTGAGCTCTACGTTGCGCGACATCTGCTACGAAGTGGCCGATTCTCTCGGTCCAAAATGAGCCGACTCTAATGAGCCAAACTGGACGGCAAAGTCTTATAAAAAGAACAATAGGTACCGCCCATAACGCATTTAAAATAAACCCAAGTGGCTTTAATAATATAGATACTAAAACTTTTCTTTCTTTATAAATCAAATATCCACCCTTTTGATACTTTATTTAATTAATCTTTGATCGATAAGGCGTACCCTAATAGCTATTGGTCAATTATCTGGTTGAGAAGCGAGGCATTTACTGGGAGGTTACCTATACGCCCTACCTGCACAGCTGCCACAATCGAGCCAACGCAAGCAGCTTCCCAGATGCTACTACCAGCGGCAAGCGCTAGCGCACTTCCGACTAACATCGAATCTCCGGCGCCAGCTACATCTTTAGGAAACTTGTTGAGTGCGTCTACCTGATCTGTCAGCCAGCCATCAGACTTGTAGTCTGGGGCATGAATCAATACACCGTCCGCACCTAGTTTCAATAAGATGTTCCTCCCATCTGCCTTTTGTCGTAATTGTTCTGCAAGAACGACAAGGCCCTCTTCGCGGCTCTGCAAACTGACACGGGCCTCGCGTTCTGTCGGCATAAGCAAATCCACCCCCCTGAATCTGCTAACGTCACCTACTTGGCTTGACGTCTGGCTATCAGCGGCTATTATGATTTTATTCTCACGAGCCACCTCTATTAATTTGTCAACAAGTGCTTGTGGCAAGACACCATAGTTGAAATCTGAAAATAGTAGTAGATCACAACCTACCAGTAAGGTCATTGCTTTTTTAATAAGCTTTTCCTGCAATTCTATCGATATTGATGATTGTTGCAGATGGCTCACGCGAAGTAGGGTCTTGCCCTGACTTCTAAATCTTTCTTTAACTGTTGTGGTGCGTGTCGTGTCCACGAGTAGGTCATAATTTACACCTTCTTGCTCCAAAGTTTTTGTGCAAAATTCTTT
>VGAF01000090.1 GCA_016870855.1 Actinomycetota bacterium | reverse complement strand
TTGCGTTGAGATACTTCAGTGCGGGTGTATTCCTTAACTGTTGAGGTTGGTGAAGGAGATGGGGTTGGAGTTGGAGTTGGTGAAGGAGATGGGGTTGGAGTTGGAGTTGGTGAAGGAGATGGGGTTGGGGCTGGAGTCGGTGGGATAGAGATAACGGGAGAAGGCGTCGGTGTTGGCGAAATTGTCAGAACTGGCGTTGGACTTGGAACAACTTTGACGCTAACTCCGCGGCTCCACACTCTCTTACTGCCTTTTTTAACACAGGTAAATTCTTTACTTTTCGAGAGAACAACCGCTCCAACTTTTTTACACGCTGCTCCCGCCCGCGGTGCATTTGCAGAGACCGACTCAATGGAAGCAGTAGAAACTAGAAGTGTTAATCCAATTGCGAGAGTCCGGCGCATCAGCGAAGTCTAAATTCGCATCCACGCGAACGCATTTCTAAATCTCTTCAAATACAAAGAGCGCTTCGATATATGAATCTCCGACAATTCCCAGGTTCGCTGCATCCGGCGGTGCAGTTTGGGGCTCGACGCAAACGCCATCTTGATCTTGGTCGTAAACGACCCAATATGGGGCATCGCACTCGATTGAAATTTGTAGGGCATCCTCCCAATACACACGAGGAACTCCTCGAACCTCGGTAAATGCATCATCCCAAGGCCCCGAAGTGGGAATAACAAGCTTTCCAGTAGGGAGATAATCGGGCCCGCGCTCAAACATCTTTCCTGGGGCAAAATCAATCTCAACGGAGCTTCCTCTTTCTAATTCGCGCGGAAACCAAGGATGGAATCCCATCCAAAATGGAAGTTCACAGCTTCCAGCTTCATATTCAAGCGACCAGCGAAGAGCGTTATCCAAGATCTCAAAACGTTGCTCTAGCCGTGCGCCTCGATAGGGATCAGGAAATTCAATACCGAAGTAACCGCTACCGAGCTCTTCCCAAGGATTGGTGAGAGTAAATCCATGAATTGCATGAGGTGGCGCCAAATTCGTTGGTAATTGAAAACCCGTGCCTGAAGAGCCCTTTATCAAGCCATCCCTTACGCGTCCTGCCCACGGAGCCATCGCATACCAACCCCAAGTCAAAGTTTGGCCGCGAAACGGAACCGCGCACTCCATCCCGCGAAAATTTATGGATGAAATTCGCGCCCCTTGATCAATATCAATTGCTAGTGAGATTTCACCACCATCAAGATTATGAAGAATACTCATGAACGCTCCAGTTCTTCTCGGGTTGGTGGTTTAGCTCCAGCACGTGTACAAGTTATCGCTGCCGCCTTCGCGGCGCGATTTAGTACCTCAAATAGCCGTTCGCTCACTAAATTCTTTAAACCATATTTAACTAAACCTTCAACAAGAACAGCGCCGACTGTATCTCCCGCTCCTACCGTATCCACCACATCTACGACCACACCCGGAACAGATACAAGACCACTTTGGGTGTATCCATCAATTCCATTTGCCCCCCGGGTTACAACGACCAACTTTGCGCCAAATTCGAAGAAGTGATCAACGCCCTCGTAACCAAGCCAAGCCAAATCCTCGTCCGAGAGTTTTACGACCGCAGCGATTTTTGTCCATTTTTCAATCGCATCTCGATATTTCTTTCGATCAGGAACAACGCTCGGACGGACATTTGGATCAAACACAACAGAGGCATTTAACCCGCTCGCCCACTCAAATAATTCGCTAGCTCCGGGCTCAATAATCGTCGCAAGTGTCCCAACATGCAGCACATCAGGCCTATCTTTTGAAAGCCAATCCTTTCGAAAATCAAAAGTTGCGGTTCCTTCTAATCTAAACTCATAACTCGCAGATCCATCAGCATCTAGGCTCACAATTGCAAGCGCTATGGGCAGGTCAGAGTTGAGCGCTCGGCTAAGGTCTACTCTCTCTAACTCTTTCCGGATTAACTCACCATATTCGTCACTAGAAACTCCACCAATAAAGGAAGTCGTGATCCCCAAGTTTGCGAGCGCCTTCGCAGTATTAGCAGCTCCGCCACCCACTACAGCTTTCTTCTCATTTCCGAAAGGGAGAAGATCGATCAGCACCTCGCCGGCTACCCAAGCCTTAGTCACTTCTTTCTCGATTCAACCACGATGGAACGGAGATAAGGTTCAAACGCTACAAATTCAAATTTTCCAGATTCAAAGAAACCAATCATCTTCTTATAAATTTCAGAGCTACTAGCAAGAATTTGGAATCCATTGATTCGAAGAAAGACATCCGTTACTGCGAAGGCAACTCGTTTATTGCCATCAATGAAGCAGTGACTAGTTGCCAAACTCTCCATCAGTGCCGCAGCTTCTTCGACAATATCTTTGTAGTAGCCCGTTTGTGGCCGGAAAAGTGCTGCCTCTAAAAGGCCCCCGTCACGCAATCCCGATGATCCCCCATACATTTTGATTAGAACGCTATGGATTGATAGTGCTTCAACGACAGTTGGGTAGAGAAACTTCTGACTCACTTAGCTAACTCTTTATAGAGTTCATCAAACTCCTTAAGGCTCGCAGCAAGTGCATCGACTACTTTGCGACGTGGTTTCTCGTCTTCGAGACCATCTAGATAGTCGCGTAGGGCAGCCTCCAATAACGATTGAAATTGGAGCCCCTCCCGCTCCGCTACTAGGCGCGCCCTCTCGAGAAGTTCCTTATCAAGCTGCGAGGAGAACTTCTCACGCGAAATAGCCATTTTTCCTCCATCAAGATATTTCTTGATGAAAGGTTACCACATAAAGGCTCTGCCCTTCGAGCCCCTAAGTACCCTTTATCGGTGATCAAATTGATCTATTCGCTCCGCCACGAATTAGGAAAATTTTTTAGCGTCGGCGCAATCGCATATGTCGTTGGAGTTGGTGGATTCAATCTTCTAGTGCACGTAGACAATGCCCCGCTTTCAAATAAACCTCTAACGGGTTCGATCATCTCAGGAATTATTTCAATTCTCGTCGCCTACGCTGGAAATCGAAACTGGACTTGGAAGGATCGACAGCGAACTGGCGCTAAGCGCGAGGTAACGCTCTTCTTTATCATCAATGGAATCGCGCTGGTTTTCAACGTGATCTGCTTAGCAATTTCTCGCTATGTCCTCGGCTTTGATTCTGCGCTCGCCGACAACATCGCCGCAAACATTATCGGTGTTGGTTTTGGAACTTTATTTAGATTTTGGAGCTACCGAACTATCGTCTTTAAGCGCCACTAACCGCGCTCTGTAGGCGGTTGGCCATCTCGCCGGCAACATCAAACCACCGCAATAATTCAGCTTTCGAAAACGTATCCTTCCCATCTCGCACTACATACAAACCAGTAAACAAATCGCCGTTGTATTGGTAGACCGCAAAGAGATTACGAAGTGATTCACCTTGACCGATTGCAGTATGAACAATCAATCGACTTCCTTCGCCGACTAATTCAGCGCCATTTTCTGGAACCTCAAGGAATGAGTACTTAACAAAACTTCCCGACTTCTCAACCCCGCCACCATTCTTTAGGCAATCGCGCCACTTCAACTTCAGTTCAGTTATCGCTGCCTCACCGGCTGCACGCGATCTATATCGAACGGTCTCAGTCGATAAAAAGAGATAAGGAGTTCCCGGCCTTAAGGCCATTACCTGACGTCGCTCGCGCCGCCCCAACTCTGACTCGAAAACCCCACTGCATAAATCCAAAGTCGGATCCTCAAGCGTTGTCCCGCGGCTCATCGGCACTACCGACCACTCAGATGAGAAATCCTCGGACCTAAAGCCATATTGGCTCAATACTCTCTGCGCTGGGTCATTGAGAGACAGATCCTCAACTAAAGGTGATCTCTCAATCTTTACCGCTTGACCAAAGCTCAACTTCGATTGCGCGATTCCTACCAAAACAAAACCTTTACCCGTCACCCGAACGGTCTTTCGCGCATTTCCAGTATCGGCCGCAAAAGCACGATAGCTCGAGCCACTCTTTGTCGCGTCAACTTTTACTTTGCTTCCAGAGCCAATCTGGACTTGGGCGCTTCCTGAACCAAGCACAACGCCCACAGCTCCACGGGCCAACAAGTAAGTTGAACAGTTCTTTACGCATCTAATCGAACCACTCGGAAAATCTTTACCTGCAGAACTCCACTCACCGCGAACTTTTAGATCAGCGCCTTTAACTAAGCCAATCGATCCACCCAAAGCGCTCGCTACTCCATTACCCAAACAATCAAAAGCCTTCACGGTCCGAGCGCCAATATCTCTCCCTGGAATTCGAATTAGCGGTCGATTCTTCTCATTTGAACGAGAAACCACCCAGCCCTCTTCATTTACAAGCTGAGTTGCACATAAAGAACTTCCATCATCTTTCGCCTCCAATAATCGAACACCTAATCCTGCGCTTGAAAAATTCTCAATCGATACCGAGCTACCAACAACGGGATAGCCGCGATCAATCTTCACATTCACTGGATCAGACCAAGGGCTTAGCGCCCCAGATAAATCCTTAACCCGAATCGATAGCGAGTACTCGCCTTCTGGAAGATCCTTCTGGCGCAAAATCTTCGGTTGCGTAAATGGATCTAAATAAGTGGGCCGCCAATCACTTGAGGAATGCGTCGAAAGGGCCACCTCTCGCCCATCTACTTGGGCCTGATACTCCGCGACCGCATTAATTCGGTTCACATAAGTGGATTCAAGAATCGAACTCTCCGGTGAAATCCAATTCTTTACCGGCACCAAAGCTGGCTTGCTTGAAATCTTCGTCGCGCTCCGATCAATCGCAATCGACACCGAGTTCTCGCTCGTCACCGTTGGCGTAATCGATACCGCCCCCGAGGAAAGGACTAACTTTCGCCCACTTGGAAGTGATGGCGAACCGG
Organism: Actinomycetota bacterium; assembly: GCA_016870855.1. Lineage (GTDB taxonomy): Bacteria > Actinomycetota > Actinomycetes > Nanopelagicales > Nanopelagicaceae > MAG-120802. The sequence goes on along the minus strand of VGAF01000090.1, from coordinate 16 downwards.
CAGACTGGGAATTGGT
>VGAF01000089.1 GCA_016870855.1 Actinomycetota bacterium | reverse complement strand
GGTATCTCTGCCCCAAGTCATTGTTCCAAGGCCTAGTCGGGAAAGCCGCAATCCGGAATTTGCAACCTGACGCTTCTCCATGGCCTTGACCCTAGCAAGACTTAAGCAAGATAGATCGGATATTCCTCGTTACGCTTCGAACATGACCTTGATTTACCTCTTGCGGCACTGTGAGTCAACTGCAAATAAGGATGGCATCCTCGCCGGCAGGACACCGAAGATAGGTCTATCAAAGAGCGGTGCAAGACAAGCGAATCAGATAGCAACGTCTTTGCATCAAGAGGGGTTTACGAAAATCTATGTAAGTCCGATGCAAAGATGCCTCGAGACCATAGAACCATTTCTTAAGAAATCTAGAAGAAGAGCGCTCTCGGAGCCGCTTTTCTTAGAGATGAATTATGGGCAATGGAGTGGGCGCAAACTAAAAGAGCTTCGCCGCGAGAAACTGTGGAAACTGATTCAATCTAAACCATCACGCGTGAGATTCCCTTCAGGTGAGAGTTTCGCTGCGGCGGAGAAGCGAATCCAACGGGGGCTCAATAAGGTTGCGCGAGCCAACCCAAAGGGCAAAGTCTTAGTGGTTTCCCATGGCGATCCAATAAAAATGGCGATACAGCTGGCGCTAAAAGGAGATCTAGATTTCTTTCAAAGAATCGTAGTTGATCCGGGATCAGTCACAATAATCGATTGGCCAAGTGGCACGCTGATTGCTACTAACATCCCAGCAAAATCGCTGGGAACCAAATCGCCATCAAAGAGCACCAAGAAAACTATCAAAGGGAAATTAAGCAATCGAAGAGTTCTCGGCGGAGGAACTAATGTCTCGTCTCGTTTTTGAATTCCTTAAGCCGGAGCGATTCCTTGTCGGAACCGTTGGGGTGCCTGGGGAGCGGGAGTTTTACCTGCAAGTCAAGGGTGAGAGCTCTGGAAAACGGGTTCTTGCAAGTTTTGCGTTGGAGAAAGCTCAGGCAGCAGCGCTAGCTGATCGATGTCGTCAGATGGCTCGAGAAGTAGCGCCGAACCTGACTATCCCTCTAGTCGATCTCGCCCCGCTGGAGACTCCAATTGAATCCGAATTTGCTTTGGGCGTTATGTCTTTATCTTGGACGCCCCAAGAAGAACTCTTTCTCTTCGAAGGCCAATCGATGGCTAACCCAATTACCGATGAGATCTATGAAGAGCTGATTACCGATGATGTTGATGGCGCGCCACCAATTGTTCGCGCGCGATTAACGGGTGAAGATTTGTTGACCTTTGCAAGAAGGACAGATCTAGTTGTCTCCGCCGGTCGCCAACCCTGTGTTTTCTGCGGTGGCCCGGTTAACCCTGGCGGACATCTCTGCCCACGCGCTAACGGCTTTAGACGACAAAGCTAAGAGATATGAACAGAACGAAGCAACTGACGGTTGCAGAATTAACAATGGGCGAAATGGTGGTAGCTGGTCGCCTTGTTGATGCTTCTAATGCAACCTTGTTCTGTGAACTTAAGTCAGAAGATGCTTCAGCTGAAGTTAGAAGGGTTGTCTACAAACCGATAGCAGGAGAGCGACCATTATGGGATTTTCCTGATGGCACTCTCGCTGGAAGGGAAGTTGCCGCTTATCTTGTAAGTGAGTTCGCAGGATTTAATCTCGTTCCATCTACAACTATGCGCGATGGACCATTTGGGCCCGGAGCTGTTCAAGAGTGGGTGAATGTTGACCCTGAGGTAGATGTAATCGCTTTTACCCAAAGTGAGGCTCCACCCCTACGCGCTATGGCGCTCTTTGATTTCATCATAAACAACACCGATAGAAAATTTGGCCATGTGTTAGTTGATCATGAAGGAGCTCTCTATGGTTGTGATCATGGAGTTTCGTTTCATAGAGAGTTCAAACTTCGAACGGTGATTTGGCAGTTTGCCGGGCTGGAATTAAACAACGGCGAGTTGGCACAAATGGATAAACTTTTAGGCCGTTTCGACGACTTGGAGAAGATTCTTTCACCTCACATTAATAGCGAGGAAACTGCCTCGCTTAGGCTCCGGCTGGAGAGCCTACGAGAGGAGCCGCGATTTCCGTATCCAAATCCGAATTGGCCCGCCATTCCGTGGCCGCCGGTTTAATCGGTTTACTTGTATAGGCTTTTCATATGCGTAGCTGGCCCTCGGTTTATCTACCGCCTTCTGATAATTCCGCGGAACATCCACCCCTACGCTTAACTGATAGTTACAGCAGCAAGAAAGAAGAACTTGAAGATTTTGCGGTGGCTTCTTACGTATGCGGTATCACTCCTTACGATGCAACTCATCTTGGGCACGCCGCCACTTATCTAACTTTCGATCTCATCCATAGATTCGTAATCGCCTCAGGTAGGACGCTTCATTACACACAGAACATCACAGATATCGATGAGCCACTTTTAGAGCGGGCTAAACGCGACAACCAGAACTGGGAAGACTTGGCCACATCCCAGATAGATCTTTTCAGGGAAGATATGACCGAGTTGCGCATCTTGCCACCCAATAACTATCTTGGTGTTGTCGAGAGTATGTCAACGGTGATTAAGTACATTAAGGCGCTTATCGCTACGGGAAAGACTTACGACTTACAAGGTGACATCTATCTTGACCTAAGCAAAGTTCAAGGAGCGCTGGAGAATCTCCCTGTCGCCATTAATGAGGCGCTCAATATTTTTGCTGCACGCGGGGGAGACCCCGGTAGAGCGGGAAAGCGACACCCGTTGGATACCTTAATTTGGTCTGTAGAACGTCCCGGCGAACCAAGTTGGCAGAGCCCGTTTGGAACCGGCCGACCGGGTTGGCACATCGAATGCGTTGCTATCGCCTTGGAAACACTTACGGGACAACCCTCGAGCGAAAAAGAGAGTAGCGCTTCAATTTCACTGCAAGGAGGAGGAAGCGATCTGCGATTCCCGCATCACTATATGACTAGCGTGCAGGCTCGAGCTATTACCAACAGGTCATTTGCAAAGACTTATCTCCATACCGGAATGATTGCTTGGCAGGGTGAAAAGATGAGTAAGAGCCTTGGAAACCTGGTCTTCGTCTCAAAATTACGCGAAGCGGGTTGGAGTGGAAATGAGATCCGTTTTGCTTTGATTAACCGCGACTATCGGGTTGATTTGAACTGGGAAATGCGGATGCTGGAGGAAGCTAGGGCGAATCTTCATCGAATCAACTCCGCTCTATCGCGTGAAGAAGTTGCTCCAACGCGTTATGTTGTTTCGAAGATAAGAGATTCAATCTCCAATGACCTCAACGTTGAAGGTGCAATTGCTTCGGTTCTTGATTGGTGTAGCGAAACGGAACTTGGAGCTAAAGGTGGGAGCGCCGGCGAACTTTCCCGTGCTTTAGATTTGTATCTAGGAATTACTCTTTAAATACCGGGGTTACGACGTAGGAAGCGTTCCACTTCCCGTGCGATTGACTCACCAGTCGCTTCTGGAAGTTCGGCAGCATCCTTGGAAGTCTCGAGTTGTTTAACGTAGTCCCCAACTTCAGAATCCTCAGCGGCCATCTGATTTACTTGAATTTCCCAAGAGCTAGATCGTTCCGGTAGGTCGCCTTGCGGAATAGATATGTCAAGGAAGTCTTCTAAGGCGTTGATCAGTGCTAGTGATGCCTTTGGACATGGCGGAGTTGATACGTAATGGGGAATAGATGCCCAAAGCGAAACAGCATCGATTCCACGTTGGTGGGCAGCATCTTGAAGGACTCCGATGATTCCAGTCGGTCCTTCATATTTGGAGATTTCTATTCCAAGTCGACCAGCAACATCTGGGTGGGCGCCACTGCCCGTTACCGTGATTGGGCGAGTGTGTGGCGTATCCGAGAGAAGCGCCCCGAGAGTGATCGACATTGTTACTTCGTAATCATCTGCGATATCTAGAAGTTCGGAGGCAAAAGTCCGCCACTTCGCTGACGGTTCTATTCCCTTTACGATGATGAAGTCGTTATCAAGGTGTGGTGTTGAGACTTCAAAGAGAACTGTATTCGGCCAGATAATTTCCCGGACGACTCTTTCATCAACTTTTATAGCGGGGCGATTTAACTGAAAATCGTAGTAATCCTCCGGATCCATCATCCCTAGCTTGTGATGAGTCCAAGATGTAAGCAGATGATTTATCGCTCCTGTTGCCGATTCGCCAGCATCATTCCAACCTGCAAATGCAGCAAGCATTATTGGATTTCGAAGCGAGAAGGCGCTCTCAAAGAGATGCATAAGACCACCCTACGATAAAGTCTGCCTAATGAGCGCGTCGAAATTTGAGCCCAGTACGCTTCGTAGAGCGCTCGCTGAACGGATTGTTATCGCCGACGGGGCGATGGGAACGATGATCCAAGCAGCCAACCCAACTCTCGAAGAATTTGAGGGCCATGAGGGTTGTAATGAGATTCTAAATGTCACCCGACCCGATCTAATTTCGGAGATTCACCGCAAGTATTTCAAGGCTGGAGTAGATGCTGTCGAGACAAATACCTTTGGGGCGAACCTCGCCAATCTTGGTGAATATGGAATTCCAGAGCGGATTTATGAACTCGCCTTTGCGGGCGCGAAAGTTGCCCGTGCAACTGCTGATGAATTTGGATCTGATAAATGGGTGCTTGGTTCCATGGGTCCGGGGACTAAGTTGCCAACCCTTGGACATGTTTCATATCAGGAATTACGAGACACCTATTGCGAGTGTGCAAAGGGTCTAATCGATGGTGGAGCTGATGCCTTGTTGATTGAAACCACACAAGATCTTCTACAGGCAAAGGCAGCGGTAAATGGTGCGCGCAAGGCGATTGAAGCTTCGCCTCGTGACATCGTTTTGATTGCACAAGTGACTGTTGAGACAACCGGAACGATGTTGCTCGGCTCTGA
>VGAF01000088.1 GCA_016870855.1 Actinomycetota bacterium | reverse complement strand
ATCGGCTAGATAGACGGCGATGCGAAACTCTTCGGGGATCTCATGGAGGGCTCGCTTGATATCGCTATCTGGAAGATTCTCCAAGGCAACCTCTTCGGCAGACTTTCCTTGATCACTTGTATGCGAGGCTGCATCAGCTAGCTGCCAATCTTCAACTTCATTATCAGAGCGCTGTGGCCTACGTTGATCTTTTCTATATGTATTTATAAATGTAGTTGTGAGAACGCGATAGAGCCAGGCCTTTAGATTCGTTCCAGGTTCAAATTGGTGGAAAGAGGTATATGCCTTTGCATAAGTGTCTTGCACTAAGTCTTGGGCATCATCTGGATTTCGGGTGTAACGGAGCGCGGCTGCGTAGAGTTGATTCATATATTGCAGCGCATCGCGCTCAAATCGCTTACTCCGCTCCGCTGCAGATTCTTTATCTCGATCTACACGAACTAACTCACCGCTAGGTTTTGTAGCAAGAGATTTCGAATTGACCGACTTTTCATCGCTTTCCTCTAAATCAAGAAGTTGGGCAGCGCCATCCACCGGAAGCTCTTCCGGATTCTTATCTGCTGACTTCTTTGAGACCAATTAAGTCAGACCCTCCCTCTGCTTTGCATCGCTAAATTTATCTGCTCCAAATCATCGCCCCAAAGGCTATCGCTAGAAGAGAGTCTCTGGCTCCCCAAGCTGTATCGGCTCAATCAACTCCGCGCCATTATTCTTTATCGAATTCACTAGCGGACGAACCGGCCAGAATCTCAAACCCTCATCTGGTTTCTTGACCTCCATTAATGAGCGGAGGAATTCAATATCTTTATTCTCAGGATTTAGCCATTCATCCCAACTTATTCGCGGTAGAAAAACTGGCATCCGATCATGAACTTTTGATAATTCGCCGACGGCCGGCCTGGTGATAATCGCTGCGCTCTTTCGCACTACACCTTCAGGCGATGTCCAACTCTCATAGATTCCGGTAAAGGCTAAGAGGCGCTCATCTTCTCTAGAAATGTAGACCGGTTGTTTAGTCTTATAACGTCCTAGTTCGGTTGCCCATTCATAGTAACCAGAGGCCGGAACTAAACAGCGAGTTCTAGTAAATGCCCGCTTAAAGGTTGGCTTCTCATGAACCGATTCATATCGCGCATTAATCGCCTGCGATTGCGAGCGGAGCGCTTCCTCCCCACTCTTACTCCAAGGCGCAATCAATCCCCAACTAACAACATCAATCTTCCGTGTTGAGTCAGCTTTGATGATGTAAACATCTTGCGTGGGTTTGATGTTCCAATCAATAGGAAGTGATCTAGGTGTCTCGCCATCTGAGTTATGTGTCGAGAATTCTTCAGCGATATCAGTAAGCATCGCAGATAGAGCAAAACGACCGCACACGGCTCTAATCTATCTCCGGTTAGACTCGGCTCATGACGGATTGGAACGCGCCATATCGTGGCAAGTTCGGCGCTGACGCGTCGACCAGCCCCAAACCAATTCGCGCAACGCTAACCATTCCCGGATCTAAATCAGTCACAAATCGCGCGCTAATTCTCGCAGCTCTCGCTGATTCACCCTCTCGATTGATTAGGCCACTTAGCTCGCGTGATACCGATTTAATGGTCGCGGCGCTGAGATCCCTTAGTACAAAAGTTCAATCAAAGAATGATGTTTGGGAGATAACTCCAGCCCCACTCTTTGGCCCGGCCTCAATAGATGTTGGAAATGCTGGAACGGTAATGCGTTTTACGCTCCCGGTAGCGGCGCTTGCAAAAGGTCTAATTAATTTCGATGGCGATGCCCGATCCCACGAACGTCCCGTTGGGCCATTGATTAAGGCTTTGGAAGATCTCGGCGTAACTATTGAACATGAGAATAAGTATTCACTCCCACTGCTCATAAATGGGGCGGGATCAATTCAGGGCGGCGAGGTAGAAGTTGATGCGAGTAAATCAAGCCAATTCCTCTCAGCGCTCCTTTTGGCTGGGCCAAAGATGCGCGAAGGTTTAAAGGTAATCAATAGCGGTGAGTCGCTTCCTTCACTGCCTCACATCGAGATGACTATCGCGATGCTCCGTGACTTTGGCGCTGAGGTAAAGGTTGGAAAAGAGGGTGCGCGCGATTTCTGGCAGGTCTCCCCAGGCGGGCTAACCGGAAGAGAGTTGGTGATTGAGCCAGACTTATCAAATGCAGCGCCATTTATGGCCGCCCCGATTATTTGTGGCGGTGAGGTAATCATTAGAGATTGGCCGAAATCAACTACCCAACCCGGTGATCGACTCCGCGAGATTTTTACTGCAATGGGAGCCGAGATTGAATTTGTCCAAGATGGTTTGAAGATATCTGGAGCTGGAAAGATACAGGGAATTGATATTGATCTTCACGATGAAGGTGAGCTAACTCCATCAATCGCTGCCCTTGCTGCGTTAGCAGATTCACCCTCACATCTCCGTGGCATCGGACACTTAAGACTTCATGAAACAGATCGCCTCGCAGCCCTTGCAACTGAGATTAACGCTCTAATTCATCCCGGTGGCGGTGAGGTGATTGAAGAGAGTGATTCGCTAATGATTAAGCCTGCGAATAACGGAGCTCCTTCAAAATCTCCTCACCTATTCCGCACCTATGAGGACCATCGCCTTGCTACCGCCGGTGCAATCTTGGGACTTGCGATAAAAGATGTCGTAGTAGAGAACATTGAAACAACTCGTAAGACGCTCCCTGATTTTCCAGGGCTTTGGAGTAGCACAGTTGAGTAAGCGCAGTAATCGACGTTATGACGAGAGCGATGCTCGAGTAAGAGCGCCTCGCTCCAAACCGCGGAGAAGTAAGAATCGACCAGATTACTCTGCCGCTCTGATTGCTTTTGTAACCACTGTAGATAGAGGTCGGATTACCTGTTTAACCGATGCGAGCGTTGTAGTTACGGCGATGAAAGCCCGGGAACTTGGTAAGAACTCAGTTGTGGTCGGAGATTTGATTCGCCTCGATGGCGACGTATCGGGCAATGATGGAACCTTGGCAAGAGCGGTGGAGGTAGCGCCGCGGAAGAATTTATTGTCGAGAACTGTCGATGACATCGGCGCATTTGAGAAGTCGGTGGCGGCAAATGTAGATCAACTAGTGATTGTTGTGGCAGCAGCCGATCCAACCCCAAGACATGGCTTTGTCGATCGTTGTTTGGTTGTCGCTTACGACCAAGGCATTGAGCCGATACTTGTGATTACTAAATCAGATTTAGCAGATCCGGCTGAGTTCCTACAATCCTATGAAGTTCTTGATATCTCAACCTTTGTGCTATCTGTAAAAGCTGGTGACCTCAAAGTTCTTAGCTCGCTCCGTGAGAAGTTAACCGGCAAGAAGTCGGTTCTGATTGGCCACTCGGGAGTTGGTAAATCAACGCTCTTCAATGCGCTACTAAATAGCCAATCGCGCGCAACCGGTGATGTCAATTTCGCAACGGGTAAAGGCAGACATACCTCATCAAGTGCTTATGCCTTAGAACTTCCAGATGGTGGTTGGATCTTTGATACCCCGGGAGTTCGTTCATTTGGCTTAGAGCATGTAGATCAATCGCGGGTGATTAGCGCCTTCGAGGAACTCGCAGAAGCCATTGTGAACTGTCCAAAGAACTGCTCACATATTGAGGCTGGATGTGCGCTCAATAACATCCCTAGCGAGGGCAGAACCTTTAAGCGCGTTGCCGGGCTTCGTCGAATCCTCGCTTCATCTTCGCAACCTATAACCTAACGCCTATGGCGACTTACCCCGGAGAGTTAACCGGAGATATTGAACTTCTCAAGCGCCTAGCTGATGCCAGCGATGCGATTTCACTCGATCGCTATAGCGCCCAAGATCTTGAGATTGAGACCAAACCAGATGCAACACCGGTGACTGATGCTGATAGAGCGGTTGAACGGAAGATTCGCGAGATTCTCGCGACAGAACGGCCGAAAGATCTAATAGTCGGTGAAGAGTATGGAAGACCTGAATCAATCGATTCGAATTCTCGTTACTGGGTGATTGATCCAATTGATGGCACTAAAAATTTTTTGCGTGGAGTTCCTATTTGGGCCACGTTAATCGGGCTAGTTCATCGCAGCGAAAGTGGCGTTGATCGAGTTATTGCGGGAATAGTTAGCGCACCTGCGTTATTTAGAAGATGGTATGCCGCAACTGGTTTTGGCGCTTATACCGAAGTAAATGGTGGGATAGCCACACAGATCTATGCATCGAAAGTTTCAAAACTCTCTGATGCCTCACTCTCCTTCTCGGATTTAGCAGGCTGGGGCGAGCGAAAAGGAAGTTACTTAAACTTTCTAGATAAAGTCTGGCGAGTACGCGGTATCGGTGATTTCTGGTCACACATGTTGGTTGCCGAAGGCGCAGTAGATATCGCAGCCGAACCAGCCCTTGCGCTCTGGGACATGGTGCCGCTTGCTGTAATAGTTGAAGAAGCCGGTGGAGTCTTCTCGGATCTTGAAGGAAATCCGGGCCCCTTTGGAAAGAGTGGAATCTCAGCAAACCGTGCGCTTCACGCCCAATTTCTAGAGTCCATCAACTCTGGTGGTAACTAGCCATGAGCTCAATTGAACAGGTCGATCTAAACATTGAAGGAATGACTTGTTCTTCCTGCGTTGCAACCGTAGAGCGATCTCTAAATAAAGTCCCGGGCGCAAAGGCGACCGTCAATTTAGCGACTGAGACCGCTCACATTCTCGTTCCACAAGGCACCGCTACCAAAGCGCTGATTGATGCCGTTAAAGCTGCGGGATATAGCGCGAAGTTACGGAGCGATGAGAGTGAGAGTTTTTCAAATACGAGGCGCCTTGGCCTTCGGGTATTCCTCTCGCTATTACTTACTATCCCAGTCATCGTTCTTTCGATGTGGCATTCGCTCCACTTCCAACTCGATGATTATCTATTAGG
>VGAF01000087.1 GCA_016870855.1 Actinomycetota bacterium | reverse complement strand
CGCCCTCGCAATTGCCTTTGCACTTCGCGCCCAGGTTCTTAGCGCATCTGAAGGAACTAAGAAGATGCAAGAGATCGCTGCCGCCGTCCAAGAAGGCGCAGCTGCATATTTAGCCCGCCAGTTCCGCACCCTCTCCTTCTTTGTCGTAATAGTTGTTGTACTTCTCTTTGCTCTTCCTGGCGATATGGATGTAAAGATCGGTCGCTCAATATTCTTCTTAATCGGCGCCGCCTTCTCAGCAATCGTTGGCTACCAAGGCATGTGGCTCGCCGTTCGCGCAAATGTGCGGGTAGCTGAAGCAGCTCGCCAAGGCTCAGCCGAGCGCTCTGTTCAAATTGCCTTCCGCACCGGAGGCGTAGTTGGAATGATGACTGTTGGACTTGGACTTCTCGGAGCTTCAGTCGTTGTAATCATCTATCGCGCCGATGCCCCAGCTGTTCTTGAAGGTTTTGGTTTTGGCGCAGCGATGCTCGCCATGTTCATGCGCGTTGGTGGAGGTATCTTCACAAAGGCTGCCGATGTTGGCGCAGACCTCGTTGGTAAAGTTGAAAAACACATTCCTGAAGATGACCCACGTAACGCTGCAACAATCGCAGATAACGTTGGTGACAATGTCGGTGACTGCGCTGGAATGGCAGCCGATCTCTTTGAGTCCTACGCCGTAACCCTTGTTGCCTCACTCATCTTAGGTAAGGCCGCTTTTGGAGATAGCGGTCTCGTATATCCACTTATCGTTCCTGCAATCGGAATCCTCACTGCGATCCTGGGAATCTTCCTCACTCGACTTCGCTCAACCGATAAGAGCGCAATGAGTGCAATTAATCGCTCATTCTTTATCTCTGCCGTTATTTCGGCAGTCCTTGTAGGTCTTGCGACATATACCTATCTACCTAATAGTTTCACCGCACTAACAGGCGTTGACTCGGCTCTCGCTGCTGAAACAAGCGTTAATCCACGTGTTCTGGCGCTTGGCGCTGTTCTAATTGGAATCATTCTTGCTGCCGCTATCCAAGTGCTAACCGGATTCTTCACTGAAGTTGGAAAGCGCCCAGTAAATGATGTTGCCGCCTCTTCAAAGACTGGCGCTGCAACAGTAATTCTTGCCGGCGTTTCGGTTGGTTTTGAATCAGCGGTTTTTTCTGGACTACTAATCGCTGCCTCAGTATTCGGTGCTTATCTATTAGGTGGCGGAACAATCGTTCTATCTTTGTTCGCAGTCGCCCTCGCGGGTTGCGGTCTACTAACAACTGTTGGAGTGATTGTTGCGATGGACACCTTTGGTCCAATCTCAGATAACGCTCAAGGAATTGCTGAGATGTCTGGCGACGTAAAGGGTGAAGGTGCAAAGATCCTTACCTCATTAGATGCTGTTGGAAACACAACTAAGGCAATTACAAAGGGAATTGCAATTGCAACCGCAGTTCTTGCCGCAACCGCTCTCTTCGGTGCATTTACAGATGCAATCAAGAACACAGTTAAAGAATTCGGCTCAACTGTTACAAACCTCGGTCCAGAATTCCAAGGCATCCTCGATGTTGCCGATCCTCGCAATCTTGTCGGTCTAATAATCGGAGCATCAGTCGTATTCCTCTTCTCAGGCCTTGCAATTAATGCCGTCTCACGTGCTGCCGGCGCAGTTGTTATGGAAGTTAGAAATCAATTCCAACTTCACCCTGGCATCATGAAGGGAACCGAAAAGCCTGAATATGGCCGAGTTGTAGATATCTGTACTCGCGATTCACTCCGTGAGCTAGCAACCCCAGGCCTATTAGCTGTTATGGCGCCAATCGCTGTTGGCTTCGGTCTTGGAGTAGGCGCACTCGGTGCGTACTTAGCGGGATCTATCGGAACCGGAACTTTGATGGCGGTATTTCTAGCTAACTCTGGTGGAGCTTGGGATAACGCTAAGAAGATGGTCGAAGACGGCCATCACGGCGGAAAGGGCAGCGATGCTCACGCTGCAACCGTTATTGGCGACACGGTTGGCGACCCTTTCAAGGACACCGCTGGTCCAGCAATCAACCCACTAATTAAAGTTATGAACCTAGTCGGCCTTCTAGTAACACCTGCTGTTGTGAAGTTCTCACTCGAAGGTAAGGACACACTAAATATGGCAATCGCGCTCGTAGCAACGGCAATCATTGTTGCTGCGCTAGTCCGCGGTCGCCGTAAGTCCACAACAATCGGCTAACCAAATTGGCTAAAAAGCTTAAGAAGCTGGTGATTGTTGAATCGCCAGCTAAAGCAAGAAAGATCGGTGGGTACCTCGGCGATGATTACATCGTCGAGGCCTCAATCGGTCACATACGCGATCTCCCTCTGCGCGCTGCCGATATCCCAAAGGAGTACAAGAAATTCCCTTGGTCGCGCGAAGGTGTAGATATCGAAAATGACTTTGCGCCGCTCTATGTCATAAATCCAGATAAGAAACAGAAAGTTCAAGAACTCAAAGATCTTTTAAAAGAATCAGATGAACTAATCCTCGCCACCGATGAAGATCGGGAAGGCGAAGCTATTGCATGGCACCTAATGGAAATTCTCCGCCCTAAGGTTCCCGTTAAGCGGATGGTATTTAATGAAATTACAAAAGAGGCAATCCTTAGAGCAGTAGATGAAACAAGGGATATCGATCAACGCTTAGTGGATGCCCAAGAAACACGGCGTGTCTTAGACAGACTCTTTGGCTATCGCCTCTCGCCAGTTCTCTGGAAAAAGGTAATGCCCCGAATCTCAGCTGGCCGCGTTCAATCTGTTGCTACTCGCTTAATCGTTGAGCGAGAGCGTGAGCGGATGGCTTTCATAGCCTCTACTTGGTGGGATTTAACTGCACTCACAGATCAAAACTTCAACGCAAGGCTTATCTCGGTAGATGGAAAGAGGCTTGCAACAACTAATGATTTTGACTCAAATGGAGCCTTAAAAGAGAAGAGCGCAAATCAAATCCTTCTTCTTGATGAAGTCCAAGCAAGTCACCTAGCAACCTTGGTAAGAAATGAAAAACTCACTGTTAAATCAATCGAAGATTCACCCAGAACTGAGCGTCCGAAACCACCATTCACAACTTCAACAATGCAACAAGATGCTGGAAGCCGACTTGGTTGGGGCGCGCAACTAACTATGCGAATCGCCCAGAGTCTTTACGAAGGCGGTTACATAACTTATATGCGCACTGACTCTGTGAATTTATCGGAGACCGCAATCAAAGCTGCAAGAAGTTCTGCCAAATCTCTTTACGGACCCGATCACATCCCAGACTCACCAAGGTTCTATGAAGGGAAAACAAAGAATGCCCAGGAAGCTCATGAAGCAATCCGCCCTGCCGGAGACAGCTTCAAGACTCCCGGTGAGCTAGCTCCAGAAATAACAAGAGACCAACTAGCTCTCTACGACTTAATTTGGAAACGCACCGTCGCATCCCAGATGTCTGATGCAAAGAAGATGCAGGCCCGCGTCGACTTTGATGTAAAAACCAAAGAGGGTAAAGATTTAACCTTTAGGGCAAATGGCTCAGTCGTAACCTTCCCCGGCTTTCTTGCTGCTTACGAGGATGTAACTGATGAAAAGAATGAAGATGAAACCGATAAGCGCCTACCTTCGATGCAAGAAGGTCAGAAAATAAATGTAACTGAGTACAAGTTTGAGTCACATGAAACAAAACCGCCTGCTCGTTATACCGAACCAACCCTGGTCAAAAAACTTGAAGAACTCGGAATAGGAAGACCTTCAACTTTCGCCTCAATCATCCAGACAATTCAAGACCGCGGCTACGTTGTAAAACGAGGAAGGGCCTTAGTCCCCACTTTCTTGGCTTTTTCCGTAACCGGCTTGCTAGAACAGCACTTTTCCAAGCTTGTCGATTACGAATTCACCGCAAGTATGGAAGAGGACTTAGACAAGATTGCCAACGGTGAAGCAGAGCGAATTCATTGGCTCACTAACTTCTTTTATGGTCACGATGATCAACCTGGCCTACAAGATCTCGCCGCCGACCTTGGCTCGATTGATGCTCAACAGATAAACACTATGAAGATGGGCGAAGATATTGAAATCCGCGTTGGTCGCTACGGCGCATACCTACAACAAGGCCAAGGTGATGACCGTAAGTTCGCAAACATTCCTGAAGGAATGGCTCCTGACGAATTGACTCTGCCAAAAGCAATAGAACTTCTTGCGGCTCCATCAGGGGAGCGTGAACTTGGAACTGATCCAACAACAAGTCTTCCCATTATCGCAAAATCAGGACGCTTCGGTCCTTATATAACCGAAGTCCTTCCTGAGCCGGAAGGAAAAAAGAAAAAGAAAGAAGTTAAAGCTAAGACTGCTTCACTTCTATCAACCATGACCTTAGACACAGTAACTCTTGATGACGCTTTAAAACTTTTATCGCTACCTAAAGTTCTTGGAACAGATAGCCAAACTGGCGAAGAAATCACAGTCCAAAACGGAAGATACGGTCCCTATCTAAAGCGAGGCACCGACTCTCGAACTCTTACATCAGAGGAGCAACTCTTCTCGATATCGCTCGATGAAGCAGAGGAGATATATAAACAACCAAAGGTAAGACGGCGAGGAGTTGCCAAGCCGCCCCTTAAAGATCTGGGCGCCGACCCCGAGACTAAACGCCAAATTATTATTAAAGATGGCAGGTTTGGAATGTACGTAACCGATGGCGAAACCAACGCAACACTTCGCCGTGGCGATACCGTAGAAGCAATGACTATCGAACGCGCCCTTGAACTATTAGCCGGCCGCCGGGCCTGGGAGATTGAAAATGGCGGCGCACCAAAGAAGAAGAGCTCACGAAAGAAAAAAGCTCCAACCCTTACTGAGAAAACGATAAGTGATGCCGGAGCGAGGCGAAAGGCAAAGCGCAGCGCGACCGGGAAGGCGAAAAAAAGCAAGTAATAG
>VGAF01000086.1 GCA_016870855.1 Actinomycetota bacterium | reverse complement strand
AAGCGCGACCTCAAGCCGTTTTTCACGCGGCAGATCGACGCCAACTAGACGTGCCATTTATAGCTCTTTCCATAATCTGAAACTCCTCCGCAACACTCCCGGATTAACCGGCTCCCGCTTTCAGTCAGGAGGTCAATCGCTTTCGCGATTGTTGTGTCACGCGTACTTGATATTAAGTTTTTTCTTAGAACTATCCTTGACGTTGCTTGTGACGGAGGTTGTCGCAGATAACCATGACGCGACCATTACGACGAATGACTTTGCACTTGTCGCAAATCTTCTTCACGCTCGGCTTAACCTTCACGACTAACTCCTTACTAACAGCGCTTACTTGTACCGATAAATGATTCGACCTCGGGTGAGGTCATATGGACTCAGCTCTACGATCACACGATCTTCCGGCAAGATGCGGATGTAGTTCTGTCGCATCTTCCCGCTGATGTGTGCGAGAACTTTGTGTCCATTGGTGAGCTCAACGCGGAACATCGCATTTGGTAGAGCTTCAGCAACAGTGCCTTCGATTTCGATTGCACCATCTTTTTTCGCCAAGCTTTTACCCCAATTTTCCGCTTTTGAACCTCATTTAGGCAGAGGGCGAGTCTAAGAGAGGGGGTAGAAAAAGGGAAATTCGGGCCCCGACTAGAGGCCAACCCCACGGATCACGGCCAGAGCGAAGGCCCCACAGCCCACCCAGGCGGTAATTCCGAAGAGGAGCGGTTTCGCTCCAAGGGCGCGGATTTGGGACCACTTCACCGAAAGTCCCATTCCAAATAGCCCAATAGAGAGGAGAACTTTTGAACTCTCCTTACCGAGATCAACGATTGACTCCGGAAGTGAGAGCGCGTTAACAATCAAGGCGCAGGCGACAAATGCAAATACAAATTTAGGAGTTGCTTTACGCATTGAGCCACTTCCAACGCTCCCCCTCGCCAAGAAGAGAATTAGTGGAATCAGAAGAACAACGCGCGTCAATTTAACAATCACCGCAGAATCTAACGCCTCATCACTCACCATAGATGCGGCTGCGATGACTTGTCCAACGTCATGCACGGCAGCCCCGATCCACGCTCCGATTGTTGGATCACTCAACCCTAAGAAGGTAGCAAGAAGTGGAATCACAAAGACAGAGAGCGTTCCACATAGCGTGACTATGGCTACCGCATATGAAACATCTTTATCTCCACTTTTGCGTGTTGATGAGATAGCCGCAATCGCAGTCGCCCCGCAGATAGCAAATCCTCCAGCAATGAGCGTTCCAAGTGAATCAGAGATTCCAAACTTTTGACTAAATAGCCGTAACGTCACAAATACGGTTGCCACTAACAGTGCAACTGCTAACAATCCCCTAGGTCCGACTTCGATGAACTTATCAATTGAGATTTGGAACCCGAGGAATACAACTCCTAGTCGCAAGACCTTTCTTGATGCAAAGGTAATAGCAGACTTACCTTTACTCCAATCCATCGCATTACCCATGATGATTCCCAAAACCATTGAGAAGAAGAGTGGCGAGATTGCGCCTTCAAATTGATTTATCAAGTAAGCGATACCAACGCCTACCAAGATAATTGAGAAGTACTTTAGATTTGTCCCAGTCAACTTCATGAGAAATTAGGTAGACCTAGCTTGGTAGACCAATCATTTAAATCTTTGATAACCGCCTCGGCCACAGTTATCTCGTGGCTTTCAGCGTCATTTGGGTGAGTCCGTTTTGCACCCGGAACTCGCCCACCAGTTTCCTTTATCTGTGTGGCTAACTTATTGAAGTCTGCATAAGAAGCTGAATCACCTAGATCGCTTGGGTCAATAGTTATTACTGTGTGCGAGATGCCTTGGGGTTTCGTATCGTCATCGGGGTTAAACATGTCGGGTACTTCGGTTGATAACGCTCCACCGCTTAAGCCAGAAGATAGTGACTCCACCATCAAGCCAAGGGCAAAACCCTTTGCGCCACCAAGTGGAGCGAGCATTCCCATTAACGCTTCTCTTGCATCAGTAATGGTCTTTCCTTCTTTATCTACCGCCCAACCTTCCGGGATCGTGCCACCACTCTTAGCCGCAGCGGCAATCTTGCCGCGTGCGACTGCTGATGTTGAGAGATCGATAATCATCGGTGGTTTAGCTGGAATTCCTGCAGCAATCGGACTCGTTGAAATTAGCGGTGCATTTCCTCCTACGGCTGGCATAACCGCAGGTCCATTTGTGAATATGAGAGCGATCTGTCCGGCATCTAGCGCTGGATAGAGATAAACACCGAGTGCGCCACAGTGACTTGAATTCTTAACCGAGACTAGTGAGATTCCAAACTCTTTCGCTTTTTGCACTCCGATACTCGCAGCTTCCCAGAGTTGCCAATGACCTAATCCATCTTCGCCATCAAGGCTAGTTATTGCACCTCGCTCTGAAATCTTCTTCAAATTAGCCCCGGCATTGATGCCGCCCATAGTGATCCGTTTTAGATAAAACGGAAGGCGCATTACGCCATGTGATGCATTACCCCAAACATCTGAGAGCACTATTGCCCGGGCAGTCGCGTGCGCCTTGCTCTTAGGAACTCCTACTTTCTCAAGGAGTGCAGTGCAATGTTCGATTGCATGTGATGCGCTAAGGCTCATCGCGTAGCCTGTTTCACCTTGCCGACCGCATATTTATGTGGCGAATTCGTTAAGGCCGCCTCTATCTCACTTACTAAAACCCGATTTATCGCAGCCTGGCTCTCTTTGGTGATCCCAGCAATGTGTGGAGTGAGGATCACATTTTGTAGCCCTTTAAATAGATCATCTTTTGGTGGTTCGCTAACCCGAACATCAAGGGCGGCGCCGGCAATCACATTCGCTCTTAATGCGGCTTCTAATTCAGTTTCATTTACAACCTCACCACGACCAACATTTACTAATAGCGCGTTCTTCTTCATCTTCTCAAGTAAGGAGCGATTTATCATGCCCGTCGTTTCTTTCGTGGCAGGCAGATGGATGGAAAGCAGATCAGATTTAGAGATAACTTCATCAAGAGTCGTTAGTTTTACGCCTTCAGCGCTCTTAACAAATGGATCATAAGCAAGTACTTCGCAACCAAAACCTTGTAATAAATTTGCTACAGCTCTACCGGTAGCCCCAAAACCTAATAGCCCCCAAGTTTTATCTGAGATCTCACTTCCAGCGCCACGATTCCATTCACCGGAGCGAGTGCTCTTATCTCGATCGACAATTGATCGAGCTAGGGAAATAGCTAGCCCTAAAGTATGTTCTGCAACCGCTACCGCATTAATTCCTAGGGCTGCGGCAACGACTATCCCATTTTCATCGGCGGCTTGAATGTCAATATTGTCTAACCCAACTCCTGCGCGCGCGATGACTTTCAATTTAGGCGCCGCTTGAATCAATTCGCGAGTTACTTGAGTTCTATTTCTAACTACTAGCGCGCTCGCTTCGGCTAGTTTCGATTTCAAATCTTCTTTTCTACTCCAGAGATCAGGCTCATGAGTGATTGGAAAACGTTTTTGTAGTTCTGCGAAATCATCGCTCCAAACATCCTCGCTAATCAAAATCATGAGCCAGTCTCCAGTTTCAGTATCGAGTTTCTTGCTTTATGCCGAGATGTAGAGCTTGGTGAAGGTGTATTCGCGATGGCCCAGCGCCTCAGCAGCGCAAAGTCGGCCATTTACGGTTCTTTCGATGACCTCCATCATCATGTCGCCGGCTTTGGTCAAGTTGTATTCCTGACGAAGTAGTCCGGAGACATCTAGATCTATGTGCTCTTTCATAGTGGCTGCAGTCTTCTTATTCGCAGTTAACTTCAGGACTGGTTCGATTGGATTACCAATCACATTGCCCTGGCCGGTTGGGAATAGATGGATTACGGCGCCAGCGGCGGCCATGAGAGTTACGCATTCGGCAGCGGCTGATGATGTATCCATAAAGTAAAGACCTTGCTTCTTACGATCAGGCGCTTCGGCTGGCTTCAAGACTCCGATGACAGGAACTGAACCAGTCTTAGCGATATTTCCAAGTGCCTTCTCTTCAATAGTGGTTAAACCACCAGCGATATTTCCCTGGGTTGGTTGTGAACCCAAGAGATTTGCACCAGTCGACTCAATGACTTTGATGTAGTTGTCATAAGTATCTTGGAAAGCGCGCCGACAAGCATCATCGATGCAACGATCTGCGATTAGGTGTTCGCCACCGGTTAGTTCGGAGGTTTCACCAAAGAAGACGGTTCCACCGGCTGCAACCCAGCGATCAACTGCTTGAGAAGTGGTTGGGCATGAACCAAGTCCGGAAGTTGTATCGGACTCACCACATTTTATTGACATGATCAAATCGCCCGCAGTTGCCTCTTCGCGCTGGATTTCAGATGAATCTTGCAAGAAGATTTGAGCTACGCGAGCTGCATCAGCGATAGTTTGAAGATCGCCTTTGCCTTCAATTGAAAATGATGCAACCGGTTTTCCAGACTTTGCGATACCCGCGGCAACGCGCTCAGTCCACTTCGGTTCAATGCCAATTACTACGACAGCAGAGACATTTCCATTTAATCCGGTTCCGATAAGAGTTCTAAATGTGAGCTCTAGATCCTCGCCGAATTGGAGGCGACCGAAAGCGTGAGGCAGTGCAAGGGTGCCTGGCACTACTTTCGCGACCGCTTCAGCAGCGGCATTTGATAGGTCGTCAACCGGCAAAATAATTACGTGATTACGGATACCCATCGATCCATCTGGACGACGGTATCCGGTTAAGCGCGGCTTGCTTCCCATCGATAACTCCTCATGTTGTGTGTGTGGACGTAATCTCCCTTTTTGATCGGCTGCGATGCGATGCCGACCTTAATTCCATATTTGATTATTGCTTCACCTTCTGCATGATCCTTCAACGCGAACTTATGTCCCAATGGGATTGCGTGATTAAGGACTGCGGTGTGCGGTGTCTGCTCTTTCACTGATAGTCCCTGCAGCGTTCCCGGTTGCAAGTCATCATTTGCAACCGCGACTGAGTCGCCATCGTGGTGAAGGAGAAAATCAGGCACTTTTGCCA
>VGAF01000085.1 GCA_016870855.1 Actinomycetota bacterium | reverse complement strand
CCATCCCTTCCATTGGTTGAGAAGTTATCTCAAGTCGCTACTGCTCTTGCAGACGAGCTTCCAGTTTCAGTTGAAGTGATTGTAAAGGGTGAAGTTAGCGAACATGATTGCTCAGTTCTTGCAACATCCGCGCTTAAGGGTGCGTTAGTTGCTACCGGTGCAGAAGATGTTACTTATGTAAATGCACCCGGCCTTGCCCAAGAACGTGGCTTTTCTTCCACTGTGACTACAGATCCAGTAAGTCCGGAATACCGGAGCATGATCTCGCTGAAGGCTGCCTTTAGCGATGGCACTCATGTAACTGTTGATGGCACCTTAGTTGGAATCAAAAAGATCGAGAAGATAATCGCAATTGATAAGTTTGATCTAGATCTTCCGCCGACCGATCACTTGCTATTCCTCCGTTACACCGATCGTCCGGGCGTTGTTGGCTTAGTAGGTGAAACTCTAGGAAAAGCCGGGATAAATATTGCGAGCATGCAAGTAGCTAGAAGTTCTGCGGGTGGAGAAGCCCTTATGGCTATCACCGTGGACTCTGCTATCCCAGATGAAATTGTTGCTGGCGTTGCAAAAGCAACCGGCGCTAACTTAGCCAGAACGGTCTCGTTAAAGGTATGAGCAGATACAAACTTGCCGTCATTGCCGGAGATGGAATCGGACCTGAGGTCGTAGCTGAAGGACTTCGAGCTCTTGATGCCGTCTCTAAAAAGCATGGGCTTGAGTTCACTCGTAAAGAGTTTGAACTCGGAGCAAAGCTATGGCATCGCACTGGCGAGACGCTCCCCGATCCAATCTTGGAAGAGCTGAAGAACTTTGATGTGATTCTTCTCGGCGCAGTCGGTGATCCCACAGTCCCTAGCGGGGTGCTGGAGCGCGGTTTGTTATTGAAACTCCGATTTGCCTTTGATCATTACATAAATCTCCGTCCTGCGCGGCTCTATCCAAGCGTTCGCGGTCCATTGCGAACTGAATCTCCAATCGACTTCGTAGTAGTGCGCGAGGGAACCGAAGGTCCATACGTTGGCGCTGGCGGAGTTTTAGCTGAGGGAACGCCCGCTGAAATTGCAACCGAGGAGAGCCTTAACACTCGCCGCGGCGCCGAGCGTGTAATAAGAGATGCATTTGGTCGCGCTAAGAAGCGACCACGGAAGAAACTAACTCTTGTGCATAAGAACAATGTCCTAGTTAGAGCTGGAAGTCTTTGGACTCGCACTTTTAATGAGGTGGCTAAGGAGTTTCCTGAAGTTACTACCGATTATCTTCATGTAGATGCTGCTTCCATGTTCTTTGTGACAAATCCAGAGCGCTTTGATGTAGTAGTTACCGATAATCTCTTCGGGGATATCCTCACCGATATCGCTGCTGCGATATGCGGCGGTATTGGGCTAGCTGCATCTGGAAATATAAATCCAGAACGTAAGTTCCCATCCATGTTTGAACCAGTTCATGGTTCAGCCCCAGATATCGCTGGAAAAGGAATTGCCGACCCCACCGCAACAGTCATGTCCGTTGCGATGATGCTCCGTCACCTCGGCCATGATGATGCCGCTCTTGATGTTGAGCGCGCCGTGGAAAGTGACCTTGCCAATCGTGGCGATGCTAAACGGAGCACAAGTGAAGTTGGCGCTGCTTTAGTAGGAGCACTTAAGTGAAGATAAATGTAACTCTCTCTATGAGTCCGGTCGCGAACAATCTTCGTGAGAAGTACGTTGCTGAACCAGGCTTTGGTCGTTATTTCACCGACCACATGGTCTTGGCAGAATGGAACCAAGCAAGCGGTTGGGGAGATGCCGAAGTGCGCGCTTATGGACCGCTCTCGATGGATCCAGCATCAATGGTTTTTCACTACGGCCAAGAAATATTTGAGGGAATGAAGGCCTATTCACAACCGGATGGCTCGATTGCGCTCTTTCGTCCGGATGCAAATGGCCTTCGCTTCGTAAAGAGCGCTGCCCGAATCGCTCTTCCCGAACTACCAGTAAATGATTTTGTTGCTTGCGTTGCAAAGTTAGTTGAAGTAGATGCAGCTTGGGTGCCGAAGAAGATCGGTGAATCTCTTTACATCCGACCATTCATGATTGCTACCGAAGTTGGTTTAGGTGTTCGCCCAAGTAATAAGGCGCTCTTCTCTGTAATCGCTACACCAGCTGCTGCATATTTCAACGCTGCTAAAGCCGTCACTGTTTGGATCTCAACTGAGTATGTACGCGCCGCACTCGGTGGTACCGGCGAGGCAAAGTGCGGTGGTAATTACGCTGCATCACTTCTCGCGCAGCAACAAGCAGCCAAGGAAGGTTGCGATCAAGTTGTCTGGCTCGATGCGATAGAGCGTCGTTGGATTGAAGAAATGGGCGGAATGAATCTCTACTTCGTTAAAGGTAGAGAAAAAGATGCAACAGTCTTCACTCCTAAGTTGACTGGAACGCTCCTTCCCGGAATCACCCGCGATTCAGTTCTAACTGTGGCAAGAGATCTTGGATATAAGACGGAAGAGGGAATGATCAACATCGATGAGTGGCGCGATGGCGTAGCAAGCGGTGAGATCTCGGAAATCTTTGCTTGTGGAACTGCTGCGGTAATCGCCCCAGTTGGAAGAGCAAAGAGCGCAGCAGGAACTTGGGTAACAGGAGATGGAACTCCTGGTGAGATAACCATGCAAATCCGTAATCATCTTCTCGGAATTCAACATGGAACTATTGAAGATAAACATGGCTGGATGCGGAAGGTTTGCTAGTGGCCTTATCTGATGCATTTCATGTCTATGACACGACCTTGCGAGATGGCGCCCAACAGGAGGGCTTAAATCTCTCCGTCCATGACAAGTTAACTATCGCTCGCCATCTAGATGATTTAGGAGTTGGTTTCATCGAGGGCGGCTGGCCCGGAGCAAATCCAAAAGATACCGAGCTCTTCAAGTTAGCTAAGAGCGAATTGAAGTTGAAGAACGCAACTTTTGTTGCCTTCGGAGCTACCCGACGTCCCAATGTAAAACCCGAAGATGATGCGCTTCTCAAAGCCCTTGCCGATTCTGGCGCTCCAGCAGTCACCTTGGTTGCAAAGTCCCATGACCGCCATGTTGAGTTAGCCCTTCGCACCACTCTTGATGAGAACCTAGCGATGATTAGGGATTCAATTAAGTTCCTACGTGATGGTGGCCAGCGAGTATTCCTAGATGCTGAGCATTTCTTTGATGGCTATCGTTCAAATGCCAATTACGCTCTTGAAGTTGTTCGAGTAGCTGCCGAAGCGGGCGCCGATGTAATCGCGCTCTGCGATACAAATGGTGGAATGTTGCCCGATGAGCTCTCCCAAGTGGTCCATGATGTACTCGAGCGAAGCTCAGCTCGCCTGGGAATTCATTGCCATAACGACACTGGATGTGCAATTGCAAACTCGCTCGCTGCCGTCGCAGCAGGTGCTACCCATGTTCAAGGAACGATAAATGGATATGGCGAGCGGACAGGTAATGCAGATCTAGTTTCAATCATTGCAAACCTACAATTAAAGAAGAAGCAACAAGTTCTTCCGGAAGGCAAGCTAGAAGAAGCATTCCGAATCTCACATGCAGTTGCTGAAGTAACAAATGTCGCCCCAAGTGCTCGCCAGCCATATGTAGGTATCTCCGCTTTTGCACATAAAGCAGGGCTTCATGCCTCAGCAATAAAGGTTGACCCATCTATGTACCAGCATGAAGATCCAGAATTAGTTGGAAACGATATGCGGATGCTGGTCTCAGATATGGCGGGACGAGCATCTATTGAATTGAAATCACAGGAGTTAGGTATCAATCTTGGTGATGATAAATCGATTCCATCTCGAATTGTTGAGCGGGTAAAAGAACTAGAAGCTCGTGGTTTTACCTTTGAAGCGGCTGATGCCTCTTTCGAGTTACTTTTACGCGAAGAGGTTGAAGGAAAGCGCCCAAAATATTTCACAATTGAAAGTTGGGAGACCACTGTCGATCAGAATCCGGATCAAACCGTAACTTCAAGAGCTAGCGTTGTGGTTACCGCAAGAGGCAAGAAGATTGAGTCAGCTGGCGTCGGTAACGGTCCGGTCAACGCGATTGATAATGCGCTCCGCAATGGTCTTGAGAACATTTTCCCGGAAATCAAAGGCCTTGAGCTAACTGATTACAAGGTAAGAATCTTGGAAGGGCGACTCGGAACCGGGGCGGTTACTCGAGTGTTGGTTGAGACCTCAGATGGAAATGGCGAGTGGAGCACGGTCGGTGTTCACGAGAATGTGATTGCCGCATCGGCTATGGCGCTTGAAGATGCTTTGACTTATGGTTTGCTGCGAAGAGGGGCACTACCCGAGTAGGAGTTCATATGGTCGGCGGATTGAAGAAAGGTTCGCGAGTAAGTGCGGATGAGAGCGCAGCCTGGTTACGTACCCGAATGGAAGAGTTAGGTATCTCAGGGCTGGAAGAGTTACATCAAAAAACGGGAATTGATCGTGGCTCACTCTCTCGATATTTCCGACAAGAGCGAACGCCCGGGGTAGATGTGATTGCTCCGCTATGTGAAGCGTTAGAAGTCTCTCCAGAAACTTTGCTTGTGGCTCTTGGGGCTATTGGTCGCCGCGGGCGGTAATTATCAGCGAAGCGCCCTCTCGCTTAAATGTTCGAGGAAAATCATCATTAGACCAGAGTTGGTGTAGATGCGCGAGCTCTTCATTACTGAGATTTCCACCGCATAGATCAAGAACATCATCGAAGTCATGATTTATACCGATAGTAACTCTTATTAGTTCCGCACTTTTTTGGAGATCAGGGATCAAACAATCATCATTTACGACTAATTCGATTCTCAAGTCAGCTCCATTCGTAGTTTGAGGATTTGCTCATCTACCTCTGACACAGAGCCACGAGAATCCACACCCTCTGAAATCAACTAGGCTCAAGTGTTGCTTATTAGCAACGCTGTGTCCATCACACCAATGGATGAAACTTGAGTAATCTTCTAGACATGTCGCTAGACCAAGACCTAGAACATGCTTATAGCGAGCACCTTCGAAACGAGCGAAATCTCTCT
>VGAF01000084.1 GCA_016870855.1 Actinomycetota bacterium | reverse complement strand
CTCTCTCGAAATCGGTATTGGGGAACACCGCTACCAATATGGCGATGCGAAGATGGACATGAGTTAGCGATATCTTCCAAGAGCGAATTAACAAAGTTTGCCGGAAGAGATCTTGGGGATCTTGAGCTCCATCGTCCATATGTCGATGCGATCACTTTTCCATGTATCGAATGCAAGAATGTCATGGTTCGCACGCGAGAAGTGATTGATTGCTGGTACGACTCTGGAGCGATGCCATTTGCTCAATGGGGTTATCCGCATAAAGCCGGATCTAAAGAGAAGTTCACGGAGGCATATCCAGCTGACTTCATCTGCGAGGCAATCGATCAAACCCGTGGTTGGTTTTACACGCTCATGGCTATCGGAACATTGGTCTTCGACAAATCCTCTTACAAGACGGTGTTATGCCTCGGCCATATTCTCGATAAAGATGGCCGAAAGATGAGTAAGCACTTGGGCAATGTCCTGGAACCAATGCCGCTAATGGATCGACATGGCGCTGATGCGGTCCGTTGGTACATGCTCGCATCCGGCTCGCCTTGGAGCGCTCGCCGTGTAGGGCATGAAATCATCTCCGAAGTTGTGCGAAAGACCTTGCTTACTTATTGGAATACCGTCTCTTTCTTGGCGCTCTATGCATCAGCTTCTAATTACATTCCAGGTGAAGTTGCTCCAGTCTCAAAGCGCCCGATGATGGATCGCTGGATTTTAAGTGAGTTAAATCAACTCGTTGAGATTGTCGATAGTTCCTACGCAGATTTTGACTCACAGAAAGCTGGCAGCGCAATCGCAAAGTTTGTCGATGATCTCTCCAATTGGTATGTTCGACGTTCCCGAAGGAGATTCTGGGATGGCGATAGCACCGCCCTAGCAACGCTCCATGAGTGCATTGAGACTTTGACTCTGTTGATGGCACCAATGGTTCCATTTATTACAGAACATGTCTGGCAAGTCTTGGCTCGAAAAGTTAATCCAAATCTGCCTCTATCCATCCATCTTGCTGATTTTCCCAAGTCAGATGAGAAAGCGCTCGATGAAAAGTTGTCCGGCGATGTCGCCTTGGCCCGCCGGTTGGTAGAACTTGGTAGAGCAGCGCGCGCCCAATCCCAAGTAAAGATAAGACAGCCTCTCTCTCGGGCGCTCATAGCTGCAAGCGGTTGGAAGAACCTCGCTTCAGAGCTAAAGGATCAAATTGCAGATGAACTAAATGTTGAGCATTTAGATGATCTATCAAGCGCGCCAGATCTAGTTGATATCTCTATCAAGGCGAATTTCCGCTCCCTCGGAAATAAGTATGGTGGCGCAGTACAAGAGATTTCAAAAGCACTTACTTCGCTCGATGCTGCAGAGTTAGTTTCAAGCGTTCGTCGCGACGGAAGCGCCACACTCCAATACAGCGGCGGCGTAGCTGATATCTCAGAAGAGGATCTCGTGATTACGGAGACGCCTCGAACTGGTTGGTCGGTCGCCTCTCACGCTGGGGAGAGCGTCGCTTTAGATCTAGCGCTAGATGCTCGTCTTATCGCTAAAGGAGTCGTTCGTGAAGCAATCCGGGCAATCCAAGATGCTCGTAAAGAGTCCGGCTTTGACGTTAGTGATCGCATTCAAGTGCGATGGAACTCAAATGAAGATGTAGCCCAAGCGATTGTCGAGGCTACGAGCCATATCTCCGAAGAGGTTCTCGCCACTTCCTTCGAGCGAGATAAGACTCTTTCCTTGAGCGATGAAGAGTTAGGGCTAACGCTAAAGCTGGTGAGAATTTAGAAGCGATTCCTGATCTCCCATAGATCTGGGAAGGTTGGATTGAAGAGAGTCTGTCTTAAATAGTCAGCGCCAGCCGAACCACCGGTTCCGGCCTTCCTTCCAATCGTTCGCTCGACCATCTTTACATGTCGATAACGCCACTCCTGAAGACCTTCATCGATATCTACCAAGCGCTCGAACACCAGACCAGCTTCTGGATCTTTGCGATGTAACTCAATGAGAACTTCTTGTACATCTGGATTGGGCTCATAATGTTTGGTGACATCGCGGTTCATAACCGAATCTGGAATTCGGTAACCACGCTTAACTACGTAATGCATGACTGAATCCCAAAGTGATCTAGCGGCCATCCAGCGTTCTACTCGCTCTTTATCTTGCGGAAGTAGATGTGCAGCAGCGCGCACATCACGTCTACCGAGAATCGCCTCAACCTCGCGGAACTGTGCGGATTGGAATCCGCTAGATTCACCGAGTCGGCTTCTGAAGGAATTGAATTGCAGCGGCGTCATCGTTTCGAGGATATCTATCTGGGCGACGCAAATCTTCAAAATAGCTCTAATCCGACCAAGTATCGAAAGCGCTCTATGGGTATCCCCTGCTTCAAGTGCCACTTGGGAGGCGGCAAATTCGTGAATCAATTCCTTAAACCATAGTTCATAAGTTTGATGGATGACGATGAAGAGCAACTCATCATGTTCCGGGCCATCAGATAGAGGCTGTTGGAGTGAGAGAAGTTCATCAACCTTTAGATAGTTGTTGTAATTAAGGGCCTGCTCGTTACTCACGTTACCCGAGACTCCCCCGCAGCCACTTTCTCGTAGCTCTTTGATGCGACTAGATCTCTAATTCGAGCGAAGCCATCAAAAACTTCCGTATAGGAGGTTGCCAATGGAGAAATCGCAAGACGAATCGAATTAGGTGTTCGATAATCCGCAACAGTATTTACATACTTACGAAGCGCGATCGAGATTCGCTCTGCATCGGGATGGGCAAGGGTTATATGGCCACCACGTTGCGTGGGTGATGCGGGAGTTATCAAGGTAAAGCCGAGCGGTTGTAGCCACTTTTCAAATAACTCCACCATCATAGAAGTGCCGGTTGCGCACTTCTTTTCAATCTCTTCAATGCCCGCTTCCTCGATCATAGAGAAGGAGGTATTGATGCAGCGCAATCCAATAATTGAAGGACTAGCGATCTGGAAGCCACGAATTGATTGATCTTTTTCAAAGGTAGGCCCCATCGCAAACTGATCACGTTGAGCAAACCAACCTTGTATCGCGACTTGTAGTTCATTTTGAATAGTTTTATTTACATATAACCAGGCCGGAGCTCCGGGACCAGAATTTCCATATTTGTAAGTACAGCCAACGGCAAGGTCGACGCCATCACGATCTAAATCAAGCTTTATGGAACCAATAGCGTGTGCGGCATCCCAAAGAACTAGCGCTCCAAATCTGTGGACTAAATCTGTTAACGCTTTCACATCTTGCCTAGCTCCTGAGCGATATTGAATAACTTGAAGGCTTACTAGCGCGACATCATCGCTCAGATAACTTTCAAGCAGTTCTGGCGTAATTAATTCATTACTAGATATCGAAGGATCTTCATTGTCTATCGTCACCAATTTAAGTCCGTGGGCTTTTGCTAGACCCTGAAGGATGTATCGATCGGTTGGAAAATTTGCCGCATCTGTGATGATGGTTTTGCGTCCAGGTCGAGCTTTCAGAGCGGCCGAAGCTAGCTGATAGATATTCACACTAGTCGTGTCGCAAGCCAGAACCTGGCCAGGTGCAGCGCCCAGTGCTGATCGACCAATCAGATTTCCGGTGTTCTGGGCCTCGTCAATCCAATGACCCCAACCCACTACAACTTCCCTTCCCCATTCATCATGGAGAAAATCATTAATAGCCTTAACGGTTTCGTGTGGGAGTCGCCCCAAAGAGTTGCCATCTAAGTAACAGGTATCAGGATCGGTGATTACAAAGCGCTTCTTAAACTCTCGCAGCGGATCTTGTTGATCAAGTGCAACCGCTTGCGAACGCTCCATAAGTGGAGTCTATGACCTAGCCGATTTAGCGCAAGATTCCAATCAAAATCTGAATTCCAAAGAAGAGCACTATGAAGGAGAGGTCTAGCGCAACTGGCCCCATTCGAAGTGGTGGAATGAAGCGACGTACAAATGCCAACGGCTTATCGGTGAGGATATAGATGATTTCAGCTAGTGGCATCAAGATTCCGCGTGGCCGCCAACTTGGCCGAAACAACCGGACGTAGTCGAGAACTAATCGCGCGAAAAGTGCGAGCAAGAAAATATTAAGGGCAAAGACAATCCAAGAAGTGAAATTAAGCAAGGTCTCAGCTCTGATTGAAGAAGCTTGCTTGCGCCGCAGCGCTCTTCTCTTCGCCACTAACAATCACATTAGGTGGAGTAAGAAGAAATACCTTCGAAGTTACTCTCTCGATAGTTCCGGCATGACCAAAAACAAGTCCCGAAGCAAAATCAATTAACCGCTTTCGCTCTGACTCTTCCATATCGCTCAAATTCATAATTACAGGATTACCTTCACGGTAATACTCACCGATTGCGCGAGCTTCACTATAGAAGCGCGGCGTGATTGTTACGATGCGATCCATCGCAGGCTGTGATTCAACAACCGGGGCAACGCTTAACTTCGGGGATCGAGCGCTAGATGATTGGGTCTTCACAACTGGATTGAGAGCGCGAGTTGGAGCCGGCGCTGATGAGCCATCATCTTCGGTGAGCCCTAGATAGTTAGTCATTCTTCTAAGTCCATTAGCCATAGGGTGAATTTTAGGGTTGGGACTATCGTGAACCGAGGATTGAACTTCCGATTCGGATATGTGTCGCGCCAAATCTAAGCGCTACCAGGTAATCCCCACTCATTCCTGCAGAAATGAAGGATGCACTGGACTTTTTGGTGCGCAATCTGAGGGAGAGCTCATAGAGAAGTTCGAAACCAGGGGCTGGGTCCTTTCCAAGCGGCGCGACTCCCATCACTCCTACCAATTCGAGGTTATTGAGTGAGATTAAGAATTCAGAAAACTCTTCAAAGTTATTGGGATCAATTCCGCTTCGATTTTCATTTCCGGTACCTGAGTCAAGATTTACTTGGAGAAATACTTTCTGGGATTTTCCCAGCGAGGTTGCAGCTTCTTTGATCTTCTTAGCATGGGATTCGTTGTCAAGTGAATGTATGAAATCCGCCCACCCAACTATTGAACGAATCTTGTTGCTCTGTAGATTCCCCTGAAAGTGCCAAATGG
>VGAF01000083.1 GCA_016870855.1 Actinomycetota bacterium | reverse complement strand
CGGAATCATTTACAAAGCCCTGTTCTTGGAGACGGAATAAGACCGCGTTTGCGACCTCTTCGGCGATACCTCGCTTCTTGAGAAGAGTGAAGAGCTCTCCCCTACTTTTCGCCCGACGACCCAGCGCAGTTAGCACAATCGTCGTTCCTACTTGGTAGGGGTCGCTCGCAACTTCTTCTTCAAGGAGTTCTTGGTTGCTCAACTTTAGAACTCGACATCAGCAGCTGCTTCATCGATTGCTGCAACTAGCGCAGGATCGATTTCAACAGCGGCGTAATGTGCGCGAATCTTAGACTCGATCTCATTTGCGAGATCTGGGTTATCGATAAGGAATTGACGGGAGTTCTCTTTTCCTTGGCCGAGTTGGTCACCTTCATAGGTGAACCAAGCGCCGGATTTCTTTACGATTCCAAGATCAACACCGAGATCTAGGAGGCTGCCTTCGCGTGAGATTCCGACTCCGTAGAGGATGTCGAATTCTGCTTGCTTGAATGGGGGCGCCATCTTGTTCTTCACAACTTTGACGCGAGTTCTATTTCCAACGGCTTCTTGGCCATCCTTCAAGGTCTCAATTCGGCGGATATCCATACGGACCGAGGCGTAGAACTTAAGGGCTTTTCCACCAGTAGTTGTCTCAGGAGAACCGAAGAAAACACCAATCTTGTCGCGGAGCTGGTTGATGAAGATTGCGGTGGTCTTTGATTGGCTAAGTGCGCCAGTAATCTTTCGAAGCGCTTGGGACATAAGTCTTGCTTGAAGTCCCATATGTGAATCGCCCATCTCACCTTCGATTTCAGCGCGTGGAACAAGAGCTGCGACTGAGTCGACGACGATAAGATCGAGTGCGCCAGAGCGAACCAACATGTCCGCAATCTCTAGCGCTTGCTCGCCAGTATCTGGTTGAGAGACAAGAAGCGCATCGATATCAACGCCGAGTTTCTTTGCATATTCAGCATCAAAGGCATGCTCTGCATCGATAAATGCCGCGATTCCGCCAGCGCGTTGGGCATTTGCGATTGCGTGGAGAGTAAGAGTTGTTTTACCTGAGGATTCAGGTCCAAAGATTTCAATGATTCTTCCGCGTGGAAGGCCGCCAATTCCAAGAGCGACATCAAGGGCAATCGATCCGGTTGGGATAACTTCGATTGGTTGTGCGGTTCTTTCGCTCATCTTCATAACAGAGCCCTTACCAAACTGACGCTCGATCTGGGCAAGCGCGGTATCTAGGGCTTTCTGCTTCTCAGGGGCTGGGTTATTTTCATTTTCTTCCGTTGGATCTTTAGCGGGTTTAGCCACTTGTCTTGCCTTTCTCTATATCGTTAGTTGGTCCAGAAGGTACGGACTACCACCGACGGCCCGAGCTAGCTCGGGCGGAAGTGTGGAACCGCTCTGGTTGGGCCTAACAGCTCAGCGCTGTTAGTGACAGATAGTTTACCGAACATTTGTTCTAATGACTTTAGGACACGCTCGCCCCTACCTTTCCTCATGGCCATTACCCCCTTTACCGCCCCGCGGCCGGCTGAATATGCGCCCATTCCAAAGCCGCTAAAGCGCCGGACCGTTAAAACGGAAATCCCCGCTGGCCCGCGCTCGCCGCTTCTTACCCTGCAATTCCAAAAGGACACCCCGGGATTCCTACGGAGCGCCCGTGATCAATTTGGTGACCTCACTTCATTCTTCTTAGGTGGCCAACTCTTCTATGGAGCATTTGCTCCCGAGATGGTCCATGAAGTTACGGTGAGCAAGCAACATATCTTCATTAAGGGCGTGGGTTTTGAGCGGATGCGCAAAGTCCTCGGAACTGGGCTCCTTACAAACGAAGAGCCGATTCATCTTCGCCATCGTCGGTTAATGCAATCGCCATTTCACATCAGCAAGATTTCTTCTTATGCCGAGACGATGCTGGGTTTAACTGAGAAACACATTTCAAATTGGCAAGCAGGAAGCGAAATCAACCTTGGCCCAGAAGTGATGTCGCTCACCTTCGACATCGTTGCCGAAATTCTCTTTGGGGCCGATATCTCTGAAGATACCGAGCGAGTCCAGCGTTCGATGCATATTGCTATCGATCGTATTGAGCGGACTATGTTGCCTGGGCTCGATCGAATGGATAGTTGGCCAATCCCCTATTTCCGAAAATTCCACTCCGCAGCCGATGATCTAAACGAAGTGGCCACGAAGATTATTCGCAATCGGATTGAGCAAGGAATCAAACGAGATGACTTATTAGGCATCCTGCTCGAAGCGCAGACTCCAGATGGAGAACGGCTCAGCGCTGAAGAAATCTCCGATGAAACTTTGACTCTAATTTTAAGTGGCCATGAAACCACAGCAAATGTTCTTACTTGGGTCTTCTCTTACTTAAGTGAGAGCCCCCAATATTGGGAAGGGTTAATTGCTGAAGCCGATCAAGTGCTCTCCCATAGAGGCGAAGAAGATTTCGCGCTGAAGCTTTTCTCAGCACCGATAAGTTCAGCGATTTTCAATGAGGTATTGCGGTTATGCCCACCGGTCTGGGTGGCGCCCCGAAGAGCGCTTGAAGATGTTGAGTTAGGTGGAAGGTTTGTACCTAAGGGCGCTCATGTTCTGGTTAGCCAATTTGTAACTCATCGCGATCCCCGATACTTCCCAAATCCTGATTCGTTTAGACCGGAGCGATGGAGCAATGACTTTGAAAAGAGCCTTCCTAAAGGGGCTTATTTCCCATTCGGGGCTGGAACCAGAAAGTGCCTTGGGGATCAATTCGCAATTCTTGAAGGCCGAGTAATCATCTTGGAAATCGCGCGCCGCTTCCGCCTAGAACTCAAATCAGGCTTTCCTAAAGCGCAACCTCGAGCAACCTATCGACCTAAGGGCGCCGTTCCAATGAAGGTCAGCGCAGCTCGCTCTTAATTTCAGGATTGTGGCGGAGCACAGCGCGCCAAATCTCAGAGGGTTCCATCCCCATCGCTAAAGCCTGATCAATTGTCTGGCCGCCTAATTCAGCAAGGACGATATCCTTCGAATACGAGGGAGCCCAGTCACCTCCAAAGTGTTCGTTGAGGCGGCG
This sequence comes from Actinomycetota bacterium, assembly GCA_016870855.1. Lineage (GTDB taxonomy): Bacteria > Actinomycetota > Actinomycetes > Nanopelagicales > Nanopelagicaceae > MAG-120802. Next base: position 2,019 of record VGAF01000083.1, on the reverse strand, counting down.
GCGCAGTTCAGTAATCCGCATTGAAAACTACATTAGAGAATTGAGGAGATGCGATTTGCTTGTTCGCGAGAATGTTCATCCGAAAGTGGTGCGGTGGCTTGTCCCATCAACCAGCGAAGAACTAAGCCAACTCCAACTACATCCGTTGCGAATATCTTTGCAAGTTGTGCATAAACCTCAACCCAGACTTTGTGATCACGAGCGGTTAGCGCCGCAGCAATCAAATCACCGTCGCGCTCAATCGCTTTTCTTAGTCCATCATGTTCAGAGATCTCACGAGAGATTGTGTAGAGCGCTTCAGAACGAGATTGGGCAACAAGAGCAAGAGTTGCGACTCGTTCAATCTCTTTTTCTACAAGCGCAACAAATACTTCATGCTTATCGCGGAAATGGTTATACAAAGAGGCGCGCGAGACTTGGGCGCGATCGGCAATATCGATCATGTTTGTGGCGCTGATTCCACTCTCGCCAAGAAGTGCTTTCGCAGCGCCCATAATTGCGCCGCGAGTGCGGCGATGAACTGTGGATTGGTGCTGGTAACTAGAACGCGCGCTGGACTCGACCACAGCGGAACCTTACGCGGCGTTCGTGTCGACGACCGTAAGTACCGGGGTTTCGTGAAGCTTTATTTGAGTCGCTACTTCAACGAGTACTGATGAAAGGGTCAGATTTAAAGCTAAACAGATTGAATTCAATAACTCAGATGATGCTTCTTTTTGGCCTCGCTCAACTTCGGAGAGGTAGCCAAGTGAGACGCGCGCTTCATGGGCAACATCTCTAAGGGTTCGACCTTGAGAGGTTCGGGCAGAGCGGAGCGCGCTACCGATATGAGAACGCATCAATTCCATCAGGTAAGGATACGCGCGAAGGCTGAAAGTGCGCTCGCTACCGCGCCGGAACGGACCTCACTTCGACCTCCCAAAAGGGCAAGATGCTCTACTTTCCGCACCTCTGCGCCAACGATTGCGATCCAAAGGTTGCCGGCGGCTACCCCGTGAGATTCACCTGGGCCGGCAACGCCGGTGGTAGCAATCGCCCAATCGCTTCCAAATCTTCGTTTCGCACCATCTGCCATCGCTAGTGCGGTCTCTTTGGAATAGACGCCCACGCTATCAATCATCTCTTTCGGTACATCTAAATCATGAAGTTTGCTCGCTACCGAATATGCAATCACTCCCCCAAGGAATACATGTGAGGCGCCTTCAACGTCAGTAAGTGCTTTTGAGAGCGAGCCGCCGGTTAGCGATTCTGCGATTGAGAGTGTTTCACCGCGCTGCTTGAGCAGGGAAACTACTTCTTCACCTAAGCTCATTTTCTAACGCTCCCTCAAGTTCTCTTTAGCGCGCTTCGGAAATACTCGTAACCAGTCCATAGGGTAAGAACTATTGCAATCCCCAACAAGATATCGCGGGGAAGATACAGATATTCCGGAAGTGGCAGGATATAAAAACCTACCGAGAAATTCTGTAGTAGCGATTTAATCTTTCCACCTCGATTAGCTGAGATTACCTCTCGCCTAATCACCGCGAATCGCAGAACCGTCACTCCAATCTCGCGAATGAGAACTAGCGCTGTGATCCACCAAGGCATCTTCCCTAGTATCGAAAGACCGATTAGGGCGGTAGCAATAAATGCTTTATCTGCGATTGGATCAAGGATGATTCCAAAGTTAGAGATCTGATTTCGCTTCCGGGCTATCCGACCATCAAATACATCAGTCATTCCCACAATGAAGAACATCGTCCAAGCTATGACCTGCCAGGTTGGATCTTTTCCATCTTCTTGAAACAACGCCCAAGCACAAAGTGGCAGAGCTAGGATTCTAAAAACGGTGAGCGCGTTAGGTAGGTTCATAGCGGTTGCGCTACCAAATCCGCTCCAGCCACATCGCTAACTATGGCATCTACATATTCGCCTACTCGGAACTTAGTGCGCGGAGAATCTAAGAATGTCGTCGAATCCACCTCCGGGCCTTGGTGTTCGGCTCGACCTTCCCCAGTCTCGCTATCTTCAACTAGA
>VGAF01000082.1 GCA_016870855.1 Actinomycetota bacterium | reverse complement strand
AACATATACAGAGAACCATCGCTACCTTGGCTTGAAGATTCAAACAATTCAAAAGTTATGTAATGCCAACCCTTTAGCGTGCTAACTAACCTTGATCCCGTACCCTGAAGACCATTCCATGAAACTTCACTTCGATACGATCCACTTAACAACGGTTGTGGCTCCCATTTGAGAGAAATTGGCATCTGTAGAACTTCAGCCATCCCCCACTCAAGATTTTTTAGGACCGCCCTCGGGGCAGCATGTACATAGAGGTATCCATGGGTAGGACCGAAACCAACGCTCGGCAACGTCTTCATAGCAGCTCCTTGAGGTAGCAAGCCGCACCTACAAGCAGATGCGACCTTCCCCAGCCCATCTGCTCAAAACCGTTAGCAGAGTCCAATCTTCACCTCTTTATAGGAGGTTGTCCATATCCAAAAATCACGGGTTATTGAGCGCCATTTATCAAGGTAGGCTTCTCACTAGTCCAACGCTTTTCGAAAACCGCTTGCTTGTGCTTGTTTGGTCTGGAAGACGGGAAGACTGACAAGCTAGAAAATCTCGTTTGTCCCATTAAGACTGAAGGAATAAAGCTACATGGCAACAGACAAAGTAAAGTGGTTCAACTCTGAAAAGGGTTTCGGTTTCATCGCAGTAGATGGCGGCGGACAGGACGTCTTCGTTCACTACTCAGCAATTCAAGGAAATGGCTACAAGTCACTCGAAGAGGGACAATCCGTTTCATTTGAAGTCATCCAAGGCCCAAAGGGCCCACAGGCTGACCAGGTGACTGCCAACTAAATCCACTTTCTTCAAAAAAGCCTCGGGGAAACCCGGGGCTTTTTTTATTTACTCGTTTATTTAACAGCTCGCTTCTTAGCGTTGGCAACTTCTTTAACGGGCGAAAGGCTCTCGCCCTTCTTCCAAGCCTCCAAGTATTTCCAAGGCTTTATGGCACCGCGCCGAATCTCCCAATCCCCCGGCTGGGTTTGATAGGAAATCCCAAAGTGAAGATGTGGTCTTGGAATTCCTCGGGCGCTTCCCGATCTTCCAATCTCACCAAGTTTTTGGCCCGTTTCAACGCGAACGCCGGGTTCAATTCCTACTTCAACTTTTGAAAGGTGCGAACCGTAGTAGCGAACTCCATCATCTCCGATTATCGAGACTGACAAACCACCACGATCTTGCCCGAGGTTGGTCTTTCCACTCCATCTATCTTTCCTACTTACATCTTGAACAACTCCGCCAATTGGGGCAACGAACGCACAGCCAAGGCGCGCTTTTATATCCGCGGCTGGATAATCATGGTGATACCAAGGAAATGTTGTTTTGCATCCAGAGACTGGGTATGCGTAACTAAAGTTAGCCTGGGCAGGAGATACCAGAACTGAGACTGTAAAGATTGCCAGAAAGATTATTGAAAACCGCGATAGTTTCATTTACTGCGCCGTCCATCCGCCATCGACCGGGATTGCCGTACCAGTGACATTATGCGCAGAATTGCTGCACAACCAGAGCGCAATCTCTCCGATATCAGATGGTGCTGAGAGCTTCTTGCTTGGTTGTTTTTCACTAAGTAAGTCGGCAATTCCTTGGACTCTGTTGCCACCAAACTTCTCCGCGCGAGCTTGAATCTGACTTTCAATCAGCGCAGTTTCAACCCAACCAGGACAGATTGCATTCACGGTAACTCCACCAGTATCTCGACTTCCACCACGGATCATTTCGCCGCGCGCATTTGAGGCCGCTCCGATTGAACAGAAAGCTTGCATCCCCGCTCTGCACTCTTCACAAACGCCGCAACTTGGGAGAAAAACGCTCGTAACGTGATCCCCTACTTTCAGATCTCGTACTCCAGCTCCGAGTTCCATAACGACGCCAGCAGACTCGTGGCCACCCACAATTGGTAATGGACGCTGGCGAGTTCCATTCACGACGGAGAGATCTGAATGACAGATACCAGCAGCTTCAATTCGGACTAGGACTTCCCCCTCGCCAGGAGGCGCTAGTTCGACTTCCACTAGTTCAATTGGGCGCGAATCGACATATGGAAGTGGCGCGCCCGCGCGCTGAATCAGACCCGCAACTAATTTCATCTCTTACTTACGTGTCGCGTCCACCAGCAGAGAATTGACGCTCCAATTCCACCAGTGCAGCCTCATTTCTTCTTTATGCTGAGGTGCGATACCCAAAACATATTTTTCAAGAAGCATTTCCGTAATTGTAACTACTTCTGCCCTAGCCAACATGTATCCAATGCAAAAATGCTTTCCTAGTCCGAAGCCAAGATGATTAGCGCGACCATTTTGAATACCACCAGATCGGTGTTCACGCTCCAGTAAAAGGTCCCTTCGCGCTGGGTTGAACTCTCGCGGGTTACTAAAAATAGATTCATCACTATTTGCTGATAGCAGGGCAACACGTACAAATTCGCCAGGCTTTATAACTACACCATGAATCTCGATCTCTTCCGTTACACCTCTATCTTCGTAGGCAACAACACCATCTCTCCGCATGAACTCTGTAAAGCAAGCATTTAGAAACTCTGAATCACTAGCCGCTATTCTCAATTGATCAGGATGAGAGAGCAAAACCTGAAGAAAATTGGTCAGGCCCAACTCCGTGGTTTCACTACCCGCGGCTAGAAGTAGGCTCATAAACGAGATAATTTCGTTCTCGGAGAGTCGGTTCCCTGATTCATCCTCCGAAGAGAGCAAGTTAGAGAGCAGATCAGAAACTGGACTTTGACGCCTCGTTTTTATTAGTCCCTTAAGTCTTGATGCAAATGATTCATGGGAGGCTCTGCCAATTGACTTGTGGGGTTCATCCCCTTGTAAGGCTCTAATTACTTTAGTTGTTACATCAGAGAGAAAGTCCTCGTCATTCTCTGAAAGACCGAGGAGCCTAACCATGGTCTTCAAAGGAAGCTTCTTACCCAGGCGACCCCTTGCCTCAAATGGGCTATCCCGATCTAGTTCCTCCACGATCTTCTCCGAAGCGCTCTTAACGTGTGGCAACAAAGTCTCTTCTAAGTTCCGGCCCACCATTGGCGGCGCAACTATCGACCTTCGCGAATCGTGATCTTTACCGTCCATGTGAGCCATGGTTAGACCAATCACATCGGTGAAACGAGAATAGGGCTCTGCACTAAAGACTCTGTGATTGCGCAACACGTCCACCACGTCCAAATACCGAGTAATTACCCATCTCTTATCTTTATCATCATAGAAGACAGGTTTTTCATTTCGAAGAATTTCAAAAGTGGGAAACGGGTTCCCAAAGAATTCCTCCGAATGAAGGTCAATGGCTATTGGCACTTACTAATCCCCGAAGTTCTTCAAGTAGAACTACAGTTTCGCTCACATTGTCGACTCTACGACACTCCCACGTGGGAATCCATACATATTCGCAGACCAATCCACCAGAATACCCTGATCTAAGAAGATTACGTATCATTAGGGTCAAGTCAATAGTATTTTCGACGAAAATGGCTTGCATTACTTTTGGGCTCGCGCAACGAACCTGTACATGTCTTGTGTGAGGATAAATGTCACCATAACTGGCAACATCAAAACCTGCATACTCGAAATGGCTGGCGTCTAGAGTGATCTTGAGGCCCGGAACAAGTTCAACTAAATCTATGGCTTCCATCGGAGTTGGGGTGCTTGACTTGTCATGCGGCTCGAAAGAAACTTCGAGATCATAAGTATAGGCAATTTCTACATATCGTTTGAGAGTTTCCACCGCATTAGTGCGGGCCTCTTCATTCGACTGGCTTCCAATGGGACTCCCGGGAAGCACTGTTATCCCTTTTCCGTTTATGCGCTTAGTAAAGTCAGCAATTGCCGTGAACATTGCAATTGCCTCTTCGATACCCTTCTTATTTGGGTCGTTAGGGGCTCGAGTCGTGAAATCGGAACCAGGAGTCAGGAACACATCTCCCGCCATTAAACCAATACCCTCCAATTTTCGATTCAATTCATCTGCTGAAGTTGGCACATCCTTCATGACCCGCTCTGGCTTTACATGCGTGGCTCCGTAGAAAAGCCCTAAGTCAACGGCCTCAAAACCCATTCCGCGGATGAGTTGTAGGGCTGCATCATGGGAGAGTTTTGGCCATGTGTAGTCGGAGCATCCATACCAAATCTTGCTGGTCATGCCTCATGAGCTCCAGTTATATAAGCAACAACATCTGATTTCGTAGTGTCAGACTTGCGCAAATCGGCGACCAAATGTCCACGTCTCAAAACCAATATGCGATCGCAAACTTGCCAGACATGATCCATGTTGTGCGAGATAATTAGAATACTTTTGTCACCCTGGTTCCGGAATTTCTCAATTATTTCGAGCACAGACTTGGACTCGCGGACACCTAAGGCTGCGGTGGGTTCATCAAGAAGCAGCAAATTCTTTCCCCAGTGAGCCCCTCTTGTCATGGCTACAACTTGGCGCTGACCACCGGACATAGTTTCGACAGCAGCATAAAGGTCGGGAAACCGGGCTCCGAAATCCTCAATTGACTTCAATGCGGCTGCCCGCATCGCCTTGCGATCAAGCACGCCTAGTAATCCACGCAACCCTCGCTTCTTCAATTCGCGACCCAGGTAGATATTGCCGGGAATATCAAACGTATCTACTAACGCTAGTTGCTGATATACCGTTTCAACCCCTGCACTCCGGGCATCTCCAGGATTCCTGAATTCAACTTTCTTTCCCTCAAGAAAAATCTCTCCACTACTTGGAAATATACTTCCAGAAACGCACTTAACCAGTGTGGATTTACCAGCACCATTGTCTCCCACTAGTGCTACCACTTCGCCAGAAAAAAGTTCAATTGAAACATTTACGAGCGCTTCAACAGAACCGTAACTCTTTGTCAAACCCACTGTCCGCAAAGTTGGTGTTCTACTCATCGTTAGATCTCCATTCGGACTGATTTGTCGCGCTTTCGCGATACTTGATCAAAAATAACCGCTAGCAAGAGTAAGGAACCTCTCGCTACTTCCTGCCAGAAAGCTTGTACTCCCGAGAGAACTAAAGCATTGTCAACGACTGCAAGAATCAAAACGGCAACCAAGGTTCCTATGACAGTTCCACGTCCTCCAG
>VGAF01000081.1 GCA_016870855.1 Actinomycetota bacterium | reverse complement strand
TCTCTAAGGCGCAACGTCAACGCGAGTTATTGGATCGCTTCGGCGGCAAAGAGATCGAATCAGCTCTAAGTTCCTATCAATTAGCCCTTGCCCGGTATGAAGAGATCACAATTCGAATCGACGGACTCCGTAAGTCGCTAGCGGATCGAGAGCGAGAGATCGGCGAACTTCAAGAACTGCTCGCGGAATTTGCCAAATTGAAGCCACTCCAAGACGAACTCCAGAGCATCGATATGGAGGTTCGAAAACTGGAGAGCGTGGAAGATATTCGAATTGCGCTATCGACAGTGTTAGAAGCCATTGATAGTGAAGAGAGCGGTGCAAATACCGCTATTGGAACGGCCCGTCGGGCACTTCAAGCCATCCGCGATAAGGACCCCGTAATCGATAGCGCTGCCGCCAATATAGAGAACGCTTATTTTGAGGTGACCGATGCAGCCAGTGAATTAAGGAGTTTTCTCGAAAACCTTGCTGCTGATCCAGCTCGATTAGAGGAACTACTAAATCGACGGGCGGCTCTTAGAACTTTTGCAAAGAGGTTTGGAACCGGAAGCGGGCTAGAAGAAGCGCTATCGAGCGCTCTTGAGCGCGCCGAACTTGCAAAAGCTCGCATGAAGGATTTAACCGGAGGCGAAAGTCGCGTTGATGAACTATCAGTGGAGCAGCGCGCCATTTTCTCAGAAGTAGTAAAGGCTGCAAGAGCTCTTTCTCAGTCGCGAAGAAAACATGCCTCGGCGCTAAGCGCTGAGGTTACAAAGGAGCTTCGAGAGTTGGCGATGCCAAGCGCTTCTTTTCAATGCCAGGTGACGAAAACGCTCGCTACAGAAGGAGATCTGGAGCTAATTCCACCAAACCGATTGAACCGATTTGGAAATGATGAAATTGAAATGCTCTTTACTGCTCATGTTGATGGAGAACTCTTGCCGATCTCAAAGGCGGCAAGTGGCGGTGAGCTATCTAGACTGATGCTTGCGCTTGAGGTAGTTGTTGCAGCCACTTCACCGCGTGGAACTTACCTATTCGATGAGATAGATGCAGGTATCGGCGGCAAAGCAGCGCTTGAAGTCGGTAAGCGATTGAAGCGTCTTTCAAAGAGCGCCCAGATAATTGTTGTTACACACTTACCGCAAGTAGCTATTTGGGGTGATAACCATTTACGGGTTCTTAAGGATTCAAACGGGAGCATTACCGAATCATCGGTAACGCTTGTGAAGGGTAGCGAACGTGAGAGCGAGATTGCTCGAATGCTTTCTGGCCTTGAGGACTCCGAACACGCCCAAGATCACGCTAGAGAATTGCTTGATTTAGTAAAAGGGTAAGTGGGTGATAAGTTAGTGCTCCATGACCGCCCCTCATGTGACGAAGCATCTATTTGTCACCGGCGGAGTCGCCTCAAGTCTCGGCAAAGGCCTCACAGCTTCCAGCCTCGGTAGATTGTTACGAGCGCGTGGCCTTCGGGTAACCATGCAGAAGCTCGACCCTTACATCAATGTCGATCCCGGAACGATGAATCCTTTTCAACATGGTGAAGTTTTCGTCACCGACGATGGCGCGGAAACAGATCTGGACATCGGACACTATGAGCGCTTTCTCGATACAAATCTCCATGGATCGGCAAATGTAACTACCGGCCAGGTTTATTCCAGAGTAATCGCTAGAGAACGTCGTGGTGAGTATCTCGGTGATACTGTACAAGTTATTCCGCATATAACTAACGAAATCAAAGATCGAATCCGCGCAATGGCGACGCCTGAAATTGATATCGTAATCACCGAGATTGGCGGAACTGTAGGAGATATCGAATCCCTTCCATTTCTGGAAGCGGCTCGACAGATTCGGCAGGAGGTAGGAAGAGAAAATGTCTTCTATCTTCACGTCTCCTTAGTTCCTTACATCGGGCCCTCGGGCGAACTCAAGACAAAGCCCACCCAACACTCAGTTCAAGCGCTACGATCAATCGGTATCAGCCCTGACGGGGTGGTTCTTAGATCAGATCGCGAGATTCCACTTAACGTTAAGAAGAAGATCTCATTAATGTGCGATGTCGACCAAGAAGCAGTAGTTGCCGCCGTTGATGCGCCATCCATCTATGACATTCCAAAAGTCCTGCACAGAGAGGGACTAGATGCTTACATCGTCCGTCGCTTGGGCCTTCCGTTCCACGACGTGGAATGGGGGGAGTGGGATCAACTCTTAAATCGCGTTCACAATCCCTCCAGAACCGTAAAGGTTGCTTTGGTAGGGAAATATGTTGATCTTCCAGATGCTTACCTTTCTGTAACCGAAGCGCTTCGAGCCGGCGGTTTTGAAAATAACGTAAAAGTCGAGATTAAATGGGTTGTAAGTGATGAATGCGAAACCGCTGCGGGAGCAAAAGAACAGCTTGGTGATGTTGATGCCATCTGTGTCCCAGGTGGATTTGGCGTAAGAGGTATCGAAGGAAAAGTTGGCGCTCTCAAGTTCGCTAGGGAGAACTTGATTCCTTCCCTCGGTTTATGTCTGGGACTTCAATGCATGGTTATTGAAGCGGCGCGAAATCTTGCAGGCATTGCAGGCGCCAATTCGGCGGAGTTTGAACCAACCTCGCCACATCCTGTAATCGCAACCATGGTAGGTCAAGAAAAGATAGTTGCTGGCGAGGCCGATATGGGTGGTTCGATGCGCCTGGGGCTGTACAAAGCGCTACTAAGCAAAGGATCTATTGTCGCTGAGGTTTACGGTAAGGAAGAGATATCAGAACGACATCGACATCGCTATGAAGTTAACAACGAATATCGCGAGCAAATTGGAAAGTCTGGTCTGATTTTTAGTGGAATATCTCCTGATGGGTCTCTTGTCGAGTTCGTTGAGTTACCAAGAGATGTACATCCATACTACGTAGGCACACAGGCGCACCCAGAATTTAGATCTCGGCCAACTAGACCGCATCCGCTCTTTAGTGGCCTGATTAAAGCTGCTATTAACCGTGGAAAATAGGGCGTTAATCCAGAGTTTTATCAGCCATATTGGTGTTGAGCGCGGGCTAAGCAAAAATACTCTCTCCTCTTACCAGCGAGACCTGCTCAAACTAGGTGAGTTTCTAGATGAGCGAAAATTGAACTTTGCAACCGCTAAGAGCGTTGATCTCGTCGACTTTCTATCAAAATTGCGGGCCAAGGGTCTGGCTGAAGCAAGTATTGCCCGTTCAACAGTTGCGATTCGAACTTTCTATAAATTCCTTGGGAAGGATCGAAATCTCGAGGATATTGCGCGCGAATTAGTTCCTCCGACTATCCCGAAGAGACTTCCTAAGGCGCTCACGATTGCAGAGATCGAAAGTCTAATTTCCGCGCCGCCTCTAGAAGGCATGGGAATTCGTGATCGTGCAATTCTCGAGTTGCTCTACGCCACTGGCGCGCGAGTTAGTGAAGTCATTTCATTAAATGTTGATGATGTGAGGCGAGTGGAGAGTTCAAATGGAGAGATAACCACCATTCGACTTTTTGGCAAAGGCAGAAAGGAGCGAATGGTTCCAATGGGAAGCTTTGCTCGAAAGGCGGTAGAGGATTATCTAGTCCGACTTCGCCTTTCTCTTCTCAAAGGGAGCCAAAAAGCGCTCTTCTTGAATCACCGAGGTGGACGAATATCACGCCAAAGCGCATGGAATATCGTCTTAGAGGCAGCGGAGAGAAGCGGTCTTAGTGGGCGGGTATCTCCTCATGCACTTAGACACTCTTTCGCAACTCATCTTTTGGATGGGGGAGCAGATATAAGAGTGGTTCAGGAACTATTGGGCCATGCATCTGTGAGCACGACTCAGATCTACACACTCATCACAATCGACAAACTTCGCGAGAGTTATGCCTCGGCTCACCCCAGAGCTAATTGATCTAGAGCTAATTGATCTAGAGCTAATTGATCCAGAGCGAATTAATTTGCGTTACCGACCGCGCAATCTTCGAGCAATTATTGATTGATCGCCCTTCGCCTCAAGATCGGCAATCACTATCGAGAGAGCTTCGCGAACTATTCGACCGCGATCAACAGCTAATCCAAGATCTCCACGAAGATGAAGTCGTGCTTGCTCAAGATCGAAGAGTTCTTCTGGTGAGAGATAAACAGTTATCTTCTCATCGTGCTTCTCTCGCCCTGATGGTCCTTTATCGAGTCCCGTCGGCTTTCTTCTTGGAGTCTGTCTAACGCCGGTTGGGTTCTTCGGTTGAGATTTAGCGACGGTTGCAGTTGTGGGGCGATTGGTGTGAACAACTTCCTCAACACCTTCAACTTGATCTGGGACGGCGCTCAGAGTTGTCTTACGAAAGAGCTCGTCTGCTCCGGGAAGACTAATGCGACGCGTCATCGGACACCTCCAATTGAAATTAACTCACGAGCTAAACGACGGTAAGAGGCAGCTCCTACAGAGGAGCTGGCGTAAGAGGTGATTGGCTCGCCTGCGACCGTTGTCTCAGGGAAACGAACAGTGCGCGCGATTGTGGTGTCACAGATCTTATTTGGGAAAGCCTCGCTAATTCGCTCTAGCACCTCACGGCTATGAACCGTTTTGCGGTCAAACATGGTGGGGAGGATTCCTAGGAGTTTGAGATCTGGATTTGTATTTACTTGAACTTTTTTAATGATGTCGTCAAGCAGCGCAACTCCGCGTAGCGCAAAATACTCACATTCAAGTGGAACTAAAACCCAATTGGAGGCCGTGAGAGCGTTAACGGTAAGTAGCCCAAGTGAGGGTTGGCAGTCGATGAGAATCACATCGTAGAAATCACGGACCGGATCTAGTACTCGCTTCAAAATCTTTTCTCTGGCAATTACGCTTACTAAACCACCTTCTGCGCCAGCGAGGTTTTCATGCGCCGGAACCATATCCATTCCGGGAACGCTTGTTTTAAGTAAGAAATCATCGATCTTGGTCGACTCATCCATCATCAAGTCGTAGATGGAGCCTTCAATCTCCCTAGTTGAAACATTTAATCCGACAGAGAGCGAATGTTGCGGATCAAAATCAATCAGTAAGACGCGGCGACCAAGTTCAGCAAAGGCAGCGCCAAGATTTATTGTGGTGGTTGTTTTTCCGACTCCACCCTTTTGATTCACAACAGAGATGACCTGAGCGTCACCGTGAGTCGTTAGCTGTAGAGGTTCAGGAAAGATTGGAGTTGGTCGATTCAAG
>VGAF01000080.1 GCA_016870855.1 Actinomycetota bacterium | reverse complement strand
AACGCTTCTTCGGTCCAGTTGAGCGACATGATGTCCCATGATCCATATGGACCGGTGGCGACGGTATAGAGATCATGGAGACCGAAGAGGTGGCCTGTCTCATGCGCGATCCACTTCCAAGCAGAGCCAGTTACTCCCGCATTCCAGGCATCGGCACCGGAAATGGAACCATTTCGAACCAGACCTTCATTCGTCATCGAATAGCTATCGCCCGGTCTCGAGACAAAGGCAGGACCATAAGCGATAGAGGATGCGGGGATTTCTCGAGGCGAAAGAACATAAACAACGTCAAAGAGAGAGTAATCAACTAACGGATCAGCAAGGGCGAGCGCGGCACCGTAGTAACCATTTGAATCACCACCGCTCCATCTTCCGAGGTTGTAAGCGCTGGAAAGGAATGGGGCTCGAACCCAATCCTTGAGCGACTGAAAGTTGAATTGGACTCGTCCGCCGGATTGAGAATAGAAGAATCGTGCCATCTCATCGGTCATCGCGGTGAAGACTTCTTCTGGTCTTCTCTTTCCAGGAACATCAGAGAAATCAATCGGAATGATCAACGCATTGATTTTTCCGTTACTGGGTAAACGATAGTCGCGCTTAGGGAAGCCAACCATGGTTCTCAGATCAGTTGTTTGATCGGCAAGCTTGCAAGCGATATCGGGGGTGTAAGTGGGCTTAGGTTGATTCTTGACAACTGTCATCGTGAAGAAGCCTTGAGAATTTGGCAGTAAACCGCCGACCAGAACTTCGCCGGAAGCAGTCACTTCAAGTTCATATCTTTTTCGAGAGTAATCCTTGTAATTATTATTAGGCTCTATCGTGTCAATCTGGTATTTGCCAACCTGCCAATTCGCATAGAGCGTTCCATCTGCATTTCCAGATGCATTCACCCAGCCATTGATAGCTGCCGTGAAATAAAAGATGGAAAATGATCCAAGAGATTTGGCCTTATCGTCAGGGTCATAGAGCCAGATTTTGATGTTGGTGCCGGCCGGTGGCGTCGCGGGGGTAATCGGAAGTTCAAAACTCTTCTCTTTTGGTGGAGCCGAGTTTCCGGGCCCACCTGCATAAAGTGCGATACCAGGTGTTGGCGCAGGCATCGGCTTTGCCAAACCCTGGGTAGAAGCACTCGGCTTCGGTGTGGGAGAAGTTGTTGGCGCGGGCGAGGAAGTTGGCGCCTGCGGGGAAGATTGGTTTGTAGCGCTAGTAGAGGTCGTTGAGGGGGTTACGCCTGGAGCTTTTGTTGAAGAGCTAGCGGGAGAACCGGTGGCCTGCTTTTTCTTTCTTTGCTCGACCCAAACTTTTTTTCCAGATTTACTCTGGCAAATCAACTGGCTCGAACCTTGCGAACGCTTCTCGCCAAGTTTTGAACATGGCTGACCTGCTTTAGCTGCTGCAAATGCAGGTGAAGAACTGCCTGGAATCAGGATCGCAAGAACCATGATCGCAAGAGTCATTATTGCTAGTGCTATGGGCGCTCCCAGAAGAGCCCACGGATTCTTCTGGCGCAACAATTTCTGCTCAGAAGAGGACTCCACTTTCGCTCCTAGATTTCAGTGCGAATCTGCATCGCAACATCTTGAATGATCTTGCGAAGATCCTTCTTCGGTTCCCATCCAGTCAGTTGCAGAATCTTGGTGGTATCGGGAATGCGACGCATTGTGTCTTCAAAACCCTTCGGATACGCCTTCTCGTAAGGCACATACTCGATCTTTGAAGCTGAACCAGTTTCTGCAATAACAATCTCAGCTAGCTGTGAAATCGTCACTTCTCCGTTGCCGCCAATATTAAATGCCTGCCCCAGTGCACGATCGTCAAAGAAGATGCGCATCATTCCTTCAACGGCATCATCAACATGACAGAAGACTCGCGACTGTGAACCATCTCCGTAAACTTGAATAGGCGCTCCAAGAAGCGCTGACTTAACAAATGCCGGTAAGACCATTCCATAGGCGCCTGTCTGTCTAGGCCCAACGGTGTTGAAGAATCGCCCAATCACAAAAGGAAGACCATGTGTCGACCCGTAGATAACAGCCAAGGATTCATCAATTGCTTTTGCTTCAGAGTAGGTCCAGCGAACAAGTAGTGGCGACCCGATAACACGATCTGAATCTTCACGAAGGGGTTGTTCAGGATTTTTGCCGTAGAGCTCACTCGTAGAGGCGATGAAGGTCTTGATCTTGCTGCCTGCTGCCACTTCAAGGACGGTTTCAGTTCCATGAAGATTAGTGATGAGTGATTCAAGAGGACGCTCCAAGATTCTCTTCACGCCAAGAGCCGCCCCTAAATGAAAAATCCCATCGACTCCTTGAGATGCTTGATTGAGAACTTGCCTATCGAGCATATTGCCCTCGATAAAGGTGAATTGCGAATGCCCAGAAAACTTCTCAATATTCTTCTTCGAGCCGGCAGAGAGGTCATCTAGAGCGACAACGTGATCGCCTCGATCGAGAAGTCGTGCTGCGAGGTGAGAGCCGATGAAACCTGCACCACCCGTTATCAAGAATTTCATGATTCACCCACCTTACCCGAGTAGCTCGCGATAAAGCTCTTCGTGGGCCCTTGCCATCATATCGACCGAGAAAAGTCTCTCTGCTCTTGCTTGAGATGCCGTACTCATCGCATTAGAACCACTGATGGACGCGGCGACTTCTTCGACTGCTTTTGCCATTTCCTGCGAATCTCGCTTTGTAAGCCAACCCGTCACGCGATCTTCCACGATTTCAGCGACCGAACCGACATCTGTTGCCACTACAGGCACACCTGCCATCTGTGCTTCAACCAGAGATAAAGGCATTCCTTCGCTATCACTTGTAGAGAGGCCTATATCCGCAATCGACCACATCAATTCCTTTTCTTGCCATCCCACCATAAAAAGGTTCCCGGGGATAGATCTGGCTAAATCTCGCTCCAAATTCCCGCCACCCGCCATAACGAAATCAATTCCGGGAAGAAGTCTTGCAATCTCCACTACTCGATCGGGTCGCTTCACTTGAGTAAACCGGCCAAGCCAGACCACTATCGGTCGACTTCCAGTTAAATAAGAATTTGGATTTCTTGAAGGATTAGTAATTCGAGACTCGCTGAATCCTTGGTTTTGCGCATAAGAACTTAGTGAGAGCGACTGATTAACTTCTTCTAAAGCAGACTCTCTCGAAAGGAGTTTGATTGGCTCAATTCCAGGAGAAATAGATCGATACTGAGCTACCGAGCCAACCCCGACGGCAATCAATTCATCTTGAACACGTTTACCAACCGAGATCAATCGATCGGTTCGTCTCGCCAATACCCGCTCGATGGCGTTGAGCACCATCACTTTCATCTTCGAGAATTCTGGATCATAGAGATGATGTCCATGAAAAGTGTGGATTCGTTTTGCTGGATACTTGATGGTCCTTGCAATTAGCCCTGCCTTAAAAGTGTGCGAGTGGATTATCTCTGGTCGATACTCAGCAACTAATTTCTTGAACGATTTCCTCGCTGCGAAATCCTGGATTGAAAATTCGCGAGAGAGCGTGGATATCCGAACTACCCCTAGTTCAGATGTAACCGGATCTTCGATCTCACCGGCGGGCACGCTGCCAATCACGAGAGTGTGTTCGCCTTCGCCTGATTGAAGCCCCCGCATCAAGTTAGCGAGGTAGGTGGCGGTGCCTCCCATATTCATACGAGCTATGAGATGTAGGACTCGATACTTCGCCACAAGTTCAGCGATTCGTGCTCTTCGGATCCACGGTGATTAACGGGGTCCACTCTGGATGCTTCAAATCTCGATTGATCGTGAAGATCCTTCCACCGTTCCACCCGCTCATATCTAGTGCATCATGGGCGACAAGAACTAATGCAATCTCTGCGCCCGATCCAACTACGGTGGACCTTTCCCCCATCCACTCGGCGACAAGCGGGTCATGCCAGGTGACTTTAGCTCCTCGTTCTTTGAGGACATGAACCACTGCTTCTGCAGGTGTCTCCCTAGTATCAGAGATGTTTTTCTTATAACTGACTCCGATTATTTGAATGGTTAGGCCACTCAATGACCTGCCATGCTCGCTCCCTAAACGATCGACGATAAATGTCGGCATCGATTTATTAATCTGATCCGAGACTTCTATGTACTTGCTTGTGATCCCAAATTCTTTTGCTTTCTCTTGCAGATAGAAGGGATCTACTGGAATGCAATGTCCACCGATTCCAACATTTGGGTGAAACGGCATAAATCCATAAGGCTTAGTCGCAGCAGCCGAAAGCGTCTCATCGACTGGAACGCCCATCTTTGAGAGCATTTGAGCAAACTCGTTTACTAACCCGATGTTGATGAATCTAAAAGTGTTCTCAAATAGCTTGGCGGCCTCCGCTACCTCAGGGCTCGATACCGCAATTACTTCGTCGCAGAAAGTCCGATAGAAATCAACTGCTCTTGACGTTGCCTCTTCCGTCAAGCCCCCTACTACTCGAGGCGTGTTCTTCGAACCATAGTTCTGATTGCCTGGATCAACGCGCTCTGGAGATACGGCATACATATGACCCACCGCAGACTTTTCAATCTCAGGTGCAATTACTTCACGAAGGGTTCCTGGGAAACTCGTTGACTCACTTATAACAAGACTTGTGGATTTGAGCGAAACTGCCAGAGATTCACAAGCAGACCTCAGTGCAGATAAGTCAGGTGCGCCATTGCCGTCCAAAGGCGTTGGAACTGCGATGACAACGACATCACATCCATCAAGATCAGCCGGATTTGATGTTGCTTTGTACTTGCCAGAATCAATCCCGGACTGCAACGATTCACTGGAGACACCTTCTATATGTGAATGGCCAGCAGAGAGCTTCGCCACCAAGTCTTGATTGAGGTCAAAACCCACAACTTCATGGCCAGCGCCAAGAGACCCTTGGGTGATTGTCAGACCAACATAACCTTGTCCAACAACACCTACGCGCATTTGCAAAGGATACCTTTCAGAAACTTTCAATGGTATTTCTTATCAGTTCACCAAAATGGAAGCGATTGCCAGAACTTCTAACGACTTTTAAACCTTTGAAGAAGGACTGAGGGCCCAGTTCCTTTCAGAACTGGGCCCTCAGTCACTCAGAGTTAGTTATAACTAACTAGGTCAGACCTTTACGCCGACCTTCTTTGCGATTCTGTTCATCAACTTCTGCAGAGTAGCAAGCTGTGTTAGCAACTTGGTTACTTCTGCGGAGAGCTTGGT
>VGAF01000079.1 GCA_016870855.1 Actinomycetota bacterium | reverse complement strand
CCATTTCCCGGAGATGAAAGACATGTACGAAGAATTGGATTGATGTCTAAGTACGAAACAGAAGGAAAGCTCTAAACCCTTCGGTAACAGAAGTCAGTTACAACGTGCTCTTTTGAAATTCCTTTTTCTTCAAACTTTGTGATTGGGCGCCAATCCGGTCTTGGGACAACTCCACCTTTAAATTCAAGAACTTGAGCGAAACTCTTCTCTATATCTTTTGCATACGGGAGCCAATCAGTTGCGATACATACTTCCCCACCAATCTTTATCTTCTTAGCTAATAGCGAGATAAAGGGCGGTTGAAGAAGTCGTCGCTTTGATTGGCTGCGTTTCGGCCACGGATCCGGGAAGAAGATGTGGAATTTGTCGATAGTGTGATCGGCGATATATTCATTTAATACATCCCAAATATCTTCATTGATTATCTTTAAGTTCCTTAACCCCAAACTCTCGGCTCGAATTATCAAGGCGCCAATGCCTGGTTTATGAACTTCTACCGCAACATATCCGTTTTCTGGATTAGCAGCTGCAATTTGTGCAGTTGCCTCCCCCATTCCACTTCCGATTTCGAAGATAACTTCCTTCGGTTTGATTGCATAGAAAAGCGAGTGGGGATCCATTGTTCCCTCAAGTGGAATTTCAAATCTATTCCAATGATTGGCTAGCGCATCGGACTGGGCCTTTGTCATCCGCTCTCCCCTGAGGCGGAAACTTCTTAATCTGAAGTTCTTGGGAGTGACCTGCTCCATAGTGGCAAAGAGTGCCATCTCTGCTTGGATGGGCGCATGCCAGGAAACAATCTCTCGCGCGCTGAAGCCGCAGATCGCTCAGCACATCTCAAGATCCATCACTACGACGTCACCCTTGATGTCACAACTGGTGAGGAGACCTTCTATTCCAAGTCCAAGGTGACATTTGCCTGCTCAAAGCCAGGCTATTCCACCTTTATTGATGCCGTTGGAAAGAGATTGATATCAGCAACGCTCAATGGCAAGCCGATTGAACCAAGTGAGTTCACTGGTCAATCACTCTTTTTGAAAGATCTCCAAGCTGAGAATGAGTTGATTGTCGAAGTCGAGGCGATCTATTCAAAGACTGGTGAAGGTCTACAGCGATCGGTCGATCCAGTTGATAACGAGGTATATCTCTACTCGCAAGGCGAGACTGCTTTTATCCGAAATATGTATCCATGCTTTGACCAACCAGATTTGAAGTCAACCTTTGATTTCACCGTGATTGCGCCGGCGCATTGGGAAGTGATTTCAAACAATCCGGTAAAAAATAAGAGCGATGTGGATGGAAAGAAGAAGTGGGAGTTCACCACAACTCCAATCATGTCTACTTACATAACCGCCGTGGTTGCCGGTCCTTACGCACATGTGCATGACGAATACAACGGCAAGAAGAAGATTCCGATGGGAATCTATTGTCGAAAGTCCCTCTTCCAACACTTAGATGCTGATGAAATCTTCCTTGTTACCAAGCAAGGATTTGAGTACTTCGAACGAGTCTTTGGACTTGCCTATGCATTCGATAAATATGACCAGATCGCAGTCGTTGACTTTAACTGGGGCGCCATGGAGAACGCCGGTTGCGTCACCTTCCGCGAAGAACTCCTCGTATTTAGATCCAAAGTAACGGAGCGGATGTATAACGCTCGTGCCAACACAATTCTTCATGAGATGGCACATATGTGGTTTGGAGATTTAGTCACGATGAAGTGGTGGGATGACTTGTGGCTCAATGAATCCTTCGCTGAATGGTCTTCTTACCTGGCCCTTGTTGAAGCCACCCGCTTTAAGAATTCGTGGGCGGGATTCAATGCAGAACGTAAAAATTGGGCGTACCGCCAAGATCAACTCAGCTCTACCCATCCAATCGCTGCCGATATGGTCGACATTGAAACGGTAAAGGCGAACTTCGATGGCATTACTTATGCAAAGGGAGCTTCTGTCCTTCACCAACTCGTTGCCCATGTGGGCCGCGATAACTTCATCGCTGGGCTCCAGGTTTATTTCGCAAAACACGCCTACAAGAACACCACACTTAAAGATCTTCTCGATGAATTAGAAGCTAAGAGTGGTCGCTCACTTGATAGTTGGGTTGCGACATGGCTACAAACAGCGGGAGTGAACACACTTCGCCCAGAAGTAAAAGTAAGTTGCGATTCCTATGAGTCAATCGCTATCAAGCAAGAGCCACCGCTAATTCCGGCTGGTTCAAGTGAATTGCGGCCACATCGTATGGCGGTCGGACTTTATGATCTTAAGGGAAGCGTTTTAGAGCGACGAACTTCTGTTGAACTTGATGTTGCCGGAGCAATCACATCAGTCGATAAGTTAAAGGGCGAAAAAGTTGCAGACCTTCTACTTATCAACGATAAAGATCTTTCCTACGCAAAGATTAGGTTCGATCAGCGTTCCATTGAAACTTTGAAGTCGTACCTTGGAAAGCTCAACGACAACTTATCTAGAGCGCTCTGTTGGTCGGCCGCGTGGGACATGCTCCGTGATGCAGAAATTTCCTCCTCCGACTTCATCGACATTGCAATCGCTGGTTTACCTGGCGAAGATGACATCACCACGGTGACTGCGCTTGGTAATCAACTTGCTTCAGCTATCGAGGTCTATGCAGCTCCTAAGAATCGTGACTCGTTGCGCGAAAAAATTGCAACAGTTATGGGCGATCTTCTGGAGAAAGCTAAGCCAGGAAGTGATTTCCAACTTCAATTCGCTCGCTTTTTTGCCTCACTAGCTCATACCCCAGCCCAAGGCGGAAAGATTCGCGAACTCCTCGATGGAAAGTTAAACGGATTAACGATTGATGCAGATCTTCGTTGGCACCTGCTTATCTGCCTAGTTGAACGCGGTCTTGCTGGAGTGAGTGAAATCGATGCGGAGTTGCAGCGCGATAACACCTTAACTGGCCAACTCGCTCGCGAGCGTTGCATGGCAGCCATTCCTAATATCGAGGCGAAAGAGCAAGCATTTAAAACGGCAACTGAGAACTTCGAGATCTCGAACTGGATGCGATTGTCGGCTATCCAAGGCTTCGCTCGCCCATTACACCGTGACTTCCATGCCAAGTTCATTGATCGATACTTCGGCCTAATCCTTGATATCTATAACACTAAGTCATATGAGGACTCTTCAAACATTATCGACTTACTTTTCCCCAGTTATGTCGTATCGAATGAGACCCTCTCAAAGACTGATGCTTGGCTAACTTCCACGGGTAAGGATGCACATCCGACGCCCCGTCGACATGTTTTGGAAGCTAAGGATTCGTTAGTGCGAGCGCTTAAAGTTCAAGCAGTAGATCGTTAATTACTCGTTGATACGAGTGATTACATCGTCTTCGTAGCGATTGCGCTTTGACTTCTTTAGGTTCTCAGACGCGACTACAAGCACCCATACTGCAAGAAATATTGCGGTAGGTGCCACAAAAAACCAGAGAAAACCCTCCAAGAATGGAAGCGGATCTCCGGGCAGCGAACCATCTTCATTTAGCGCAAGGATCATGAGTGAAGTCTAGGCAGTTGCGGCTACGACGCCAAATGGTTCGAGATAAGGAACCCAGCGCTTCTCAGCTCTACCGGTTCCAAGAATTCTCCATGCAGCTCCGACTGGTTCACGTGGCAGATATCGCAATCTCCAACCAAGTTCTTTAAGAGTTTTGTCAGCCTTCAAATGATTGCAACCGTGGCAAGCGCTTACGACGTTATCCCAAGAGTGATCGCCACCACGACTTCTTGGAACTACGTGATCAATGGAGGTTGCGGTAGCTGCGCAATAAACGCAACGGCCACCATCGCGAGCAAAGATTGCTCTTCGAGATAGCGGAACGGTGTGGCGATATGGAATTTTTACAAATTTATGTAGTCGAATTACTGCGGGAAGAACTACTGATCCGGATGAATACCGAAACTCAACGCCAGATTCTTCAACCATTGTTGCGCGATTGTTCAAAACTAAAATGAGCGCGCGTCTATTAGAAACGACACCTAGTGGCTCGTAGGTGGCGTTTAGAACTAAAGTCCTTCTCGTCGTCACCGACACTTTGCTAAACCCCTTTATGCAACGCGTGGCTCGCGTCGTGGGGGAAATCCTGCCTGAACTCTCTCGGAATTGTGCGGAATTCGGGTTAAATTCTTATAAAGTCCCGCTCAAATGGAGCTCGATTTCAGCGCAAAGGAAGCCCTTGATTGGTTTTTAGGGGCTCCGGTCCGCATATTGGTCATCCTCGTTATCGCCTTAGTTCTCCAACGGGTCGCATCAAGAGCAATCGTTAAAGCGCTCTCAAAAGTCGCTGATGCAGATTTCATCCCGGGAGAACGCACCCAAGCAACTCGCCAACGTGAGCGAGCACGTACTGCGGCCTCAGTTCTAAAGAGTTCCTCCAAAGCTTTGATTGGTTTAATTGCTGGAGCGATGATCCTTGGTGAATTAGGAGTTGATCTTGGTCCGCTTGTCGCTTCTGCTGGCGTTGTTGGATTTGCGGTTGGTCTTGGCGCACAAACAATCGTCCGCGATGTTTTCTCCGGAATCATCATGTTGGTAGAAGACCAATATGGCGTAGGTGATCAAGTTGAAGTACTAGACGTAAAAGGAAAAGTTGAGACTGTCGGCCTTCGAATCACAACTATTCGTGATCGCCAAGGAACCTTATGGTATTTGCGAAATGGTGAGATCTTGAAAGTTGGAAATAGATCTCAAAAAGCTCGCGGCTGATTGACCATAGAGTTCGCAGCCATAACTAAGTAACTCCAAAGCTCTTCTCTTAAATCATCCCGCATTTCTAATTCATCGACCGCTGATTTCATATGCCGTAACCAGACATCCCGTTCCATCTCGCCAATATGAAATGCAGCGTGGCGCATCCGTAGCCTTGGATGACCTCTCTGCTCGCTATATGTGCTCGGGCCGCCCCAGTATTGTTCAAGGAACATTAATAATCGTTCGGCAGCGCCTTTGATGTCATCTTCTGGGTACATCGGTCGCAGAACTGGATCGACGGAGACTAAAGCGTAGAAATACGAGACTAACTTTTCGAAAGTAGCTCGTCCGCCCATCTCTTCATAAAGGCTCATTAGTTATTAATTTTAAGCGACCAAATGCCTAGTAGCGAGACTGGTATCGCAGCAAAGACGCATAACCAACCATATGAGAGCGTTCCGATAATGACGCCGGCAAGAGCTCCCCCGCCAGCTCCGGAGAGATTCATAACAAG
>VGAF01000078.1 GCA_016870855.1 Actinomycetota bacterium | reverse complement strand
TCTAGAAAGTCTCACCGAGCGTTGCTCGGAACATCTCGGTATCTTTCTCCTATGTCAGGCGCACAAGCAACTTTGACCAGCTCCCGGGAAGAGTTAATTAATTGGTTGCGCCACGAAAGACCAGAAACAATCGTTGAAAATACTCTCGCGGCTCTGGACAGAGGCGTACCGATGGATGACCTCTGGGCCGCTGGCGCGCTTACGGCAGCAAAGTACGTGAGTAATCAGGCACGTAACCTGCTTGGCTTTGTATCACACGCGATGATTGGTTGCGAAGACGCTCGTCAATCAGCAGTTGGGCAACCAGAAGAGATTCAGCGCATTATGTTGATTCAAGCGTTAGCTCAAGTAGTTACCGACCTGCATGACCCGTGCTTTGCTCCATATGAACTCTTTGATGTCTGGGGAATTTCTGAAGGCACCGTTGAGGAAAGCACTGCGCAGCTCAGAGCGGATGTTCGACTTGGAGAGTGGATGCGTGCAGATCATCGCCTCGTCGGGCTTACTAAGCGTATGAAGAGAGAAGAAGTTATCGATTTACTTTTAGATATCGGTTTAGAGGGGATCGTCACTGATGATCACACTTTAATTACTCCCGCTCTTTCGCTGGACATGATGGAGCTAACTGGTTGGGAGTCTGGCCTCACGATGTTACGTGGGACGCTTCGTTACTCATGTACCTTCCCAAGGAATCTTGCTCCATATGAAAAATCGAGTGAACTTGTGGCTAGATTTGGATTAGCAAACAAAGTCTCACTTGGCGATAAGAATCCAGAACAAGTTTCAAGATTGCGCCTTGAATTCCTCAACTCCAAACCGAGCGATAGACCAGAAGCGGTTGCTCGCGCTCTCTCCGAAGGCGGAGCAAGTGCCGATACCGTGATCTCTGCCCTCTCGCTAGCGGCTTGCGATATGTATCTTCAAGTTGACCCAGTACCTCATCAAGATTACGACGCGGTAAGTCGCGAAGTGGCACCGGTCCACATCGGAACCACATTGAATGTACTAAGAGCATCTCTGCGCCATATGTCTCCAAGAACCCGCGCGATTGCAGTCGTTATGGGCGGTTGCTTGCTAGAGCGTGGCCCGAGCATCTTGAATGAGAAGTTTGAGTTTGTACCTTTTGAGCCGGCACGCGCATATCCATACCAAGAGGATGTTGAAGCGATTAATGGAAAGAACGACCGCGAACTATTAGAAGAGCTTCGTGCTGCTATTTATGACCATGATGCAAGGCGCACCACCGCGGCTGTCGCGGCTTATCGAAACTTGGGGCTTTCTGCGCAACCTTTGATTGCCCTTCTAGTTGAGATTGCCTGCTCTGATGATGGAACTTTGATGCACAATGTTAAGCACCTCCATTCCTGTTTAGAAGAATTCCGTGAATCAACGCATCCAGATAAATGGAATTTCCTAATAGCTGCCGCTAAGTGGGTATCTTGGTACGCCGGTAAAGACACAAAGGTACACAAGCGCGCTCTCGCTGCTCTATCGCGTTAACGAGAACTTCGCTTCCTCCCTACCCGAAACTCCAACATCCGCTACAAACAACGAGCCGGCCAGAGGTTCGTTATACAAAGTTACTTCACTGAGCTTGTAGCTTGCAGATGTTATAAAGAGTCTATCGAAATTTCTTCCGCCGAAAATCACACTTGTTGGTTGACTTACTGGCAAGGGCAATTCACTTATGAGTTCCCCCTTAGGACTTATCTTGGCAACCCTAGATCCTCCCCAAAGCGCGACCCACAAGTTTCCGTCTAGATCAATCGTCATGCCATCTGGCGAGCCACTTCCTTGAGCAAATTCATATATGACTTTTCTTTCACCGACAATTCCCAACTCTTGATCATAATGAAACATCACAACTTGTCTTGTCAAAGTATCAATATAGAAGAGTTTTTCGCCGGTGGCATCCCAACAGAGTCCATTACTTAGTCCTACACCAGATAGCAAAGACTTAACATGTCCGCTTGAATCGAGTGAATAAAGTTGAGCAGTTCCCATCGCGGGTTCATACCGCATAGTTCCCGCGATGAAATTACCAAATGGATCGCACTTACCATCATTAAATCTAATACCTTCATCATCAAGGACTCTTTCAACGTAGCTGATCTCTCCAGTTGAGTTATCGATGGTTGCAAAACCATCTCTTACAGCCGCGATGTATCGCTTGTCATCCATCAGGCCAACGGCGCCAATATGTATTCCGATATTTAAGGAGGAGACCCTCTTGTTTACGGGATTAAATCTATGAATCTCGCCTTGAGTAACATCTATGAAAATCAACTCTTGTGCATCACTATCCCAAAGTGGGCCTTCGCCAACCTCGGCATGGATGCGGAGAGCTAGGTCAACGCTCATCGCTGAACTCGAGCGCTGCCCCCTTCAGCTAACTTCTTCACCTCAGCGAGCGTTGCCATGCTGGTGTCACCGGGGGTTGTCATTGCTAGAGCCCCGTGAGCTAATCCGTACTCAAGGGCTTCTTTGAGCTTGACTCCATTCAATAGCCCAAAAATAAGACCTGAAGCAAAACTATCGCCACCGCCCACTCGATCAAAGATCTCTAAGTCTTCATAACTCTTACCCACAATAAATCCTTCGCTCTTGGACCAGGCAACTCCAGTCCAATCGTTGAGACTTGCACTCTTGACAGTTCGTAACGTAACTGCGATTACCTCGAGATTTGGGTACTTTCTACTAGTCGCTTCAATCATCTTCTTATAGGCGTCAAGATCTAATTTCTTATATGAGCCATCCGAACCTTCAATTTCAATTCCAAGAGCAACTTCAAAGTCTTCTTCGTTGCCAATCAAAACATCGACGGTACTGGCAAGTCGCTGATTTACTTCCTGCGCTTTCGCTTTACCTCCGATTGACTTCCATAAGCTCGGTCGGTAATTAAGGTCATAAGAAACAATTGTGCCGTTTGCGCGAGCGCTTGATGCGGCCTCGTAGGCAACTTCGGCTGTGGAAGATGAGAGAGCGGCAAAGATTCCACCTGTGTGCAACCAGCGCGAACCTTCTTTTTGAAAAACCTCACCAAAATCAAAGTCGCCAGGTTTTAGCTGAGAGACCGCTGTATTGCCTCGGTCAGATACGCCGACCGCACCTCTTACGCCAAATCCACGTTCCGTAAAGTTAAGCCCATTTCTGACCTCGCGCCCAACGCCATCAAAGTTACGCCAGATTATTTTCTCGGTATTCACGCCTCCCTGAAGAATCAGATCCTCTACAAGTCGTCCAACTTCGTTATCTGCAAGTGCAGTAAGAATTCCCGTCTTTAAACCAAAACACTTACGAAGACCGCGCGCGACGTTGTACTCTCCCCCGCCTTCCCAAAGATAAAAGCTCCGTGCTGTACGAACACGACTATTACCCGGGTCAAGGCGAAGCATCACCTCTCCCAAAGAGACTAGATCGAATCGAGCATCACTCTTTATCTTCATCAATTGCTCCTAATTCAATCTTGCAGCCTGAGCCGCAAGCCGCGCGATTTCGGGCAGATTCTTCTCTGACATTGCCGATTTTGGAAACATCCAGCTTCCTCCTACGGCTAAGACGGATTTCTCTTGCAGATATTGACCGGCATTCTCCTGGGTAATGCCGCCCGTAGGAATGAATCGAGCTTTAGGGAACGGGGCAGATATGGCCTTAAGGGCACTAATTCCTCCCAGGGTTTCAGCAGGAAACCATTTGAGAATCTCAAGTGATAGGCCAATGCCCGAGAGGACTTCGGAGGGTGTAGCAACTCCAGGGAGATAGGGAATGCCTAACGCTCTCGCTTTTAAAACAAGGTCGTTTCTTAATCCCGCTGAGACAGCAAACTCAACTCCCAAGTCTTTGCCTCGATCCAAGTCAATTTCTTTCGAAACCGAACCCATGCCAACGATTAGACCACTTATGTTTTTCATTGTTTCGATAGCTTGCCAACTGGCATCGGTACGGAGCGTTACTTCAACTATAGAAACTCCCGAATCCAGAAGACACTTTCCAAGCTCACTTGCCCACGAAGCATCTTCAATCACGAGGACCGGAATGACTCGGTTCTTGCCTAGTATCTCCATAGCGCGTTCAATTCTTAATCATGTAGCCACCATCAACAATGACTACAGAGCCGGTCATAAAAGATGATTCAGATGAGCACATCCAAAATATAGATTTGGCAATCTCTTCAGGTGTGCCAACTCGATTTAGCGCATGCATCGACTCCACATCGCGACGATACGCAACTGGATCGGCTGATTCTTCTAGCCCCTCAACGGTAAAGGGCGTCTCAATCCAACCGGGCGCAATGGCATTGACGCGAATCTTCGGAGCAAGCTCTAACGCCAGCGATTTTGTTAACGAGTCGACGGCCCCTTTCGTGCTGCAGTATGCCGCGTAACCAATCGAGCCTATGTAGCCAGAAATCGAACTCATATTAACGATTGCTGGTGCTTCGCCTTTATCTAGTAATTTCTTGAGATGCTTTATTGAAGTCACCATTCCTATGACATTAACTTCAAACATATTCCGCCATTGTTCGAGATCAGCAGAGTCAATCAAGGACAAGTAGTTCCGACCCGCAATATTTACTAGAGCATCTACGTTGCCGTACTGTTGTGAGATAGCAGTTGCGATTGCGCTCCAAAGGCTTTCATCGCAGATATCGCCTTCAAAAAAGTGATCACATTCAGCGTTGCCACTCTTGGAATCTATTCCTATGACTACATACCCCTTGGATTTAAACTCCTTGACAGTAGCGCGCCCCATACCGCCAGAAGCGCCCGTTACAACCGCTACTCGACTCATCAATCCCCCTAACTGGAGAGTATCGCTGCTGAGTGCGAATCTAAAGTAATCTCACTTGACTTAAAGTTTGCCTTACCTACAAGTTCTTGTACATCTCTTACCATCAAATCTGCTTCTAGAGGTACTCGTACTTGATGATCACTCGTATTTACCAACACAGTCTTAGATCCACTTGGGATTTGGTAAGAAATTCCAAATACTTCTTCAGGAGTGGAATCCGAATCCCACCAGCGCACCTTGCCGTTTCGATAGGCATCACTTCGCTTATACTCTGAAATCTTAGGCAATAAGTGCTCTATTCCTACCTCGCCACCTATGAACATCATAAATGGACCAGGTAGGGATCCGAAGATGCAAGTAAGTAGTTGGGTCATTTCCAGTCCAAATTGTTCGCGTCGCCATTTAATTCCCCACGATGGCCACCAAAATGTGTCATGTGAATCAATGTGGTGAGCGGTCATTGCGCCTCGCGGGAGCAATACATCTCTATCGCGCATCCAAATAGCTAACTCTTT